>NZ_DASTBH010000227.1:0-2542 GCF_035712165.1 Actinophytocola sp. | reverse complement strand
CTGCTCGGGCCGAACGGCGCCGGCAAGACCACGACGCTGCGGGTGCTCGTCGGGCTGACCCGACCCAGCGGCGGCGACGTGCTGATCTTCGGACACCGGGTGACGCCCGGCGCGCCGGTGCTGTCCCGGCTCGGCGCGCTGATCGAGGGACCGGGCTTCCTGCCACACCTGAGCGGGCTGGAGAACCTGCGCTCGTACTGGCGGGCCACCGGGCGCCCGCCGGAGCAGGCGCGGTTCTCCGAGGCGCTGGAGATCGCCGGCCTGGGCGACTCGATCCACCGCAAGACGCGCACGTACAGCCACGGCATGCGGCAGCGGCTGGCCATCGCGCAGGCGATGCTCGGCCTGCCCGAAGTGCTGGTGCTGGACGAGCCCACCGACGGGCTCGACCCGCCGCAGATCGTCGAGATGCGGCGGGTGCTCAAGCGGTACGCCACCGACGGGCGGGCGGTGCTGGTCTCCAGCCACCTGCTCGCCGAGGTGGAGCAGACCTGCACCCACGTGGTCGTGGTGCACAAGGGGGAGATCGTGGCCAGCGGGCCGGTGGACGAGATCGTCGGCGACTCGCCGACCGTACAGCTGGACGTCTCCGACGTGGCCGCGGCACGGGCGGTGCTGGACCGGCTGGGCGGCGTGCGGACCGTGAGCGCCGACGCCGGCCTGGTCATCGACGTCAACGGCACCCCGCGCAGCGAGGTGGTGGCCGAGCTGGTGCGCGCCGGCGTCGGGGTGGACCGGGTGGTGCCGCGGCGGCGGCTGGAGGACGCGTTCCTGGCCCTGGTCGGGGACAACTCGCGGGGGAGTGGTGACCGATGAGCGCGCCGGCGGTCGTCCGCGCGGACGGTGGGGCCGACGGCTACCGGAGCGGCGCGACGCTGTCGTTCTGGTCGGAGTGGCGCCGGCAGGCCTCGCGCCGGCGGACCCAGCTCGCCCTGGGCTTCATGGTCCTGCTGCCGCTGATCGTGCTGGCGGCGTTCCAGTTCGGCGGTGACGGAGACGACGACAACGGCGGCGGCGAGTTCTCCAGCCTGATCGAGCTGGCCACGTCCGGCGGGCTGAACTTCACCCTGTTCACGATCTTCGTCTCGGCGTCCTTCCTGCTGGTCGTCGTCGTGGCTCTGTTCTGCGGCGACACGGTGGCCAGCGAGGCGAGCTGGGGCAGCCTGCGCTACCTGCTGGCGGCGCCGGTGCCGCGGGCCCGGCTGCTCGCGGTGAAGCTGCTCGTCGCGCTCGCGTACTCGCTGCTGGCCCTCCTCATGCTGGCCGGCACCGCGTTGCTGATCGGCACGCTGCGGTACGGCTGGAGCCCGCTGAGCAGCACGGTGGCGGCCCAGATCCCGGCCGGCGAAGGGCTGCTGCGGCTGCTGGGCGTGCTGGCGTACCTGGCCGTCGGCCTGCTGGTGGTCGCCGGCCTGGCGTTCCTGCTGTCGGTGGCCACCGACGCGCCGCTGGGCGCGGTCGGCGGCGCGGTGCTGCTGGTGATCCTGTCGAGCATCCTCGATCAGATCACCGCGCTCGGCGGGCTGCGGAACCTGCTGCCGACCCACTACAACGACGCGTGGCTGGGCCTGCTGTCGACGCCGGTGCAGAGCGACGCCATGGTCAAGGGCGCGATCTCCGCGGTCTGCTACGCAGGCGTTTTCTGGGCCCTTGCATGGTGGCGGTTCCTTCGTAAAGACGTCGTCTCATAGGCGATCGGTGAGGTTCCTCACGGATCATGGGTTGGGAGTCGACGGGCCGTTTTAACGCGGACGGCCGTACACTGGCCGGAACAACTGAATAGGAACGCTCATCCAGAGGGGTTGAGGGACACGGCCCGATGACACCCCGGCAACCACCGTGCGGACTTCAGAGACGAGGCCGCGCCGGCTGGTGCCAATTCCGTCCTAGATCGCAGATCGCGACGACTAGGAAAGATGAGAGGAAGGCCTCGCATGACGTTGACCGTCGACGACACCACCGCTCCGGGCCCCGCCTCGGCAAGCCCGGCCCGCCACCTCGTCTGTCGCGGTTGTGGTGCGCAGTTTCCGCTGGCTCCCCAGCACGCCTGTTTCGACTGCTTCGGCCCGCTCGAGGTGGGTTACGACGAGGCGGCGCTGAGGCGGGTCACCCGCGCGCAGATCGAGGCCGGCCCGCTCAACCTCTGGCGCTACGCGCCGCTGCTGCCCGTGGGGCAGGACCCGGCCGCCCGGGTCACCCTCGACACCGGGAACACCCCGCTGGTACGCGCCGACGCGCTGGCCGCCGAGCTGGGCATGACCGCGACGCTGTGGGTGAAGGACGAGTCCGCCAACCCGACCCACTCCTTCAAGGACCGGGTCGTGTCGACGGCGCTGACCGCCGCGGTCGGCTTCGGCTTCACCCGGTTCGCCTGCGCCTCCACCGGCAACCTGGCGAACTCCGTCGCCGCGCACGCGGCCCGGGTCGGCGCGCGGTCGATCGTGTTCATCCCGTCGGACCTGGAGGCCAGCAAGGTGGTCACCAGCGCCGTCTACGGCGGCGACATCGTGGCCATCGACGGCTCCTACGACGACGTCAACCG
>NZ_DASTBH010000226.1:0-7141 GCF_035712165.1 Actinophytocola sp. | reverse complement strand
GTGGCCCATTCTTTGCTCATCGAAGTGGAACTTACTCCTGTGCCACTTTGCGGTCAGGGTTGCGGCATGGCTGTTGATCGAGTCACCCGGTTCGCGCTGCTCTCGGGGGCTCTCGCCTGCGTGATCGTCGGGGGGTCGGTGCCGGTGACCGGGATGCTGGACGGCTATCCGCTGCTGGCCGGGCAGGCCATGCGGTACGTGCTGTCCGGGCTGGTGTTGGTGGCCTGGGCCCGGCTGCGGCGCCGGCCGCTGCCCCGGCCGGCGCCGCGCGATCTGGTCAGCCTGGTCGGCCTGGCCGCGATCGGGGCGCTGGGGTTCAACGCCTGCCTGCTGGTCGCCCAGCGCTATGCCGAGCCCGGGTTCGTGGCGGCCCTGCTGGGCGGCACCCCACTGGTGCTCGCCCTGCTCGCGCCCCTGCTGACCGGCCGCCGCCCGGCCCCGCTGACCCTCGCCGGGGCCGCCGCCGTCGCCGCCGGGATCGTGGTCCTCACCGGCGGCGGTTCCTGGCACGGTCCGGGTCTGCTGCTCGCAGTGCTCACCATGCTGTGTGAGGCCGCGTTCACCCTGTTTGCGATCGGCGTGGTCGCCCGGATCGGCGCCTTCGCCGTGGCCACCTGGTGCTGCCTGCTTGCCGGAGCCCTCGGTTTCGCCGGCGCGGTCGTCCTCGACGGCCGCTGGCAACTCCCCTCACCCCGCGAGACGCTCGCCCTGCTGGTGCTCGCGGTCGTGGTCACCGCGGTCGGTTTCTGCCTCTGGTACCGGTCGGTCTCCGTACTCGGCGCCGACCGGGCCGGCGTCCTGGTCGGCCTGATGCCCGTCTCCGGCCTGCTGGTCTCGGTCACCCTCGGCGCCCAACCCGCCCGCCTCGTCTCCGCCCTGGGCGTCGCCCTCGTCACCGCCGGCTGCATCCTCGGCCTGCACCGCCGCCGCCAGTTGTCCACACCCCCGCCGACTGTCCACAACCAGACCGAAGTCGATCACCCCACCCCCGCGCGCCGATAGACTGGCCGAGGGGCCGCCCCCCGGGACGGGTGGGGGTTGTCTACTGGGGTATGGGTTTCGGCAATAGTCGTGTTTGGTGTCTGGCTTGAGGTGAGTTGGCCTGGATCCGCCTTGTTGGTGGTGTCGGGATGTCCAGGGCGGCAGCGAACTGACGCGCTTACGATTCGGCGGTGGGTTCAGCGCTGACGGTTCGCCCTGCCCGGGTCGAGGACGTCGCGCAGATGGCGCTTGTGAACGTCCGGTGCTGGCAGGAGACCTATCGAGGGCTCATGTCGGATGCAGTCCTCGATGATCCGGGCTTCCTGGCTGCTCGGGAGCGGTTTTGGACTGCCGCGCTGACCGACGAGCGCTATCGCGAGAACCACGTGGCTGTCGCCGAGCGGGATGGCGAGTTGGTCGGGATCGCCATGTCGGGCCCGCCCCTGGACGCCGTGGCGGCGTGGGCGAGGCAGTTGTACGTGCTCTATGTGTATGCGGCCGACCATGGCACGGGTGCTGGGCGGGCGCTGCTGGAGGCGGTCGTCGATCCCGGTGAGTCGGCGGCGTTGTGGGTGGCCGACCTGAACCCTCGCGCACAGGCGTTCTACCGCAAGCACGGCTTCGTTGCCGATGGGGCGGCCCAGGTCGAGGACGGGGTGCGGGAGATCCGCATGGTCCGCGGCATGCAGCACGGTCGGTAGCCGGTCAGCGGTTGCCGTGGGCCATGGTGAGGACGTCCAGGGCTTCGTCGAGTTGGGCGAGGGTGAGTTTGCCGGCGTCCACGTGGCCGCGTTGGAGGACTATCTCGCGGATGGTCTTGCGGTCGCGCAGGGACTGTTTGGCGATCGAGGCGGCCTCTTCGTAGCCGAGGTAGCGATTGAGGGGGGTGACGATCGACGGGGACGACTCGGCGTACTCGCGCAGCCGGTCCGGGTCGGGGGTGGCGCCGGCGATGACCTTGTCGGCCAGCAGGGTGGCCGCGGCGGCCAGGAGGCGTGCCGATTCGAGGATGTTGCGGGCGATGACCGGCAGCATCACGTTGAGCTGGAAGTTGCCCTGGGTGCCGGCGAAGGCCACGGCGGCGTCGTTGCCGATGACCTGGGCGACCACCATCATGGTCGCCTCGGCGATCACCGGGTTGACCTTGCCGGGCATGATCGACGAGCCGGGCTGCAGGTCGGGCAGGGCCAGTTCGGACAGGCCGGTGCGCGGGCCGGAGCCGAGCCAGCGCAGGTCGTTTGCGATCTTGAACAGGGACACCGCGACGGTGCGCAGCTGACCCGAGGCCTCCACCACGCCGTCCTGGGTGGCCTGCGCCTCGAAATGGTCGCGCGCCTCGGTGAGCGGCAGGTCGGTCCGGGCGGCCAACTCATCGGCGACGGCCGCGCCGAACCCGTCCGGTGCGTTCAGGCCGCTACCCACCGCCGTCCCGCCGATCGCGAGTTCACCCAGTCGAGGTAGGCAGCCGGTCAGGCGGTCGACGCCGTACCGCACCTGCGTCGCCCAGGCCTGCGCCTCCTGCCCGAGCGTGATCGGCACCGCGTCCATCAGGTGCGTGCGGCCCGACTTGACCAGCTCCGCCCAGTCGGCCGAGCGCTTCTCCAGGATGTCGGCCAGGTGTTCCAGGGCCGGGAGCACGTCGGACACCAGCGCCTCGATCGCGGCGATGCGGATCGTGGTGGGGAAGGTGTCGTTGGACGACTGCGAGGCGTTCACGTGGTCGTTGGGATGCACGTCCCGGCCGAGCGCCCGGCTGGCCAGGGTGGCGATCACCTCGTTGGCGTTCATGTTCGACGAGGTGCCGGACCCGGTCTGGAACACGTCGATCGGGAAGTGCGCGTCGTGCCGCCCCTCGGCGACCTCCTCGGCCGCCCCGGCGATCGCCTCGACCAGGTCCGGCTCCAGCACGCCGAGCCGGCCGTTGACCCGCGCCGCGGCCGCCTTGAGCAGACCGAGCGCGCGGATCTGGGAGCGCTCCAGGCCGCGCCCGGAGATCGGGAAGTTCTGCACGGCACGCTGGGTCTGCGCCCGCCACAGCGCCTCCACCGGAACCCGGACCTCGCCCATCGTGTCGCGCTCTATCCGATACTCGTCTCCGGCCATACCACTAGTGTGGCGCGGGACACTGTTGTGGGCACAGTGACCTTCTGCACCACCTACGCTTTCCCTAGTTCGCACTCCCTGCCGAGGCGGTACCCATGACGAACGCGACACCGACAGAGGTCGACATCCTGATCGTGGGGGCTGGGCCGACCGGCCTGTTCGCGGCCTACTACGCGGGGTTTCGGGAGCTGTCGGTCGCCATCGTGGACTCGCTGCCGGAACCGGGCGGCCAGGTGACCGCCATGTACCCGGAGAAGATGATCTTCGATGTGGCCGGGTTCCCGGCCGTGCGCGGCCGCGACCTGATCGCCGCGCTGGTCGAGCAGACCGACCAGTGGAAGCCGACCTACCTGCTCGGCCGCCAGGCGCTCACCCTGTCCGAAGTGGACGGACAGTTCGACGTCGGGCTGGACGGCGGCACGGTGATCCGGACCAGCGCGGTGTTGATCACCGCCGGCATGGGCGAGTTCAGCCCGCGCCCGCTGCCCGCCGGGGACGGCTGGCTCGACCGCGGCATGGTGCACTTCGTGCCCGCCCCGGAGACGCACCGCGGCCAGGACGTCGTCGTGGTCGGCGGCGGAGACTCGGCGTTCGACTGGGCGCTGTCGCTGCATCCGATCGCCCGCAGCGTGACGCTGGTGCACCGGCGGGCCAAGTTCCGGGCGTTCGCCGCGACCGTGCGGCAGGTCCAGGAACTGGGCGTGCCGATCATCACCGACGCGCAGGTGGTGGAGCTGCGCGGGGACGCGAACGGTCTGGCCGAGGTGGAGCTGTCGGTCAAGGGTGCGGCCGGAATGGAGACCCGGGTGCTGCCGGCGCAGACCGTGGTCGCCGCCCTGGGCTTCACCGCCGACCTCGGCCCGTTCGAGTCCTGGGGCCTGGACATCTCCCACCGGGCGGTGGCCGTGGACAGCACCATGCGGACCGCGCGCAACCGGATCTACGCCGCCGGCGACATCGCCGCCTACCCGGGCAAGGTCAAGCTGATCGCGACCGGTTTCGGCGAGGCCGCCACGGCGGTGAACAACATCGCCGTGGCCCTCGACCCGGACGCCCACCTGTTCCCGGGCCACTCCAGCGACGTCAGCTGATTGGTGGGCGGAGGTTGTCGTTAGGGGACGACCTGGACGGTGGAGCCGACTCCCAGGGAGTTGTAGTAGGTCTTCGCTGCGGCCAGGGACAGGTGGATGCAGCCGTGTGACTGCACCTTCAGGCTGCCCTGGTGGAAGGCGATGCCGCCGTTGAAGAAGACCGAGTACGGCATGGGCGCGTCGTCGAACAGCGAGCTCTTGTGGTCGATGTCCTTGAACTGCACGCGGAACGTGCCGGCCGGGGTGCGGTACCCGGGCCGGCCGTGCGTGATCGGCGCCGGACCGTAGGTGACCGCCCCGCCCTTGAGTAACCAGGTCTTGTTGGCGGACAGGTCGATGCAGGCGCCGTCGGAGATCGAGCACGGCGTGCCGCCGGCCGGTGCGGGCGCCGGCTTGGGCTTCGGTTTCGGTTTCGGCTTCGTCGTGCTGGTCGCCGGTGGGGGCGGCGGGGCGGGCGGCGGAGTCGTTGTCGTCGTGGTGGTGGTCGTTGTCGTCGTGGTGGTCGTCGTCGTGGTGGTGCTCGACGGCGACTCGGTGGTGGCCGCCGGACCTGCCGCGGGTGCGGCGGTGCCGCACGCGGACAGCGCCGCGGCACCGGTCAGGGTCACACCCACGATCAGTTTCTTGATCCGCATCTGCGCTCCTCGCACGGACCCAACGCTATGGGCACTTCGACAAGGATGACGTTGCGGAACGATCACAGGTTGCCTCAGGGCAGTTATCTCAAGGCAGTCGTCTCAGGGTAGGGGCGGCAGCATGTGCTCGTCCTCATCGGCGGCCTCGGACCGGTCGAAGTCGACCGACGAGTACTCGCGCAGCTTGGTCAGCCGGTGGAACCCGTCGATCATCCGCACCGTTCCGGACTTGGACCGCATCACGATCGACTGCGTCGTGCAGCCGCCGGCCCGGTAGTGCACACCGCGCAGCAGATCGCCGTCGGTGACCCCGGTGGCGCAGAAGAACACGTTGTCGCCGCGCACCAGGTCGTCGGTCTCCAGCACCCGGCCCAGGTCGTGCCCGGCATCGATCGCCTTCTGCCGCTCGGCGTCGTCCTTCGGCCACAACCGGGCCTGGATCGCGCCGCCCATGCACTTCAGCGCACACGCGGC
Organism: Actinophytocola sp.; assembly: GCF_035712165.1. GTDB lineage: Bacteria > Actinomycetota > Actinomycetes > Mycobacteriales > Pseudonocardiaceae > DASYTH01. The sequence continues at coordinate 1,857 of NZ_DASTBH010000226.1, read as the reverse complement.
GATGATCCCCTCGGGCGTGCCGCCGATCCCGATCAGCAGATCCACGCCGGTGTTGGGCCGCGCCGCGGAGATCGCGCCGGCCACGTCGCCGTCGCTGATGAAGTGGATCCGCGCACCGGCCTCGCGCACCTCGTGCACCAGGTCCTCGTGCCGCGGCCGGTCCAGAATGCACACGTTCACGTCGGACACGTCGCTGTGCTTGGCCTTGGCCACCCGGCGGATGTTCTCGTGCACCGGCGCGGTGATGTCGATGACGTCGGCGGCCTCCGGACCGACGGCCAGCTTCTCCATGTAGAACACCGCGGACGGGTCGAACATCGCGCCCCGCTCGGCCACCGCCAGCACCGCGATGGCGTTGGGCATTCCCTTGGCCATCAACGTGGTCCCGTCGATCGGGTCGACCGCGACGTCACAGTCCGGACCGTTGCCGTCGCCGACCTCCTCGCCGTTGTAGAGCATCGGCGCGTGGTCCTTCTCGCCCTCGCCGATCACCACGACGCCGCGCATCGACACCGTGCCGATCAGCTTGCGCATGGCATCCACCGCCGCGCCGTCGCCGCCGTTCTTGTCCCCGCGGCCGACCCAGCGGCCGGCGGCCATCGCCGCGGCCTCGGTCACCCGAACCAACTCCAGGGCGAGGTTGCGGTCCGGCGGCTCGCGGCGCCGCCCGTTCTTGGTCGTGCCGATTTCGCTCGGTGTGGTCATCGTGCCTCCCAGCCGATGGGTGGACGGGGCCGGTTATCGATCCTCCCAGATCAGCGGCGCCCGCGATAACCAAGCGTTACCGAGACCACGATTCTCGTGTCCTGAGACGATAGGGGCGTGGTGCACACCCCGCCTGAATCGCAACAGGAACCGATCCCGCCCCGGGCCCGGACCAACGCCCGGGACATGGTCGGCGCGCTGGCCGTCCTGCTGGTGATCATCGCGGTGCTGGTGGGGTTCGGCCGGGGCTGCTCGTTCAACCCGGGCGGTCCGTCGATCGACCCCGACGCGGCGCCGACCGTGGACGCCGCGCGGGAGTTGTCGGCTGCGGCGGACTCGGTGGACTTCCCGATCCGGCGGCCGGAGCTACCGGCCGGCTGGCGGGCCAACTCCTCGTCGACCAGCGCGGTCGGGGCCGGCGCCAGCGTCGTGGTGCGGGTCGGGTGGCTGACCTCGGGCGGCCGGTTCGCGCAGCTCAGCCAGTCCGGCGGGGAGCCGGCCGACGTCGTCGCGGTGGAGACCGACGTCCCGAACCCGCGGGCCACCGGCGAGGTGGAGGTGGACGGCGTGCGCTGGACGACCTATCCGGGCCGGCGGGCCGAGCAGGTCTGGGTCGCCCGGCTGGACGGGGTCACCACACTGATCACCGGCACGGCCGGCGCCGAGGAGTTCCGCCAGCTTGCCCGCGCGACGCAGACCGCGCGCCCGCTCTGAGGTGCGGGGTTACTCCGGGGTGTCCCGCTCCACGGCGGCCAGCGCGGTCTCGATCCGCTCCCGGGCGCCGGCCAGGTGCTGTTCGCAGATCCGGGCCAGCGTCTCGCCACGCTCCCAGAGGGCCAGCGAGTCCTCCAGGGACAGCCCGCCGGCCTCCAGCTTGGCGACGACGGCGGCCAACTCGTCCCGGGCCTGCTCGTAGTCGAGCTCGGTCTCACTCATACCGTCTCCTCGCAGGCTCGCCCCGGGGTTGGTTCGCTCGCACGCGCGCGCTCACCGGGTCGGGCTCTCCAACTTGCCGTGCGCCTGCAGCAGCGCGGTGGCGATCGCCTGGTCGTAGCCGACGAACGCCTCGGCGAACTCCTCGCCGTCGCGCTCGGCGACCGCCTCCTCGATCCGGCGCTGCGCGAGGCCCACCCGGTAACGGTGCTGCGAGCC
>NZ_DASTBH010000225.1:0-6646 GCF_035712165.1 Actinophytocola sp. | reverse complement strand
ATCATCAGGAAGCCACTCTCTCCCAGTGCATCCACGGCCGCTCGCCGCGGTCGTAGGCGTCGTTGAGGGCGAACCGCTCCTTGATGGTGTCGGTCGGCTTCCAGAAGCCCCGGTACGGATAGGCCAGCAACCGGTTGCGCTTGGCCAGTTCGCCGCAGCCGTCGGCGACCAGGTCGCCACCCTCCGGGATGTGGTCGAAGATCTCCTGGCGCAGCACGAAGTAGCCGCCGTTCTCCCACAGCGGCATCTCACTGACCGCGGTGATCCCGCCCACCCGGTTGTCCTCGCCCATCTCCACGCAGTGGAACGACGACTGCGGCGGCACGACCATCATCGAGGCGCCCGCGTCGCTGGCCGCGAACCGGTTCACGATGTCGTCCAGCGGGGCGTCGGTGAGCACGTCGGCGTAGTTGGCCAGGAACATCTCCTCGCCGTCCAGGTGGTGCCGCACCCGGCGCAGCCGCTCGCCGATCGCCGAGTCGATTCCGGTCTGCGCGAACGTGATCGTCCAGTCGCCGATGTCGGTGCCGAGCAGTTCCACCTCGCCGCCGCGCAGCACGAAGTCGTTGGACTGGGTCTCCCGGTAGTCCAGGAAGAAGTTCTTGATGTGCTGCGCGCCGTAGCCGAGGCACAGGATGAACTCGGTGTGCCCGAAGTGGGCGTAGTAGCGCATCACGTGCCAGATCAGCGGCCGCGGCCCGACCTGTGCCATCGGCTTGGGAATGTCGTCGTCCGGCCCGTTGCGCATGCGCATGCCGAGCCCTCCGCAGAACAGCACGACCTTCATGACGGGCTCACCTCGACGATCTCGAGCGTGGGGATCGGGAAGACCAGCCGTCCGCCCCATTCGCCCACATAGGACAGTTGCTCGGTCAGCTCGCGGCGCAGGTTCCAGGGCAGCACCAGCACGTAGTCCGGCCGGTCCTCGGCGATCCGCTCGGGCGGCAGGATCGGGACCCGGGTGCCCGGGGTGTACCGCCCGTGCTTGTACGGGTTGCGGTCCACCGTGTAGGGCAGCAGGTCGGGCCGGACGCCGCAGTGGTTGAGCAGCGTGTTTCCCTTGCCCGGCGCGCCGTAGCCGACCACGGTCCGGCCCTGCTCGGCGGCGTCGACCAGGAACCGCAACAGATCCCGGCGCACGCCCGCGACCCGGCGGCCGAACTCGGCGTAGCCGGACAGCTCGTGCAGCCCGGCCGCCTTCTCCTGGGCGAGCACGTCCACCGCCCGCTGGCTCAGTGGCCCGGCGATCTCCGCCGGCCGCGCCCACAGCCGGATCGAGCCGCCGTGCGTCGGAATCGTCTCGACGTCCACAAGGGACAGTCCACCGGAGGCCAGCGCCCGCTGCGCGGAAGCCACCGTGTAGTACTGGAAATGCTCGTGGTAGATCGTGTCGTACTGGTTCTGCTCGATCATCGCCAGCAGATGGTGCACCTCGATCGACACCCAGCCGTCGTCGGCGACCATCGCCCGCAGGCCCTTGGTGAATCCGATGACGTCCGGGATGTGCGCGTAGACGTTGTTGGCCACCACCAGGTTCGCCGGCCCGTGCTCCGCGCGCACCGCGGCGCCGGTTTCCGGGTCGAGGAAGGCGGTCAGCGTGGGCACGCCCTTGCCCCGCGCGGCGTCGCCGACGTTGACCGACGGCTCGATGCCCAGGCACGGAATCCCCGCGGTCACCGCGTGCTGCAGCAGGTAGCCGTCGTTGCTGGCCACCTCGACCACGAACGACCCGCTGTCCAGGCCCAGCCGGGCGACCGAGTCCAGCACGAAGTCCCGGGCGTGCGTCACCCAGGACGTGGAGTACGACGAGAAGTACGCGTACTCGGTGAACGTGTCCTCCGGGGTGATCAGCGGCGGCAACTGGGCGAGCCAGCAGTCCGTGCACACCCGCAGATGCAGCGGGTAGGTGATCTCGGGCTCGTCGAGCCGTTCCGCGGTGAGGAACAGCTCGCACGGCGGCGTGGCGCCCAGGTCCACGACGCTGGCCAGGCTGGTCGAGCCGCACAACCTACAGGTGGTCATCAATAAGCTCCCTGTCCGGAAAGCACGGCACGGAAGGTCTTCCAGAGGATCACGGCGTCCAACGCCAGCGACCAGTCCTCGACGTAGCGCAGGTCCAGCCGGACCGCCTCGTCCCAGGACAGGTCGCTGCGGCCGCTGACCTGCCACAGCCCGGTGACGCCGGGCTTGACCAGCAGGCGCCGCCGCACGTCCGGCCCGTACCGCGCGGTCTCCTCGGGTAGCGGCGGGCGCGGGCCGACCAGTGACATCGACCCGCCGAGCACGTTGAACAGCTGGGGTAACTCGTCGATCGAGTAGCGCCGCAGCAGCCCGCCCACCCGAGTCACCCTCGGGTCCCGGCGCATCTTGAACAGCACGCCGGCGCCCTCGTTGCGCTCGTTGAGCTCGGCCAGCATCCGGTCCGCGTCACGGATCATGGTGCGGAACTTGATGATCGTGAAGTGCTTGCCGTCCTTGCCCACCCGGCGCTGCCGGTAGAACACCGGACCGCGACTGTCGACCAGGACCGCCAGGCTGACCAGCAGCAGCAGCGGAGCCATCAACAGCAGCAGCAGCCCGGAGGAGATCCGGTCGAAGACGTCCTTGACCACCCGCCGCCCGCCGGTGAACGCCGGAGCGCTGACCCGTAACAGGGGCATCCCCAGCACGCCGGTCATGTGCAGGCGGGGGCCGGCCACCTCCATCAGGGTCGGCGCGACCACCATCTCCGCGCCGCTGCCCTCCAGCGTCCAGGCCAGCTGCTGCAGCCGCTTGGGCGTCCAGTAGGCGTCCGCGGTGATCGCGACGATCCGGTAGCCGCCACGCCGGACGTGGTCGGCGATCTTGTCCAGCTCCCCGACGACCGGGATGCCGTCCAGTTCGCCCGCGCCGTTGCCACGCCCGTCCACGGTGCACACCGCGTCCACCCGCCAGCCGATGTGCGGGTTCTTGCGGGTGCGTTCGATCAGGTCGCGCACCGAGCCCGGAGCGCCCGCGGCGAGCACCGGAAGCAGGCACCGGCCGTCGTTGCGGGCCCGGTGCAGCAGCTTGCGCAGCACGTAGCGGGACGGGAAGGCCAGCAGCGCCATCGCCGGCACGACCAGGAACACCCACGGCCGCATGGTCGAGATGCTGAAGGCCAGGCCGGCGAGACCGAGCGCGACGTCGGCGAGGAACAGCCCGCGACCGAGCCGGCTGAACTCCTCGGCGCCCTGCCCGAGCACCACCAGGTTCCAGGCCCGGTTCATGGCCAGGGAGCAGAGCACCACCCCGGCCGTGATCGCGCCGAGCACCGCGACCTTGGTGGTCGCCATGCCGCTCTGGGCGCCGACCAGGCTGCCCACCACGGCGACCGCCGCCAGGATGCACAGCACGTCGCTGATGATCACTGAACGCCGGTACCTGGGCTCCCAGCCCGCCAGCGCCGCCGTCGAATCCCCCGGACGGTAGAGACCCTGCGCGCGGCGGCTCGACCAACGAGCCGATCTTCGTCGCGGGGACCCGACCTGGTTACTCATCGTGTATACGCCCTCGGTCAGCCGTGGTGTGGGTATGCGCGATCCGTGGGCGTCCCCGTAGCCCAACGACAATGGCATTGCTCCGCAACGGATCTGACTGCGCTGCCGAGCCGTTGCCGCGTTACCTGATTCGCTCGCCTCCCCAGGACCGTTACACGCACAGTAAGAAGTAACTTTCACCACTTAGGGGGGCGGGCACACCCTAGCTGCCGGACCCCCCATATCGGCCGCTACCAGCGAGAATGCCACACACCGGCCAGCCGGCCGACACCCCTGCGCCAAACGGGCTTCACCCGTTCGTACCAGGATGCAAATTTCACCGATTGCTTGCAATACTCGCCAAAACCCGCCCCGAGTGGCCACATCCCGGCCAGATCAATGCCCACAGTGGACACTCCGTCACGCATTGCCCACAATCGACTGTTCCCGAGTGGACAGACATTTTTCCACCGCCCATCCGGTTTGCCGCCAGGTCCCCATTAGACGAGCGTCACGTCGCCACCCGGCCCGGCCACGGCTACCCTGCGCTGCCATGGCCGCGCCCGACCGGCACACCGTGTTCGTCACCCCCGCCGGCATCACCGTCACCGGGTTCGCCCGGTGGCGGCAGCTGCGCGCGGCATACCCCCGAACGGGCCCGTGGCCGGTCCTGATGGACCACGACACACCCAGCCGCCTCGCCCACCGCTACTTCCCCGGCGACCCGGTGCCGGACGACGGTGCCGCCGACCTCGCCGGCCACGGCGCCCGGCCGGCCGGGCCGGCCCGGCCGGACCTCGCGCCCTTGGCGGGTCCCTGCCGTCCTCGCTACGGCGGCTGGAACGACTACCCGATGCCCGGCCCCCACACCGCGATCCTCCGCCACCGCCACGGCGCCGAACCGGTCTTGCTCACCGGCGACACTGTCGAGCTGGCGCTCACCGCCCCACCCCGAAGCCGGTCCGCGAGCACCTCGCCTACTGCGACGGCCCCACCGTCACCCACCTGGGCCGCCTGGTGGGACTGACCAAACAGCCCCCGCCCATCCCGGGCAGGGGCTGTCGAAGACTGGTGGCCAGGGGCGGGGTCGAACCGCCGACCTACCGCTTTTCAGGCGGTCGCTCGTACCAACTGAGCTACCTGGCCAGGCACCACATCAAACCAAAGCGACCTCCGCGGACATACGTCCCCGGAGGTTTCGCGCGACCCAGACGGGACTCGAACCCGCGACCTTCGCCGTGACAGGGCGACGCGCTAACCAACTGCGCCACTGGGCCTTGCTTGTCTTCGTGCTCCCAACGGGATTCGAACCCGCGCTGCCGCCTTGAAAGGGCGGAGTCCTAGGCCGCTAGACGATGGGAGCCCGGGTTGCCCGCTAGGAGCACCGAAAGCATAGGGCACGTCCCGGTGCTCCTCCAAAGTGGGTTTCCCGAACCCCGTCGTGACCCCCCTATCGCCGGACCGGCGGGACGCCGTCCTCGCCGGGCACAAGCCCCAGCATCTCCAGCAGCTCCCGGCAGTCCCCGATGCTCAGCGCCCCGCGCGCCACGGCGAGCTGGGCCCGGCGCACCTGCTCGTCGGAGACCCGGGCGGTGTCGCCGGTGCGCTGCGCCGGCACTCCGGAGAAGGACGAGCCGGAGTCGATGCTTTCCTGTTGCAACAGGAAGTGACGTACTTCTACAGGCCCGCTCATGGGTGCCTCCCCGGCTCTGGTTTGGCGGTGAGGGTATGAGACCTTGGCGGTCTCCCGCAGCCCCCTCTCGAGTGAACCATGACCGCACGTTTAGTGACCAGTCAAGGGATCTTCGGAATCCGCATGTTCGCTGGTCCGGGTGGGTAGGCGGGCAATCACCCGATCGGACGCAAGTGTGATGACCAGGGGCGGCGGTGTGGCCCGCTCCGCCACGAAGGGTGACCGGCAATCTCCGGACCGGTCACCGCCCGAACCGCCCGGTTTATGCCCGCTCCCGCACTACTTGTCCAATTTTCGTTGACACATCGTGATTCCGGCAATCCGGACCGTCATGATCAGGCTGTGCCGGGTTGGCAACGAAGTACACGTGTGGGGGACGCCGGCGACCTCAAGCCCTCTGGGGCCTACTCCGACAACTCCCTAGGGAGACGGGAAGAGAGGACGCCATCCGTGCCTATGCACACCATCTACAACGTGTACACAGTCATCGGAATGACCTGCCAGCACTGCGCCCAGACGATCACGGGCGAACTGTCCGGGATGGACGGAGTCACCGACGTGGCGGTGAACCTCGCGACCGGTGAGGTGACCGTCGGAAGCACCGACGAGCTCAGCGACCATCTGGTCGAGTCGGCGATAGCGCATGCGGGGTACCAGTTGGTGGTCTGAACGGTCCCCTCCGGTCGACGTGGGGAGTTGAGATCAAGCGCCGCCGTCAGGTGAACAGTTATCGAGATTTTTTCGGCGCGACCCTCTCCCCCCAGGCCCAACCTCGTGCAACAATCAACATTGCTGACACACCCCCGGTCAGCGCCTGTGGAGATCCCCTCCGGCCCCCGCGTTCCTCCCCCTGGCGCGGGGGCCTCTCCGCGTTCCGGGACGCTTGTCCGCGGAATGAGCGGACCGGGACGCTCCGACATCGCATTGGGGGGCCGAGCCCCCCAAACCCCCCACGGTGCTACCGGTTGCGGCGGGCGGGGTGGGGACGATTATCGGTGTGGGAGCTGGCGGCTGGGGGCTGGGAGCCTCGGCTGTTTTTGGCGTGATAGGGGGTTAGGCCGATTGGGTGGTTGGGTGGGGGTGTGGTGTGGGGCACAGGGGAGGCGGGGGCGCTACCGATTCGTTATCGTGTGCGGGTGCGTTTCTCGCGAAGCAAGGACAGTGATCGGGCGGAGGTCGCCAACCAGGGGCGGCACCGCACCGAGGTCGCGGATGTAGTGGAGCCGGCGCCTGATCGGGAGCTGGAGTCCTACCTGGCGGCGCTGGCGCCGGAGGGGGACGCGGAGACGACCGGGTCCGGCCGGCGGTTCCAGCCGGAGGTCTACCAGCTGCGGCTCCCGGCGATCGCCAACGAGCAGCTCAGGGAGCTCGCCTCGCACCGCAACACCTCACCGATGGCGCTGGCCCAGGAGTGGGTCATGCAGCGGCTGGAGTGGGAGGCGCAGCAGCTGCACCA
>NZ_DASTBH010000224.1:0-5441 GCF_035712165.1 Actinophytocola sp. | reverse complement strand
GTGGGTCACGGCCAGCCAGATCCGCTGCACGGCCTGCCCCGCCCGCACGTGGTCGACCGGGCCGTCGTCCGGGGTGTACAGCAGCAGCAGGCACTCCCGGCCGAGCCGGTCAGCCAGGACACTCGGGTGCGGCAGGGCCGTACTGGTGCGCACCAGGCCCGCCCAGGGCAGCGTGTCGTAGGTCAGCCGGGGCCTGGGCAGCCCGCCGCCGGCCTGGTACCCGCGCTGCGCGTTGGTCCACGTGACCAGTTCGCGCTGGTAGCCCCGGTCCTGGCGGAGCACGCGCGCGGCATGGGTGAGCAGAGCGGCCAGCGCGGCGTCCTCCTCGAGCCCGTGCACCGGGCGAGCGGCCACCCCGTCGGTCCGGGCGGCGGCGATCAGCTCGCGGCGCAGTTCGTCGGGGACGGCCGGGTCCTGGAATGGTGCCCGGTGGCTGCGCCGGTACGGAATCGCCGCGTGCAGCGCACGGTCCATAGCAGACGGATCGCGGCGGGCGATGATGTCCACCCGGGCCACCTCGTCGGGCCGGTCCCGCTCGGGGAACAGTTCGGTGTGGGTGTCCCAGCCCAGCACCCGCACGGCGAGCAGCAAGTTGGTCAGCGCCGCGCCGCAGGAGATCAACCGGTCCCGGCCGGTCGTGTCCTGCCACGGCAGCGACAGCTCGTCTCGCTCGAACAGCGACACCGTGCCGTCACCGAACTCCAGCACCCACGGCTGCGTGTTGTGCACCGACGGCGCGTGTTTGACCGCGTAGGCGACCGTCGCGACATCACCTCGGGTCCACTGCGTCATGGTGGTGGTCATCCCCGGTACCTCCGTCCGATCTCGGCCTGCACGGCGGCGCACCGCGCGGCGACGGCGGCGTCGGTCCGCTCGACTTCAGCCGCGGTGTGCACGTGGGCGTCCGGTCCGGGGAAGACCAGTGCGGTCCGGCCGGTGTCCAGCCACCGCACCAGGTACGGCGGCACGCCGTCGGCTGAGCGGACCTGTTCGATCCGGCCCCTGCGGGCGTGCCGGCTGAGGTCATCGGCTTCGATGACCAGCCAGTCACCCGACTGCGCACGCATCGCGTCCTCCTCACCTCGAACCTCTGCCTCGATGGTGGTCGGAACCGGGCCGGGCCGGCAGTGCCGCAGGGCTCTCGCCACAGGGTCCGAAGTCCCCTACGGGCGGGTCCTCGTTCTCTGCCCGGCCGCTAACGCTGGCGGAAGGGTTGGGGTAGAGCGAAAGGGGGCGGACGATGAGCGCCATCCGACCCGATCACGAGACTCTGCGCGGTGCGATCGCGCTGGCCGGGCGGGCACCGTCGGTGCACAACACCCAGCCGTGGCGGTTCCTGATCGGCGAGCACAGCGTGCACCTGATGGCCGACCGAACCCGGGCGCTGCCGGCCACCGACCCCGACGGCCGGGACCTGCTGGTCTCCTGCGGCGCCGCCCTGCACCACCTGCGCGCCGCGCTGGCCGCGCTCGGCTGGAGCAGCGAGGTGCACCGCATCCCCAACCCGGCCGACCCCGACCACCTCGCCGCGCTCGAGCCACATCGGCACCGCCCGTCCGATGAGGACATCGCACTGGCCGCCGCGATCGACCGCCGGCGCACCGACCGGCGCAGCTTCTCCTCCTGGCCGGTGCCGTCCGAACACCTCGAACTGCTGAGCCGCCGCGCCGCCCGGCACGGGGCGCTGCTGATCCCGGTCACCGACGTCCTGCTGCGCAACCATCTGGTGACCGCGATCGACCAAGCGGCCGCCGCCCAACAGGCCGATCCGACCTACACCGACGAACTGGCCACCTGGACCGGCCGCACCCGACTCGCCGACGACGGCATCCTGGCCACCAACACGCTGGCCGGCCCCACGTTCCACGGTGCGGTCCATATGCGCGACTTCCCCCGCGGCACGCTCACCGAGTCCACCGAGCACGCCGCCGAAGACGACGCCGGCGAGCTGCTCGTGCTGGCCACCCCCGACGACGACCCACAATCCTGGCTGCGCGCCGGCGAGGCGGCCAGCGCAGCCCTGCTCACCGCGACCGAGCTGAACCTGGCCAGCTGCCCGCTGTCCCAGGCCCTCGAAGTCGCCAACACCCGCGCCGTCATCCAGGAGCTCGTCCTCGACGACGACGCCGTGCCGCAGTTGATTCTCCGGGTCGGCTGGGCGCACACCGCCGCCGCACCCCTCCCGCGAAGCCCCCGCCGGCCGGTGGATGAGGTCATCGACTTCGTGCCCGGCCTGGCATCCCCGCCGAACGAAAGGTGATGGACATGACTATTCGTGTGGGAATCAACGGATTCGGCCGCATCGGCCGAGACGTGTTCCGCGCCGCCACCGACCGCACCGACAACGCCCTGGACATCGTCGCGGTCAACGACATCACCAGCCCGGACACCCTGGCCCATCTGCTGCGCTACGACTCCACCTACGGCACCTGGCATCAGCACGAGGTTTCCGCCACACCGGCGGCGATCACCGTCGACGGCACCGAGGTGCGGGTGTTCGCCGAGCGCGACCCGGCCGCACTGCCCTGGGCCGAACTGGGCGTGGACATCGTGATCGAGGCGACCGGCAAGTTCCGCACCCGCGACGCCGCCGCCGCACACCTGACCGCGGGCGCCAGGAAAGTCGTGATCACCGCACCGGGCAAGAACGTCGACGCCACCATCGTGCTCGGCGTCAACGACGCCACCTACGATCCGGAGCGGCACCATGTCGTGTCCAACGCCTCGTGCACGACCAACTGCCTGGCCCCGATGGTCGACGTGCTGCACCAGGCCTTCGGGGTCCGGCGTGGCCTGATGACCACCATCCACAGCTACACCAACGACCAGTCGCTGCTGGACGGCCCGCACAAGGATCTGCGCCGGGCCCGGTCGGCCGCGGTCAACATGATCCCCACCTCCACCGGCGCGGCCACCGCGGTCGGCCTCGTGCTGCCGGAACTGGCCGGCCGGTTGCACGGGGTCGCGGTGCGGGTTCCGGTCGAGGACGGCTCGCTCACCGACCTCAGCGTCGAGCTGGACACCCCCGGCACCGCCACCGAGATCAACCGGGCGTTCGCCGAGGCGGCCGGCGGCCGACTCAAGGGCATCCTGCGCTACACCGAGGATCCCATCGTCTCCCGGGACATCATCGGCGATCCGGCCTCGTGCGTCTTCGACGCCTCACTGACCACAGCGGACCACAGCCTGGCCAAGGTGTTCGGCTGGTACGACAACGAGTGGGGCTACGCCAACCGCACCCTCGACCTGGTCGCCATGATGGCCAACACCCTCTGACCGCGAAGGACGCCGCCGCGACCGTTGGTCGCGGCGGCGGCCCTGTGGTTGTGGTTCTACAGGCCGACGGTGGTGGTGTCGTCGACGGCGTAGCTCAGGTTGTTGTGCACCCCGACCACACCGGGCACGGCGCTGGTGAGGTGCTCGGCGACCTGCACCGCGCTGCGGTGTTCCAGCTTTCCCTCCAGCGTGGCCACCCCGTCGGCCACCTGGACGGTGACCGTGCCGGGAATGACCCACATGCCCTTGCTCAGCACCAGTTCCTCGATGTCGTCCCGGATGGCCGCGTCCTCGCGCAGGAACATCGCGAGCACATCGTGCCGGGCCACCACCCCGATCACGACGCCGTCCGGGTCGACCACGACCAGCCGGCGCACCCGCTTGTCGGCCAGCCGCCGGGCGGCCCGGGTGAGGGGTTCCTCCGCGCCGATCGTGATCACCGGAGAGGTCATCACCTCGGCGGCGGTCGTTGCGGCCGCCTTGCGGCTACGGGCCCGGCGCCGCCGCCCCGACCACCACGCCGCGCCGTCGTTGCCGCCGTGGAACTCCTGCTTGGCCATGACATCGGCCTCGGACACGACACCAAGCGGGTGACCACTCCCGTCGACCACCGGCACGGCGCTGATCTTCTTGCCGGCCAGCAGGGCGACCACGTCCTTGAACGCGGCGTCCGGCCCGACGGTGATCGCCGGGCTGGTCATCACCGCGGCCACTGTGGGCTCACGCATCACAATCTCCTTCCGCGCATCGTCGATCTAGGGGCTGAACCCGGTCCACATACCGGCCGGTTCCAAGTCATCGGTGCGGTAGGTCAGCGCGCTGCGCACGCTGACCACACCGGGCACGGCCCGGATCAGATGGGTGGCCAGTCCGGTCTCGCTGCGCCTGGCCAGTTCACCCGCGACGCTGACCACACCGGCCTCGACCGCGACCCGCACCGTCCCCGGCACCAAACCAAGCTCACCGCACAGCACCTTCTCCACCTCGGCGCGGATCTCGCCGTCCGGGCGCAGGAACATGCCGAGAATGTCGCGCCGGGACACCACGCCGACCAACTCGCCGCCATCGACCACGAACAGCCGGCGCACCCCCTGCTCGGCCATCCGGCGCGCGGCGACCGCCACCGGCTCATCCGGCCCGATCGTGACCACCGGGAAGGTCATCACCTCGGCCGCGCACAGGCCCTGCGCGCGGTACCACCGCACCCGCCGGCGCGGCGCACCGTGCGGCACCGGATCGGCCCCGCCATGGAACTCCTGCTTGGCCAACACATCCGCCTCGGACACCACCCCAACGATCCCACCGCCCGGCCCCAGCACCGGCACCGCGCCGATGCCGTTACCCGACAGCGCCGCGACCACGTCCTTGAACGCGGTCCCCGGAGTCACGCTGATCACCTTGGTGGTCATCACCGAGGAAACCTTGGGATCTTCCATCACAGCCTCCTTGGCCCGTATCAGGCCCCTCTACGTTCAGTCAACCGGCACCCGAGTCGCGGCGGCAGAGAACCAGTTCCCGCCCGGCGCGGACCAAAGACCCGGGCCGGGCCGAAGGTCCCATCCAGGAAAGGCCAACGGCGGTGCCCGGCCGACCGGGCGGCGGCCGAGGATGAGGGCACGAAGGAGGGAGCACGATGACCACCACAGCGATTTCCCTGCCGGACAGCCAGATCATCCTCGACATCGCGCGGCACGCCGACGGCGTCGCGTCGGTCTTCCTGGGACACCCACCCGCCGCGGCCGACCCGGCCGCGCGGTGGCACGCCCTGACCGGACAGCTGGCGCGGGCCGGGGCCGAGGTCGACGTCGTCGACGCGGTCGAACGGGCACTGCTGGCCACGACGGCACCCGCGGACGGGCTGGCGGTGTTCGCCACCGGACGCGGGGAACCGGTCATCCTGCACACACCCGGCCTGGCCGGGCCGGACCGGGCCGAGTGGAGCCCGGTGGCCCGCCTCGCCCCGGTGCTGGCCTGGTTGCGGGATCGCCCGCCGTACGTGCTGGTCGTCACCGATCGCACCGGCGCCGACCTCCAGATCAGCGCCGGCGGCGGCCAGACGCCACGGACGACATCAGTTGTCGGGCCAGACGACGAGATCGAGCGCAACGCACCCGGTGGCCGAGCCCAGCCCCGCTACCACAACCGCGCCGAGGACTCCTGGCGGC
>NZ_DASTBH010000223.1:0-6102 GCF_035712165.1 Actinophytocola sp. | reverse complement strand
CGGACCAACCGGTCGACGGCCGCGCCGAGGATCCGCATCGGGTCGATCCCGTTGATGATGTCCTTCTCGGCCGCCTCGACCACGTTGTCCATCGCGGTGAGCAACCAGTCGTGCAGGGCGAGATCCTCGCAGAACCGCTCCGCGTGCGGCAGCAGGTCCGACGGCAGCGCCAACTCGACGGTACGCAGCTCCTCACTGTCCACATGCAACCGAACGGCCGGGTCGGCCCGGTCCTCGACCATGGCGGTCCATCGCGTTCTGGTCGGGCGGGAGCGCATCGCGGTCCGGCGGTCCAGCTGCGGCCGCATCTGCACCACGCTCACCAGATGCTCGCTGATCGCGCCGAGGTCCAGGGTGGTGCTGTCCGGTTTCTCCGCGCGGTACCCGGCCGCGAGCTGGACCAGGTTCGCCTTTCCGATCACCTCCACCACGCCCCGCCGGGCGGCGTAGTGCGACCAGGGCCGCCGATCCCGGTTCGTGACCACGTCCAGCTGCGTCCGGGCCGCGGACTGCAGCACGAGCCCCCCGGTGACCACCGCGTGCGAGGCGACGGTGCCGATCCCCCGCGCTTTGGTCAGCGGCACGGTCGGTACCCGGCAGTCGACGCACACCAGACCGTCCGGCGACACCGACCGGTTGACCGGACGGTTGGTCACCCGCACCCGCCGGCCGGGCCTGATCTCGAGCAGTTCCACGATCGTGGGCCGGGGCAGCCGCACGGAGTTGTGCAGCAGCCCGGTGCGGACCTCACCCACGATCAGCATGTGCTGCCCCGCCGTCCAAGGGAATCTCCTCATCGTCGTCGATGAAGATATGGGACATTCGGTGCGTGAGCTTCCTGGAGATCTCCAGGCCCTCCACCTTGCCCCGGTCGATCACCTGGTCGGTCACGGCCGGATCGAGATCGAGATGGTTGAGGATGACCTCGACCGCGTTCTCGATGACCAGGTAGGACCGCGGCATGATCGACACGGACCGGTACGCGGCGAACGGCGCCGCCGCGGGGTTGATCTTCATGACCGCCGGCAGGTCGTTCCAGCGCTCGGGCCAATCGTCGGTGGGCGACCGGTACTGCGCCGGCGCGACCGGTTCGCCGCGGTAGCGCAGCATCCCCAGCCGCAGCAGGTGCCAGATCGCGGCCAGGAACGGGCAGGACCAGAGCTTGTCGTCCGTGGTCTCGCTGTCCCGCCACAGCTCGACGTCGACGAAGATCGAGTGCGTGCGCCGGGCGCCGAACTGGACCGGCGGGCGCCACGCGGCGACCTGCATGGCCTGGCCGGACGGGGTCGGCGAGTCGGTCGACCG
This sequence comes from Actinophytocola sp., assembly GCF_035712165.1. Classification (GTDB taxonomy): domain Bacteria; phylum Actinomycetota; class Actinomycetes; order Mycobacteriales; family Pseudonocardiaceae; genus DASYTH01. The sequence continues at coordinate 4,797 of NZ_DASTBH010000223.1, read as the reverse complement.
CTGGCCGTTGCACAGCCAGCCGGACTCCTGCAGCGGTGGGCGGGAGCCGTTGGTGCCCTCGGGGGGCTCCGGCAGCAACATCGACCTCACCATGCCGGCGAGGTCGGCGTCACCGGCCCGGGCGCAGCCCGCCTCCCGGACCAGGTAGTCGATCGTGATGCCGCACTGCTCGGCGATCCGCACCAGCTTGGGCACGATGTCGGCCGGCCGGGTACCGCTGCCGAAGTAGTCGTCGATCAGGAAACACGTGCTGATCCGCGGTTTGGCCGGACCGACCTGCGCCCGCACGCCCGCCACGGCGGCCTGCAGCCACGGCGCCACCATCGAGAACTGGTTGTGGATCCGTTCCTCGCCGTTGACGAGGTGCTCCATGTAGAAGTGGCCGACCTCGACCGACAGATGGGCCAGCTGGGTGTGCCTCGGCCGGTCCAGCTCGGTCGCCTCGCTGTAGCCGGCGAGGTCGGGCGCGCTCACCGCGCCGGGCGAGTCGGTCACAGTCCTTCCCACTCCGTGTCATCGGTCAGCTTGGTGGCCAGTTCCCGGAACGACTCCGCCGTGGCGGCATTGGCGATCTTCGCATCCACGTCCGCGTGCGTGATCACCTGCTCCCGCCATTGCAACACCGGCTCCATCGGGGTGATGCCGAGCATGCGGCTGCGGCCGAGCTTCTTCTCCCGGGCCAGGCGGTTCAGCTCCTCGTCGAAGGCGTGCAGCCAGGCGGCCTGGGGTGGGCTGCTGGTGGCCAGCGGCGAGTTGAGCCGCGGGACGGCGGTGCGGACGTAGCGGATCGCGTCGTCCAGAGCGTCCGGGTCGTGTCCGGCCGCCTTGCCCACCTCGATGATGCCCCGAGTGTCGTTGACCAGCGCGGCGGCGGCCATCACGTGCTGCCTGGTCCACCGGTGGAAGATCAGCCAGCGGGCCGTGATCGCGCTGAGCTCCTCCCGCGCGGTCGCCTCCAGCACCATGGACACCGCGTGTGAGCGGCCGGCGGACAGGTCGACGACGCAGATGTCGAACTCCCGGTCCAGCCGGCTGAACAGCGTCACGCAGTTGTTGACATGCCTGGCGTGACAGGGAAACTCGGCCCCGCCCCGGTTGCCGGGCAGGAGCACCAGGCGGCCCGCCCGGGCGTTGGCACTGCGCAGGTCGTCCCTGGCCGTGTTCTGCCACACGTCGACCACGTACGGGTCGGCGGCCTCACCCTCGATGTAGGAGTGCAGGCCGTTCTGGTCGACCCCGCGTTCCACCCGGGCCATCTCGAAGATCGCCCCCGCGGTGGGGCTGCCGAAGTCGAAGTCCAGGTAGGCCACGTCGTAGCGCTGGGCCAGGTGGTAGGCGATGTTGCAGCTCGTGACCGACCGGCCGGTGCCACCCTTGTCCGACGCGGCGAATACCAGCATGGCTACATGCTCCTCGTCGCGTCTCGGTGCGCGACCGCAAGCTCGTCCAGCCGGCGTAGCGCGTCCAGGGCCAGGGCGTTCGCCGTTCCGGGTTGCTGAATGATGATCTTACGGGCGCGGATCAGGATGGCCTCGATCTTGTTCAGCTCCGAACGCTTGGCCGAGGTGTCGTCCGCGTCGGCATCCAGCATCTCCCGGTTGAGCAGGTGCTCCGCCTCGTGCAGCAGTTCCTGCGCCCGGGTGCCGACCGCCGAACTGCGCACCGGGCTCTCCCGGAACGTTCGGGCGCCGGAGACCAGCGCCTCCACCACCCGCTCGGACAGATACCAGGAGGGCTTCGTCGTCGGGACGCGGGACTCGCCCGGGAACAGCACGTCGCCGGGGTCGTCCCACAGACCCGCCGCCGGTCCCTGGGAGATCCGCCTGCGGTCCAGGTGGGCCATGGTCGAGTCGGCCACGTCCATCAGTGCCTTGCGGGCGGCCACGTTCTGCGACAACCGGGTCGCCTGCAGGGCCCGCTTGAGCAGCAGCGGCGCGAAGTCCGCCACCGTCCAGTGCAGCCGGGTGCCGAGCAGTTCGCTGCCGCCCAGGTTCATGCGCACGCCGGGCACGTGCATTTCCACGGCCGGGTCATTCACCGTGACCCGGCGGGTGATCCGACCACGCTGGGCAAGCGACTCGAAGACGGCCACCGCGCGGTTGAGGTCGTCGTCGGTGGCTTCCCGGTTTTCCAGGTCCTGCACCAGAACCGAGGAGACGAGCAGACTGTAGTAGTCGTTCTCGTCGCCGTCCGAGGTGCGCCAGGGGATGTCCTCCAGCGGCCAGTCACCGTCACCGAACCGGGCGATGGTGGACCAGTACCGCTGCGTTTGCGCCCAGCGGACCTGGAGGGCGTCGGACAGCCGGCGCTGGTCCTCGTTGAGCAGCCCCAACTCCCGGGTTCGGGTGGACAGCAGGTCGTTGATGCCGTCCAGCGCGACCACCGTGGAGTACAGGTAGGGCCGGGGGTCGGCCACCCCGTCGACCGAGCAGATCTTGGGTTGGTCGCGGAAACCGGTCTCCGCGAGCTCGATCTTGAACGGGGTGGCGTTGCGGACGATGCTCCAGCCCCAACCGCACTCGAAGAGCATGTTCTCGTCCCGCAACCCCTCCTTGACGTCCTCGCCGACGCCGAGGCGCACGTCGTCACGGAGCCGGGCCCGGGTTCTGGCCAGCCTGCTGTTCAGGTTGTCGACCACGGCCTGTTCCTGGGCCTGGTCCCGAATCCGGGTGGGCGACACCGTGCGCAGCATGATCTCGCGGGCCGGATCGGACTCGTCGACGATGTTCACCACGAAGCTGCGCAGCAACCCGACCATGGCCGCGGTGAGCCGGTCCTGCACGGCCCGCTCCAGTTGGCCGATGGTCTGCCGGGTCTCGGACTTCTTCACCGACGAGCGGAGCACGCTGATGAACCCGAGCGCGGCCAGGCAGAGCGTCACCGACATCGAGTACGAGTCGACCACGTCGAGGTTTCGTTGCCGCTCGTCGATCGGTTCACTCTTGGCGCCCGCCTTATCGCCGCCGACGCGGAAATAGCTGCCGCCGGAGAATATGGGCTCGCCCTCGGTGTCGGTGTATTCCGCGACGTAGTCGGCCAGCACGTCGATGACCTTCAAGGCGATCGAGGTGGGCCGGCCGAGCGGGGCGAGGGCCTTCACCACGTCATCGGCGGTCGAGTCCGGCCGGTCGAGGGCCAGGTTGGGCAATTCGGTCGCCGGGTAGAGCAGGCACAGGACCATCTCGGCGTCGCGGATGGAGTTGCGTTCCTCCTTGGGCCCCCAGTTCCAGGCGCCATCCCGGAATGACGCCTGAATCACCGATCGCCAGATGTCGAGGATTTGCTGTCGTGGCTGGATTCGCACGGTGGCCGTCCTGGAGGAGAATGTCAGCCGATGGGGTCAATGCGTGGAGAAAGGCCGCGGCCACGACAGGGCCGGGGCGCGGCGTCGGCGGTACGCTAGCACTGACCGGGCCGTGCCGTGGCTAGCCGGTACCGCTAACCCTCCCATATGCGACTATCGTGCCGCTATACCCGTCTCGTAACGGGTTGTCGCCATGGTCGAAGCGCCGAACATGGACATCGGATGTGTGCCGGCGAAGGCACTGCCGGACCTCGTCGATGCCCACCGGAGTCGCCGGGAAGCTCTTACCCGCGACGTGATACCCGGACGATTCCTCCATAAAGCCGATGGCGAACGGGGCGCCGGTGCGCAGCGCGGCGAGGAAATGATCGACGGCGGCGGCGAACTCGGATTTCTGGCTCGTGATTGACTCGGCCACGAAGAACATCGTCCCGATATCCCACCGCTGCGGGTATGCGGCGAGATCGAACACGCTCCCCTGGATGACGTCCACGCACCGGGCCAACTCGGCTTTCGGGTGCCCGTCAAGCTCGGCATAGCAGTCGTGCTCGGAGAAAACATGCCAGAACTGGGACCAAACCGGGCTCCAGGTCGGCCAGTCGGCGGCGTGCTGGCGGATCAGCCACCTGACGTTGGCCAACGAGTAGTCGTAGAGCGTGAGGCGCTCGACGAACGGCAACATCGCCAACGCGGGGTACAGATTGGCGCCGGTGCCCACATCGATACCGCATCGCCCGGTCCGGTTCGGGTCGTTCGCGAACTCGGCGGCGAAGAAGTCGCGCACGAGCTCCACCATCTGCCGATCTTCGTCACGCAGGACGGCGTAGTTGTCCTCCAGGTATGAATCCGGATCAAAGTCGTGCCATGGGTAGTCTTCATTACTTCGTTCAGTCGATACCACCGTGCCCCTAATGGTCCTCGAGCCCAATTCGAACACACCCCGGGCAGTTACCCAAGTTAGCACGGGTTCGCGTCGGTTTGATCGTCTTCACCGGATGAGACGAATTCGAGGGTTCTCCTAGGGGTGCCCGGATTAATCGCCGCCCGGGACCAGGGTCGCGGGGTCGACCGGGATGTCCGGCGGGACGCCGGCGCCGGTGACCACGGCGGCGGCCAGAGCGGCCAGGGCTGGCGCCATTTGGATGCCGTAGCCGCCTTGACCAGCGACGAACATGAACCCGGGGTGGTGCGGATGGGACCCGACAACGGGGTTGCCGGTGGGTGAGAAAGTGCGCAGGCCGGCCCAGGATCGGCGGACCGTGCGCAGGCGCAGCAGGGTGACCTCGTTGATGAGGTCGAGCGCGCGGGCGATTTCCAGTTCGTCGGGACGGGCATCGCACGGCTCGCAGGGAGTGGCATCGGCCGGGGAGCCGAGGACGCTGCCGCCTTCCGGTTTGAAGTAGAACCGCTCGGCGGCGTCGCCGACGAGGGCTCCGTCCGGGTCCCACGGCACGCCGGCCGGAACGGGGGAAACGAACAGCGAGCGGCGTTTC
>NZ_DASTBH010000222.1:0-7714 GCF_035712165.1 Actinophytocola sp. | reverse complement strand
CCAGCCACCACTGCCGGACCATGAACACCAGCAGCAGCAGCGCGCCGAGCGCGCGGACGATGTTGACCACCCAGGACTTGTTCACGTCGACGAAGATGCCGATCAGGGTGTGGATCAGCTCGCCGATCCCGGTGGGGATGGACAGCCAGTTGACGATCTTCGACGACGACCCGAGGGTGAACACCCAGCCCAGGTCGAGGCCGGCGGCCAGGGTGAGCGCGGCGAACGTCAGCACGAACGTGGCCAGCGACACGCTCACCGCGCGCAGGAAGTTGCGCAGCGGGGTGGAGCGCAGGTGCCCGGCCCACACCCAGACCAGGAACGGCAGGGCGATCACGGCGGTTGCCTTCACCGCGGCGGCCATGGTGACCAGCACGATGCCCAGCACGTGCCGGCGGTCCAGCACGCACAGCGTGCCGGCGGCGAGCAGGCCGACCATGATCAGGTCGTTGTGCGGGCCGCCGATCAGATGCACGACCATCATCGGTCCGGCGACCACCAGCCAGAGCGTGACCGGCAGCCGCCCGCCGAGGTGGCGCACCAGGCCGGGCAGCGACCACAGCAGCAGGCCCAGTCCGAGCATCATCACCAGGCGCATCACCACGACGCCGAGGATCAGGTTGGCGCCGGTGACCCAGACGACGCCCTTGGCCAGCAGGAGGAACAGCGGCCCGTACGGGGCCGGGGTGTCCTGCCAGAACGAGTGCACGTTCTGCACCACGTGCTCGATGTCCAGCGCGACCGGACCGAACACGTAGGGGTCGAACCCGTTGAGGACGAGCGCACCCTGGGCGATGTAGGAGTAGACGTCCCGGGTGAACAGCGGCGGCGAGAAGACCAGCGGCAGGGTCCAGCAGGCCGAGGCGATCAGCACGGCCCGGGTGCCCACCCGTTCGGCCAGCACGTGCCGGCCCAGCCGCACCCACGCCCAGACCAGCAGCAGGAAGCCCAGGTAGATGATCATGGTGGCCAGTGCTTTGCCGTGCCCGTAGCGCACCCAGGACAGCGGCCCGCGACCGATCAGCGGGTCGTGCACCAGGGTCGCGGCGGCGCCGAGTGCGCAGACCAGGATCATCAGGCTGCCGACGGTGCCCAGCATGATCGTGCGGAGCGGGAGCGGGCTCGGTTGCCGCGGGGTCTGCTCCGCTGTGGTCGAGCTGCCGTCAGAGCCCACCGGATCTGCTACGTCTGACGACGAGTCGGTCGAGGTGGCCATCGCGGCTTGAGATTACACAGTCGGTTGCGGGGCCCTACTCTCAACGGCGTATTTCGTCGGCGGCGGCCGACTCCGGCAGCGCGGCGAGCAGCGCCCGGGTGTAGTCGTGCCGCGGGTCGGCGAGCACCTCGTCCACCGGACCGGACTCGACCAACTCGCCGTGGTACATCACCGCCACCCGGTCGGCGATGTTCCAGGCCAGGCCCAGATCGTGGGTGATCACCAGCGCGGCCAGGCCCAGCCGGGCGCGCAGCCGCAGCAGCAGCCCGAGGATCTCGCCGCGCACCGAGGCGTCCAGCGAGGCGACCGGTTCGTCGGCGACCAGCAGCCTCGGCTGCAGGGCCAGCGCGCCGGCGATCACCACCCGCTGGCGCTGCCCGCCGGACAGTTGCCGGGGCAGCACCGGCATGAACTCCTCGGGCGGACGCAGTTCGGCGGCGGCCAGCGCGGCGGCCACCTGTTCGCGCTCGTCGCCGGGCAGCCGGTGGATGCGCAGGCCCTCGGCGACCGCCTCGTAGACGCTGTGCCGGGGGTTGAGAGCGCTGGTCGGGTCCTGCAGCACCAGTTGAACCTGCCGGCGGTAGGCGCGCAGGCCGCGGGCGGTGGCCGGCACCGGAGCGCCCTCGAAGATCACCCGGCCGCTGGTCGGCTGCTGCAGGCCGAGGATCGTGCGGGCCAGGGTGGTCTTGCCGGACCCGGACTGGCCGACCAGGGCGAGGATCTCACCGGGTCGCACCTCCAGGTTCACCCCCGCGACGGCGTGGGTGACCTCCCGGTCGCGGCCGTGGAAGGTGACCCGCAGGTCCTCGGTCGCCAGCAGCGGCGCGGTGCCGGCCGCCGGCGCACCGGCCGCGGCGTCCGGCAGGCCAAGCGGGCTGGTGGTGGCCGGCGCGTACCGGGAGGCCGGGTCGCCGACGGTGGGGAAGGCGGCGGCCAGCGCGCGGGTGTGCGGGTGCTGGGGGTCGCGGATCAGCGACCGGGACTCGCCCTGCTCGACGAGCTCGCCCTGGTACATGATCGCCAGCCGGTCGCAGGTCGCGGCCAGCACGGCCAGGTCGTGGCTGATCATGATGAGGCCGAGGTGGTGCTCGGTGACCAACCGGGTGAGCAACTCGAGCACCTGGGCCTGCACGATCACGTCCAGGGCCGTGGTCGGCTCGTCGGCGATCACCAGCTTGGGCTGGCAGGCCAGCGCCATGGCGATCATGATCCGTTGCTTCTGGCCGCCGGAGAGCTCGTGCGGGTAGGCGTTCGCCTTGGCGGCCGGCAGTTCCACCTGGGCGAGCAGTTCGCGCACCCGGGCGCGCACCGCCGCCGGGCCGGGCGGTTCCTTGCTGTGCAGCAGGATCGGCTCGGCGATCTGGTCGGCCACCCGGCGGACCGGGTTGAGCGCGTGCATGGCGCCCTGGAACACCATCGAGGCGCCGGCCCAGCGCACCGCGCGCAGCCGGCCCCAGGACATCGTGCGCACGTCCTCGCCGTCGAGCAGGATCTCGCCGTCCACCTGGGCGGTCTTGGGCAGCAGCCGCAGCACCGACATGGCCAGGGTGGACTTGCCGCAGCCGGACTCGCCGGCCAGGCCCAGCTTCTCCCCCGGTGCGAGCCGCAGGTTCACCCCGCGCACCGCCGGCACCTCGGAGCGGGCCCCGGCGTAGCGGACCGAAACGTCCCGTAGTTCGAGCAGCGTCATCTCACACCTCGTGGCTTGCGTGCCGCCGGAGTTCGCCGATCGGGTCGCCCGTGCGCGTTCACCTGTGCGCCTTCAGGTTGGGGTTGACCACGATCTCCAATGCCCTGCCACACAGTGTGAAGGACAGCACGACCAGCACGATGGCGATGCCCGGCGGGAGCAGGTACCACCAGGCGCCCGCGGTGACCGAGCCGGTGTCCACCGCCTGTTTGAGCATCAGGCCCCAGGACTCGTTGGCGGGGTCGCCCAGTCCGAGGAAGGCGAGCGTGGACTCGGCGATGATCGCGCTGCCGACCGCGAGCGTGGTGTTGGCCAGCACCAGCGGAAGCACGGCCGGGAACACGTGCCGGACCAGCACGTGCTTGTGTCCGCCGCCGAGCGCCTGGGCGCGTTCGATGTACGGCCGGGCCTCGATGGTCAGGGTCTGGGCGCGCACCAGCCGGGCGGTGGACGGCCACGAGGTGACCCCGATCGCCAGGATGATCGTGGCGAGGCTGCGGGACAGCATCGTGGACAGCGCGATCGCCAGCACCAGCGCGGGCAGCACCAGGAAGAAGTCGGTCACCCGCATCAGCACCGCGGACACCCACCGGCCGAAGTGCCCGGCCAGCATGCCGACCACCGTGCCGATGCCCACCGTCAGCACCGCCGCGGCCACGCCGACCACCAGCGAGACCCGGGCGCCGTAGATGGTGCGGTCCAGCACCGACCGGCCGGCATGGTCGGTGCCGAGCGGGAACTCCGCGCTGGGCGGTTCGAGCACGTCGCCGGGGGCGGTGACCACCGACAGGTCCGCCTCGCTGATCCACAACGGCGCGAGCAGGGCCAGCAGCACGAACACCGCCAGCATGGCCAGGCCGAGCATGCCGGAGCGGTTGCTCGCGAACTCGCGCCACAGCCGGCCCGCGGCGGACCGGCGGCGCTGCCAGACGATGTTCATGACTGGCCCGCCTCCCCGGAATTTACCGTGGTGGTCACGTTGGGTCGGCACCATCGATTTCGCCGCGTGCCAGTGGCTGAGTCGCGTCCCGGTCCCCTTGGGTGCGGTTGGCAGCTGCTCATGTCCGCCGTACCCGAGGGTCGAAGAACCGGTAGGCGATGTCGGCCAGGACGTTCATCACCACGACGGCGCTGGCCAGCACGATCATCGAGCCCTGCAGCAGTGGGTAGTCCGGGAACCCGATCGCCACGTAGGTGAGCAGGCCCAGCCCCGGCCAGGTGAACACGGTCTCCACCGTGACCGCGCCGGCCACCAGCAACCCGGTGTGCAGGAAGATGATCGTGATGGTGGGCAGCAGCGCGTTGGGCACCGCGTGCCGGCGGCGCACCTGGTCGTCGGTGAGTCCCTTGGCCCGGGCCGTGGTCAGGTAGTCGGCGTTCATCTCCTCCAGCAGCGAGGAGCGCATCACCATCAGGTACTGGGCGTAGACGACCGCGGTGAGCGTGACCGCCGGCAGCACCAGGTGGTGCGCGACGTCGAGCACCGCCGGGCCGAACCCCTCCACCCCGCCCGGGGTGTTCATCCCCGCCGTGGGGAACAGGTCCAGGCCGACCGAGAACACCATCAGCATGATCAGGCCGAGCCAGAACGTGGGCACCGACCACAGCACCAGGGCGCTGCTGGTGGACCACCGGTCGAACCGGCCGCCGTGCCGCCACGCCGCCCGGGTGCCCAGCCACAGGCCCAGGGCCACGGAGAGGATCAGGGCGGTGCCGGTGAGCAGCAGGGTCGGCCCGAGCCGGGTGGCGATCAGGTCGCTGACCGGCTGCTTGTACTTGAACGAGGTGCCCAGGTCGCCGTGCAGCAGGTCGCCGAGGTAGTCGAAGAACTGGGTCAGCAGCGGCTGGTCCAGGCTCCATTCGGCCTTCAGCCGCTCGATCTGCTCCAGGCTGGTCTGCGAGTCCCCGGTGAGCGCGCGGATCGGGTTGCCCGGCAGCGCGCGGAACAGGAAGAACCCGAGCACCACGACCAGGAACAGGCTCACCAGCCCACCGGCGATCTTGGTGAGGACGAACCGGGCGGTGCCGATGGCACGGCTCCGCCCGGTCGCCTCGTCGCCGGTGAGCTCAACGACCGGTTCGGTCGTGACCGGCATGTCGGTCATGTGAAGGCGCTCCTACTCGCGCTCGTCGGCGCCGGCCTTGCGCCGCCGGGTCACCAGGAACACGGCGCCGACCAGCAGCACCGCCGCGCCGCCCACGATCGCGATCACCGCGCCGGTGGACAGCCCGCCGGAGTCGTCCGTGGCGGTCTCGGCGCCCACCGGGGTGGCCCGGAAGTAGCTCCAGTAACCGCTCTGGTTGGCGATGATCCCGCCGTTCTCCGGCTGGGTGGTGAACGGCTGGAACCGGTCGGAGCGGTAGGCCTCGAGTTGCTTGTCGTAGGTCAGCACCAGCGCGGCCACCTTGTCGTACAGGATGCCCTGCGCCTGCTGGACCAGGTCCTTGCGCCTGGTCTTGTCCAACTCGGCCTGCTGCGCGGCGTAGAGCCGGTCGAACTCCGGGTCGCAGAAGTTGGAGTCGGCCAGGTCGGTGCCGACCACCGCGCAGGTCTGCTGGGCCAGTTGGTAGTCCGGGTCCGGGCTCACGCTCCAGCCGCTGAACGACAGGTCGAAGTTGCCGGCCGTGGTGTCGTCGTTGACCTGGTTGGACGCCTTGAACTCGGTGGTGACCCCGACGCCGATCTGGGTGAACCAGCCCTTGACGAACTCGGCCATCTGCTGGCGCTGGGTGTCGTCGCTGGTGACCAGCAGCCGCAGGTTGATCGGGTTGCCCTGCTTGTCGGTGCGGACCCCGTTGGCGCCCTTCGGATACCCCGCGGCGTCCAGCAGCGAGTTGGCCTTGCCCAGGTCGAAGCCGTGCTTGGCGGAGTCGTCGGGCTGGTAGGTCCAGTCCGGGAACACCGGCGGGATGACCGAGGTGGCCGGGACCGCCAGGCCCTGGAACACCTTGTCGATGAGGGTCTGCACGTCGATGGCGCTGGCCAGCGCCTGCCGGAACTGCGGGTCCTTGAGCACCGCGGCGCCGTTGCCGAACGGCGAGCCGTCCTTCTTCGGGTTGCCCGGATTCATGATGATCTCGGTGTAGCGCCGGTTGTTGCCGGCGCTGGTCTTGATGGTCGACTCGCCCTGCAGCGCCTTGTACTGGTTGGCGGTGAGCCGGTAGACGAGGTCGACGTCACCCTTGCGCAGGCCCTGCACGGCGGCGTCGGTGCTCTCGTACTTCACGTACTGCAGCCGGTCGATCTTGGGCCGGCCGCGCCAGAACTTGTCGTTGGCCTCCAGCGTCGCGGACTGGCCCTCCTGGTAGGCGGTCAGGATGAACGGGCCGCTGCCGACCACCGGGAACTTCTCGGTGTTGGTGAAGCCCTTGATGTCCTTGACGTCCTTCCAGAGGTGCTCGGGAACGATCGGGACCTCGGAGGTGGAGCCGAGCATGGACGCCTGCGGCGCCTTGGTCTTGATCTCCACCGTGCGGTCGTCGGTGGCCTTGACCGACTCGAAGTTGGCCACCGCGACGCCGTTGGCGGTCGCGGCGTCCTCGTTGGTGAGCATCAGGTTGTAGGTGAAGGCGACGTCCTTGGCCGTGATCGGCTGGTCGTCCGACCACTTCAGACCCTCGCGGATGTGGAACTTCCAGGTCAGGTTGTCGCTGGAGGTCTCCCAGCGCTCGGCCAGGCCGCCCTCCGGCGTCGAGTCCTTGGACCCGTTGATCGTGAGGAACTCGTACATGTTGCGGCCGAGCTGGGTGGACACCAGTAGGGTCGCCTGGAACGGGTTCAGGGTGTCGATGTCACTGGTGTAGGCCACGCGCAGCGTCACGGGCTCTTGGGCGTGCGCCTCGGGGGTGCCGGACGGGGCCGCGAATGGAGCCGTGACCAGGGCGGACACCACCAGCACGACGCCGGTCGCCCATCGTCTCAACGGCACGGTGATCACCTCTTCCTCGGGTGGGTTGCAAAGAAGTAACCACCTACCAGCCTAGAAAGTCAACGAGTGTCCGCAAGTCATGCCAAGAAGTAACGTGTCCGCATGCGGATCATGATCTCGGCGGACATGGAGGGCGCCACCGGTGTCACCTGGAGCGCCGACGTGGCACCCGGCACCGAGCAGTGGCAGCGCTTCCGCCGGATGTTCACCGGCGACGTCAACGCCTGCGTGGCCGGGTTGCACGACGGCGGCGCAAGCGACGTGCTGGTCAACGAGGCCCACGACACCCAGCGCAACCTGCTGCTCGAGGACCTCGACGCCCGGGCTCGGATGCTCACCGGCCGGCACAAGCCGCTGTCGATGATGCAGGGCATCGATACCGGCATGGACGGCGTGGTGTTCCTCGGCTACCACGCCGGCGCCGGGGTGGACGGGGTGCTGTCGCACACCTACCTGCCCAACTCCATCACCGGGGTCTGGCTGGACGGGGTCGCGGCCAGCGAGGGCCGGCTCAACGCGGCACTGGCCGCCGAGCACGGCGTGCCCGTCCTCCTGGTCACCGGCGACGACCTGACCTGCGCCGACGCCGCCGACTACGCTCCCGGCGCGCGGCTGGTGGCGGTGAAGGAGTGCGTGAGCCGCTACGCCGCGATCTGCTCGCCGCCCAGCCGGACCGCCGCGGAGATCACCGCCGCGGCGGCCGCCGGGATGGCGGCGGCCGGTGCCACCGAGCCCCGGCCGGGCCCGCACCGCATCGAGATCGAGTTCGACGCCACGCACCTCGCCCAGGCCGTCGCCGTGATCCCGACGGTCGAACCGGCCGGTGTTCGGCGAGTGGCGTTCGACGCGCCGACAATGACTGAGGCGATGAAGGCGTTC
>NZ_DASTBH010000221.1:0-14622 GCF_035712165.1 Actinophytocola sp. | reverse complement strand
GACCGACACGGTGCGGGTGCTCCAGCTCAACATCTGTCACGGCGGGTGGGCGGACTGCTTCACCGGCGAGCGGGTGACGGCCAAGGCGGCCTCGGTGATCGCCGCGAGCCGGGCCCAGGTGGTCTCGGTGAACGAGGCCTGCTCCAACGACGTCGAGCCGCTCCGGTCGGCGATGGGCCCGGCCCGCACGATGTTCGCCGCCGCCCAGCTGCCGACCGGCGAGCCGGTGCTGTGCCTCAACGGCCGGGAGTACGGCAACTTCATCATGGTGGCCGAGTCGCTGGCCGGCGGCCCCGGCGTGCACGGCCGGTTCACCGCCCAGGACCGCAGCGACGAGATGCGCTCCTGGGCGTGCCTGCCCGGCGCCGTGCTCAGCGCCTGCACCACGCACCTGTCCGCCTACGACTCCACCGCCGCGCTGGCCCAGTGCCGCGACCTGCTGACCCGCGCCGCCGGCTACGCCGTCACCGGCCCCACCGTCGTCGTCGGCGACATCAACCTGCGTTACCGCGGCCGCCCCAACGTCCAGGACTGCGCGCCGGCGGGCTTCTACCGCAAGGGCGACGGCAGCGTGCAGCACGTCTTCGCCAGCAACGACCTCGGCTTCATCGCAGGTACCGCCATCGACATGTCCGGCACCACCGACCACCCCGCCTGGCTGGTCACCCTGACCCGGTGAGTCCCCACCCGCAACGGACCAGCGAAGCCGGCCGCGCGGTCAGGCGGCGTTGGTGAGGGCCTCGTACTGCGCGTCGGTGAGGGTGAGGGTGGCGGCGGCGACGTTCTCCTCGAGGTGGGTGACGGACTTCGTGCCGGGGATCGGGAGCATGGCCGGGGAGCGGCGCAGCAGCCAGGCCAGGGCGAGCTGAGCGGGGGTGGCGTCGAACTCGTGGGTCAGTTTGTCGAGGACGCCGCCCGGACGAGCGAGCGCGCCGGTGGCGATGGGGAACCAGGGGATGAACGCGATGCCCTCTTCGGCGCAGTGGTCGAGGACCGCCTCCGAGCGGCGGTCGGTGAGGTTGTAGAGGTTCTGCACGCTGACGATCTCGGCCACCGCCCGGGCCGCCTTGATCTCGTCGAGGTTCACCTCGGACAGGCCGATGTGCCGGATCTTGCCCTCGCCCTGCATCGCGACCAGCTCACCCAGCGAGTCCTCGACCGGGACGGCCGGATCGATGCGGTGCAGCTGGTAGAGGTCGATGGTGTCCAGGCCGAGCCGGCGCAGGCTCATCTCGACCTCCTGGCGCAGGTAGGCCGGCTGGCCGCAGGGCACCCAGCCCCCGGGCCCGGTCCGCAGCAGCCCGCCCTTGGTGCCGATCACGACGTCGCCGTACGGGTGCAGCGCCTCCCGGATCAGCTCCTCGCTCACGTACGGCCCGTAGGAGTCGGCCGTGTCGATGAAGTCCACCCCGAGCTCGACCGCCCGGCGCAGCACCCGCTTGCACTCGTCGCGGTCGGCCGGCTCACCCCAGATCCCCGGTCCGGTGATCTGCATGGCCCCGAACCCCAGCCGGCGCACCTGCAGGCTCCCGATGGCCACGGTCCCCGCGCCCGCGGCGGGCGCCTTGGTGTCGGTCATCTGACCTTCCTCTCTTCGCTGTGCTTACCGTATGGGCTGGAGCGCACTCCAGGTCAAGCCGGGTCGGCCGGCATTCCACACTGGAATTCGGCGATCAAATGCCGCGCCGGCACACCACCCACCGCAGCGCGACCGCTCCCCAGCGTGACCCCATCCGCCGCACGGGCCGGCTCCGAATGTATCTACGAGGCAGGTCACAGCCTCTGTGGTGGTAAGTGTTAATTGCTAATACAGGGGATGGGTCGGCCGATGAAACCTCACGAGAAGACGATCCATCCAAGAATTGTCAGTGCACCCAACCGCAAGGATGTACCTCCGATGTACGCCCCCTTCCACGATGGACTGAACCACCGAGCGCTCGCCATGCTGCGGGCCGTGGACGAGGGGCGCGCGGAGCTCACCTGTAGCCGGGAGCCCGACCTGTTCATCGATGGCGTGCCGTGCTGCGACCAGTTCACCGCGCACCTGCTCTCCCACGACGGTCTGATCGAGCCCGCCCACACCGGCCACTTCGGTCAGCGGGTGCCGGCGGTCCTCACCACGGCCGGGCTCGCCGCCATCGCCCCGGCGCCGGCCGCGGCCTGACCCGCCGGCTCGCGCAGCGCGTCGAACAGCACCGTCAGCCCCCGGTCCAGGGTGTCCGGATCGATGGTGAGCGGCGGGATCACCTTCACCACCTCGTCCTCGCGGCCGCACAGTTCCACGATCAGGCCGCCGTCGAAGCACCGCTTCTGCACCAGCTCGGCCCGCTGCGGCCCGCCCGCCCGGCCCAGGTCGATGCCCAGCGTCATGCCCCGCTCCCGCACCGTGACCGCGGGCTCGGCGGAGCGCACCCGGGCGGCGAACCGGTGCAGGCCGGCGCTGGCCGCGGCCAGTCCGGCCTGGAAGCCGGGCCGCTCCCACAGCTCGAGCGCGGCGGTCGCGGTGACGAATGCCAGCTGGTTTCCGCGGAACGTCCCGGTGTGCTCGCCCGGCTCCCACACGTCCAGCTCGGGGCGCAGCAGCACGACCGACAGCGGTAGGCCGTACCCGGACAGCGACTTGGACAGCGGCACGATGTCGGGCACCACGCCGGCGTGCTCGAAGCTGAAGAACGTCCCGGTCCGCCCACAGCCGGACTGGATCTCGTCGCAGATGAGCAGCACGCCGTGCCGCTCGGTCAGCTCCCGCAACCGGCGCAGCCACGGCACCGATGCCGGGTAGATCCCGCCCTCCATCTGCAGCGGCTCGACGATCACCGCGGCCGGAACGTCCATCCCGGACGCCTGGTCGGTGAACATCCGCTCCAGGTAGCCGATCGAGTCGAACGGACCGGCCGGTCCGTCCTCATAGGGCACGAAGGTGACCTCGGTGGCGCCGACCCCGCCGGCCGCCCGGGCCCGCCGGTTGCCGGTGACCGCGAGCGAGCCGCGGGACATCCCGTGGTAGGCGCCGGTGAACGAGACCACCCCGGACCGGCCGGTGGCCTTGCGGGCGATCTTCAGCGCCGCCTCCACCGCGTCCGTCCCGGTTGGACCGCAGAACTGCACCTTGTGGTCCAGGCCGCGCGGCCGCAGCAGGACGTCCCGCAGCCGGGTGAGGAACTCCCGCTTGGCGACCGTGTGCAGATCCAACCCGTGCACCAGGCCGCCGTCGGCGAGGTAGGCGGTCAGCCGGGCGCCGATGTGCTCGTTGTTGTGCCCGTAGTTGAGGGTGCCCGCCCCACAGAAGAAGTCGATGAACACCCGGCCGTCCTCGGCGTGCAGTTCCGCGCCCCGCGCCCGGCTGAACACGGCCGGGAACCGGCGGCAGTACAGGCGGACCTCGGACTCGAGGGCGGTGAACACTGAGGTGTCTGTGACGGCTGAGGTCATGCGGGCAAGGTTAGGCTGTCTTTACTACCCGCGCGCGTTCGGCTCTGCGCCGAGCAGTTCCTCGATCTCCTCCGGCGGGTGGGCCGCGCCGAACAGCGGACCGGAGGCGGTGGCCGCGCCGACCTCCCGCCACCAGGCGGCCTGTTCCTCGGTGTGGATGTTGCCGACCAGCACCTCGGCGCCGGTGTCCCGGACCAGCGGGATGAGGTCGCGGGTGGCGCGCAGGAACAGGGTCTGCCGGCCGTGCTCGACGGCGGTGCTGATCCGCCGGACCACCCGGTCGGCCATCTTCACCGCGTGCACCGGCAGGTCCTCCAGGCAGGCCAGGTCGCCGCGGGTGGTGCCGAACTCGTAGAGCACGGTGCGGATGCCGAGGTCGACCAGCACGTCCAGGTTGTCCTCGGCGGTGCCGTCGGTCATGCACAGGGCCTGCACCGGCATCCCCAACCGGAGCATCGCGGTGGGCATCCCGGTGCTGGCCAGCGCGCCCTGCACGCTGGACACCAGGTCCGGGTCGGAGGCCTGCTGGCGGGTCAGCTCGACGTAGAGCTGCGGCAGGTCGACGCCGGCCCGGTCCTGCCAGGCCATGATCTGCTCGCAGGCCCGGTTGAGCTTCCACCGGCCGATCGGCAGGCTCATCCCGGTCTCCTCGAGCACCCCGACGCACACGTCGTGTTCCAGGACGCCCTGCTCCGGGTGCTCCCAGCGCAGCTGTGGCTGCACGGCGACGATCCGCCGGTCGTCGATCGAGACCACGGTCTGGTACTCGAGCTGGATCTCGCCGCTCTCCCAGGCGCCCGGTATGGAGGCGGCCAGGTTGAACCGGTCCCGGTCCCGGGCGCCCTGCTCGCTGTCCACCAGCGCCCACTGCCGGCGCCCGGTCGACTTGAGCCGGCGCAGGGTGATGTCGGTTGCCTGTAACAGTTGGGCCGGAGGCAGGTCGCGGCGCGGGTTGTCCAGCACCGCGATGCACGCCGTGGCGGCAACGCCCTGCTCCCCGACGTAGTACGGCTCGCCGAGCTCGTCGTTGATCCGCTGGGCGATCAGCTCCGGGCTCGGCGTCTGCGGCCCGTACTCCAGCACGATGCCGAACTCGTCGCCGTCCAGCCGGGCGACGGTGGCCCGCTCGCCCTCCATGACCGTGGTCAGCTTCTTGGCCACGACCTGCAGCAGCTGGTCACCGATATCGCGGCCGGCGCCGTTGTTCACCGCGGCGAACCCGTCGAGGTCGATGTGCAGGATCGCCACCGACTCGGCGGCCCGGTTGCCGGCCAGGACCTCCTCGATCCGGCTGAGGAACCGCTGCCGGTTGGCCAGGTTGGTGAGCGGGTCGTGCACCAGCTGGCGGCGCAGCTGGTCCTCGATCAGCTGCTTGTCGGAGACGTCCTCGACGGAGAGCACGAAGTGGCGCGGGGTGCCGTCCGGATGCCGGATCACCTGGCCGGACAGGTAGACCAGCGCCGCGTCCCCGCCCTTGCGGCGCAGCTTGCGCCGTTCCCGGAACGGCAGCGCGTCCTTCTCCAGCAGCTCCTGGTACCGCATCGTCAGCAGCTCGGCCTCGCTGGGGTGGAACAGGTCCGACATGTTCAGCGTGGACAGCTCGCGCGGCGTGTACTCCAGGATCGTGGCCAGCGCGCGGTTGGTGCGCGCCAGCACACCGTCCAGATCGGCCAGTGCCATGCCGACCGAGGACGAGGTGAAGACCTCGCGGAACAGCTCCTCGCTGGCCTGCAGGTCGCGTTCGACGTTCTCCTTGGCGTGGGTCAGCGCCCGCTTGATCTCCTCCTGCTCGGCGAAGAGGCGGTTGCGCATCCCGGTGGTGAAGCCGGTGGCCAGCGCGGACAGCGACGGCATGGTCTGCAGGCGACCGTCGAGTTCGGACAGGTCGGACAGGTCCGGCAGGTCGGTGCCGAGCAGGTCGAGGGTGGCGCCAACGCATTCGGTCTTCGTGAAGCCGAGCTCGGCCAGCCGGAGACCCACCTCGCGGGCGGTCCCCGGCTTGTCGGAGCGCACCGCGTCGATCATCCTGTCGAGCAGGTCGTGCAGCTCCTGTTCGACCTCGTCGCGTGACCGCGCGACGTAGATGATCTGCGTCAGTGCCCCCGCCCACCGGCTGACCAACTCAGTTCGGTCCACCGGCGCCGTCCATGGGCCACGTCATGTTCTCAGCGATGTCCTTCTTCGCCAGGGCGCGTTAC
This sequence comes from Actinophytocola sp., assembly GCF_035712165.1. Lineage (GTDB taxonomy): Bacteria > Actinomycetota > Actinomycetes > Mycobacteriales > Pseudonocardiaceae > DASYTH01. The sequence continues at coordinate 8,992 of NZ_DASTBH010000221.1, read as the reverse complement.
GTTACCAGTTGCCAGATGCGGATACCAGCTACTCCGGATAACCACCTTTCACCCACTTGAACCCCGATTACCACCCCTGACACGCCAAGAGGCGGCAAATTTTCAGACGCCTGCCGAGCAAAACCGAGGCCGCTTCTCGGACAGTGACCGACAGCCTACTGACTACCACCCTCCGCGCTCACCCGAAAGGGCTGGAGGACCCTGGTGTTGCCCGCGGTCAGTCCCCCACGACATGTTCCGGGCGGACGGGAATCCTCGTCAGCGCCCGTCCGGTGGCCGCGCGGATCGCCGCGACCACGGCCGGCGTGGACGAGATCGTCGGCGGTTCGCCGACCCCGCGCAGCCCGTACGGGGCATGCGGGTCGGCCAGTTCCAGCACGTCCACCGACATCGGCGGCATGTCGAGCACGGTCGGGATCAGGTAGTCGGTGAACGACGGGTTGCGGATCCGGCCGTCCACCACCTGGATCTCCTCCATCACCGCCAGGCCCAGGCCCTGCGCGGTGCCGCCGTGGATCTGCCCGACCACCGCGTCCGGGTTCATCGCCCGCCCGACGTCCTGCGCGCAGGCCAACTCCACGACCCGGACCAGGCCCAGCTCGACGTCGACGTCGACCACCGCCCGGTGCGCGGCGAAGGCGTACTGCACGTGCGCGTTGCCCTGACCGGTGGTCGGGTCCAGCGGGAAGGTCGGCCGGTGCCGCCACTCCACGGTGTGCTCCACCGCCGCCGAACCGAGCAGCCCCACCAGGTCCACCTCGGCCAGGTCGGTGACCGCGCGGCCGGCCCGGTCGCTGGCCCGCTCGAGCACCTCGGTCCGCACCGCGACGCATGCCGCGCGCACGGCGCCGCCGGTCACGTAGCTCTGCCGGGACGCCGAGCTGGAGCCGGCGCTGCCCACCGCGGTGTTCGCCGGCAGGATGGTCACCCGGGGCACGCCCAGCTCGGTGCGGGCGATCTGCGCCTGCAGCGTCACCAGGCCCTGTCCCACCTCGGCGGCCGCGGTGTGCACCGAGACCACCGGCTCGCCGGCGATCACCTCCAGCCGCACCCGGGCGGTCGAGTAGTCGTCGAACCCCTCCGAGAAACCGACGTTCTTGATCCCGACCCCGAAGCCGACGCCGCGCACCACGCCCTCGCCGTGCGTGGTGTTGGAGACGCCGCCCGGCATCTCGCGCAGATCGGCCGGGATGGCCGCGGGCGGCGGCAGCGGACGCTCACGCAGCCGGCGCAGCAGTTCGGCCACCGGCGCGGGCGAGTCGATCACCTGCCCGGTCGGCATCACCGAACCCTCGGCGACCGCGTTGCGCATCCGCAGCTCGACCGGATCAAGCTCGAGCGCGGCCGCCAGCCGGTCCATCTGCGACTCGTAGGCGAACGCGGCCTGCACCGCCCCGAAGCCGCGCATCGCGCCGCACGGCGGGTTGTTCGTGTACATGCCCCAGCAGTCGACCGCGACGTTGGGCACCTGGTAGGGCCCGACACCCAGGGTCGCGGCGTTGCCGGCGACCGCGGCGGTGGTCGAGGCGTACGCCCCGCCGTCCAGGATCATCCGCGCCTTGACGTAGACCAGCTCGCCGGACTTGGTCGCGCCGTGCTCGTAGCGCAGCACCGCCGGATGCCGGTGCACGTGCCCGAAGAACGACTCCTCCCGACCGTAGACGATCTTGACCGGTTTGCCGGTGTGCAGCGCCAGCATGCAGGCGTGCACCTGCATGGACAGGTCCTCGCGGGCGCCGAACGCGCCGCCGACGCCGGCCAGGTGCAGCCGCACCTTCGACACCGGCAGACCCAGCGCGTGCGCCACCTGCGTCTGGTCGACGTGCAACCACTGGGTGGCGATGTAGAGGTCCACCCCGCCGTCCTCGGCCGGCACCGCCAGGCCCGACTCCGGGCCGAGGAAGGCCTGGTCCTGCATGCCGACCGTGTACTCGCCGGTCACCACCACGTCGGCCACCGGGTCCGGCGCGCCGCGCCGGATCACCACGTGCCGCACCACGTTCCCGGTCGGGTGGTGCGGATGCAGCACCGGCGCCGCCGGGTCGAGCGCCGCCTCGGCGTCGGTGACCGGCTCGCGCACCTCGTAGTCGACCACGATCGCGTCGGCCGCGCGCCGGGCCGTCTCCGGGTGCTCGGCGGCCACGATCGCCACCGGCTCGCCCTGGTAGCGCACCACCGTCTCGGCCAGCACCGGCTGGTCGGGATGCTCCAGCCCGTAGATGTTGTGCCCCGGGACGTCCTCGTGGGTGAGCACCGCGTACACCCCGGGCAGCGCCAGCGCCGCGGACACGTCGACCGACCTGATCGTGGCGTACGGGTGCGGGCTGCGCAGCGTCGCGCCCCAGAGCATGTCGTCGGCCCACATGTCGGAGGAGTACGCGAACTCGCCGCGCACCTTCAGCGCGCCGTCCGGCCGGGTCGGGCTCTCGCCCACCCCTCCGGCGACCTCCGTGCGCAGCGGCGTGGTCGCCTGAGTCATCACGCCTCCTCCGCCCGCCGAATCAGCCGAGAACTGGCCCTGCGCAACGCGGTCGCGGTGTCCACATCGGACACGGTGCGGATCGACCCGTCCTCGACCACGGTCTTGCCGCCGACCAGCAGCAGGCGAACCTGCGGCAGCGGGCCGAACACCAGCGCGGCCACCGGGTCGACGATCCCGGCGTGCTCGTATCCGTCCAGCCGCCACAGCACCACATCGCCCTGCTTGCCCGGCTCCAGCGAGCCGATCTCGCGCTGCCGGCCGAGGCACCGGGCGCCGCCCATGGTGCCCAACCACACCGCCGCCCGGGCGGTCAGCGCCTCCGGGCCGCCGCGCAGCCGCGCCAGATAGGTGGCCGCCCGCAGCTCGCCGCCCAGCCCACCGTCCTCATTGGACGCGGCACCGTCCACGCCGAGCCCCACCGGGGCGCCCGCCTCGATGAGGTCCCGCACCCTGGCGATCCCGGCGCCGAGCCGGGCATTGGAGGTCGGGCAGTGCGCGATCCCGGTCCCGCTGTTGCCGATCCAGCCCACCGCCTCGTCGGAGAGGTGGATGCCGTGCGCCAGCCACACGTCCTCGCCGAGCCATCCGGTCCGGCCCGCGTACTCGACCGGCGTGCAGCCGAACTCGGCCATGCACTGCCGCTCCTCGTCGAGCGTCTCGGCGAGGTGGGTGTGCAGCCGGACCCCCTTGCGGCGGGCCAGATCCGCCGCCTCCTTCATCAACTCCTGGCTCACCGAGAACGGCGAGCACGGCCCGACCGCGACGCGCACCATCGACCCCGGCTCCGGATCGTGGTAGCGGTCGATGGCCGCCTCGGTGCCGTGCAGCGCGTCGTCGAGGCTCTCCACGATCGAGTCGGGTGGCAGGCCGCCGTGCGACTGGCCCCGGTCCATCGACCCGCGCACCGCGTGCAGCCGGACCCCGACCTGATGCGCGGCGGACACCACCGCGGTGAACGGATCGCCCGCACCCTGCGGGAAGACGTAATGGTGGTCGGCGACCGTGGTGGCGCCGGTCTCGGCCAGCCGGACCAGACCCGCGGTCGCGGCCGCCTCGGTGATCTCCTCGTCGAGTCCGGCCCAGATCGGGTACAGCGTGACCAGCCAGTTGAACAGGTCGGACTGCTGGGCCAGGCCGCGGGTGGCCCACTGGTAGAGGTGATGATGGGTGTTCACCAGGCCCGGAGTGGCCAGGCAGCCGCGGCCGTCGATCCGCTCGTCCACCGGGCCGAGGTCCGGAGCCGAACCCTCGCCGACCGCCTCGATCACCCCGTGGTTGATGACCACGTGCCCGGTGCCGTACTCGGAGTTGGCCCGGTCCACCGGAAAGACCGTCGCGCCTTCGATCACCGTCCTCATCGCACACCGTCCACTGTGGATGCCGCGAGCCGGACCGCGTCCAGGATCTTCTCGTATCCCGTGCAGCGGCACAGGTTCCCGGCCAGTGCCTCGCGGATCTCTGGATCCGACGGATGCGGGTTGCGCCGGATCAGATCGTGCGCGGCGACCACCAGCCCGGGGGTGCAGAACCCGCACTGCACCGCGCCGGTGCGCACGAACGCCTCCTGCACCGGGTCCAGGTTCTCGCCGTCGGCCAGGCCCTCGACCGTGCGCACCTGCCGGCCCTCGACCTGTCCGGCGGCCACCAGACAGGCACACACCGGCACCCCGTCCAGGTAGACCGTGCACGAGCCGCACTCGCCCTGCTCGCAGGCGTTCTTCGAGCCGGGCAGCCCCAACCGCTCACGCAGCACGTACAGCAGGCTCTCGCCCGGCCAGACGTCGTCAGCGGTCCGCTGCTGCCCGTTGACCTCCACCGTCACCCGCATCAGAACCGCCCTCCCGAGCAGTAGTCGTGCCATGCCCAGGACAGCGTGCGCCGGGCCAGCACACCCAGCGCGTGCCGGCGGTAGCTCGCCGTGCCCCGCACGTCGTCGATCGGCCGGGCCGCGGCGCCGACCAGCTCGCCGAACCGCGCGGCGAGCGCGTCCGGCACCGGTTTCCGGTCCGCCCAGGGCAGTTCCGCGGCCAGCGCCTCGGCTTCGGTGGCCCGCAACGGGGTCGGCCCGGCCGAGCCGATCCCGGTGCCCACCCGCCGGTTGTCGGCATCGAGGCTCACCGCGAACGAGCACACCGCAATGACCATGGCGTTGCGGGTGCCGACCTTGGCGAACTGTTGCGGCCCGCGGGCCTTCGGCAGCACCACGGCGGTGATCAGCTCGTCCGGGGCCAGCGTGGACCGCTTGGGGCCGACGAAGAAGTCGGTCACCGGGATGGACCGGGTGCCGGTGGCCGAGGCGACCTGCACGACCGCCCCGGTGGCCAGCAGCGGCGGATGCGCGTCCCCGGCAGGCGATGCCGAGCCGAGGTTGCCGCCGACCGTGCCCCGGTTGCGGATCTGCGGGGAGCCGACCGTGCGCGCCGCGATCGCGAGACCCGGCAGTTCCGCGCCCAGCTCGGTGATGATCCGCGCGTACGGCACGCCGGCGCCCAGCCGGACCGAACCGTTGTCCGTCCCCCACTCCGCGAGCTCGCCGACCCCGGTCAGGTCGAGCAGCGCGGCCGGGCGGCGGGTGTCGAAGTTCAGCTCCACCATCACGTCGGTGCCGCCGGCGATCGGCACCGCGTCCGGATGCTCGGCCTTCATCGCCAGCGCCTCGGCCAGCGTCCGCGGTCTCAGGAAGTCCATGCGCTCACCACCAGGCCAGGCCCGGCTCCGGCGCGTCCGCGCGCAGCACGGTGCCCTCGATCAACCCGTACGGCCGGTCGGCGGCATGGAACACCTCGCCCGGGTTGTCCAACCCGAACGGCGCCAGGTCGACCAGGAAGTGGTGCCGGTTCGGCAGCGCCAGCTGCACCTCGGCCACCTCGGGCCGGTTGGCCAGCACCCGCTCCCCCATGGCGTGCAGGGTCTGCTGCAGCGACAGGCTGTGCGTGTCGGCGAACGCGGCCAGCAGGTGCCGGGTCGCCTCATCGAAGCTCGACGCCCAGTCGACGCCGGTGGTCGCGGCGTGCCGCCAGCGGGCGGTCACGGCGGTGGCCAGAATCCGGTCGGTGGTCTCGGCCAGCGTGGTGTAGCGGTCCTTGTGGAAGCCGTGGAACTCCGAGCCGGTCGTGTTGAGCACGACCAGGTCCTGCACCCCGGACACCAGCCACGAGCCGGTTCCGTCATAGGTCGCCGTCGCGGTGCGGGTGCCGGCGCCGCGCCGGAACGAGTGGTCGGCCAGCCGATCCCAGCCGTACTGCTCGATCCGCACCCGGGCCCGGGTGATCGTCGGGGCGCTGTCCACGAAGTGCCTGGCCAGCCGCAGCGCGAAGTCCTCGATCTCGCCGACGCCGTCCCGGGCGAAGGCGTAGACCGTGTTCTTCTGCGTGTCGGTGGGCAGCACGCCGCTGTTGTCCCCGGTCAGGTGGGTGGCCGCCAGGTCGCCGGCCAGCGTCGTGCTGACGTTGAGGTCGGTGATCCGGTGCACGCCGGTGTCCCGGTCCACCCGGACCAGTCGGGTCTCGGCCTTGCCGTACTGGTTGTCCCCGAGCACGAATCCGGCCATCAGCTTCCCCGGTAGGTCGAGTAGCCGAACGGGCTGATCAGCAGCGGCACGTGGTAATGCTCCTTCGGGTCGGCGATCCGGAAGGCGACCGTCACCTCCGGGTAGAAGGCGTCCGGGCCGAAATAGTCCCGAGTGCCGAAGATCAGCCGGTACACCCCCGGCCGGTCGGCGGCCAAGCCCGACAGCCGCCCCTCCAGATTGGTGTGGCCCTGCGCCAGATGGCGCCAGCCGTCGTCCTCCTCGCGCTCCAGCCGGATCGGCACCGCCGCCGCCGGCCGGCCGCGGCTCGTGTCCAGGACATGGGTCGACAGCGTCATGCTGTCTCTCCAGGCCGCACCAGCTTGGTCAGCCGCAGGTTGGCGATCTTGCGTAGCTCTTCGCGGACCACCGTTCGCTCGGTCTCCTCGTCGTTGTCGAGCCGCTGCCGCAACGCGGTGAGCACCGCGCCGGCGTCCAGCCCGGTCGCACAGATCAGGAACACCCGGCCGTGCCGGCGCTCGTACTCCGCGTTGCCCTCGGCCAGTCGCGCCGCGCTCGCCTCGCCGGCCGCCGCGCTCTGCTCCTCGCGCGACCAGGCGGCCTCCGGGCCGGCGCCGGCGGCCCGCTCCCCGATCCGCGGGTGCGCCGCCAGCGCCTGCTCGATGTCGGCCCAGTCGAGTTCGGCGAACACCGCGTCGGACACCCGCCGCAGGGTCGCCAGATCGTGGTACGGCCGCCGGGCGATCAGCTCGTTCGCCCACCGGCGCGCGGCGCAGCAGGCCAGCAGCAGTTCCTCGGCCTGTGCCGGCTCGGCGTCGTTCAGCCGCTCCAATCGCGACTCCGTAGGCATCCTGGCACTGTAATGGGGTTGCGCCCGGAAACCGCGCCGGGCCGGTCCGCATGCCCCCGGCGAGTGAACGCCGCCGCGGGTTTGACCGGCACCGGGCCGGGTGTTAGACAAGATCGCGGCGAGGTTCCTTTGCGTTGACCGCGATCGAGGTGCCGGTGGGTGATCCGCGAGGTGGCATCGACCGGACCGCGGTCGCGGCGATCGGCACCGAACGGCTGGACTGGCGGTTCAAGGCGATGCCGTCGGCCGTGTCCGGGCTGACCATCGCCGAGGCGGCCGGCCGGAAGCTGAACCTGTTCCGGGACGGCTTCTTCGGGCCGGTGCTGGTGCTGGACGGCCCGGCGCTCGAGCACAACCTGGCCACCATGGCGAAGTGGTGCGCGGCCCGGGGCGTCGCGCTGGCCCCGCACGGCAAGACCACCATGGCCCCGCAGCTGTTCGCCCGCCAGCTCGACCACGGCGCCTGGGGGATCACCGCGGCCACCGCGAGCCAGCTGCGGGTGTACCGGGCGTTCGGGGTGCGCCGGATCGTCCTCGCCAACCAGCTCGTCGACCCGGCCGCGCTGCACTGGCTGGCCGCCGAGCTGGCCGCCGACCCTGACCTGGAGTTCTGCTGCTGGGTCGACTCCGAGCGGGGCGTCGCGCTGATGGACGCGGCGCTGCGCGCGGCAGGCGCGCAGCGCCCGGTCGAGGTGCTGGTCGAGCTGGGCGCCCCGGGCGGGCGGGCGGGGGCGCGGGACCTGCCGGCCGCCACCGCCGTTGCCCGGGCGGCCGCCGCCAGTCCGAGGCTGCGCCTGGTCGGAACCTCCGGCTACGAGGGAATCCTGACCGGGGGACGCACGCCGGACGCCCTGGCCACCGTGACCGGCTACCTCGGCCGGCTGCGCGAGCTGACCGCCACGCTGGCCCGGGATGGGCTGTTCGACCAGGTGGACCGGGTGATCGTCAGCGCAGGGGGCAGCGCCTACTTCGACCTGGTGGCCGACGCGCTCACCGCACCCTGGCGCGACGGCCCGCCGGTGCTGCCCGTGCTGCGCAGCGGCTGCTACCTCACGCACGACGACGGGTCCTACCGCACCGTGTCCCCGCTGGGCGCGCATCCCCGGATCGCCGACGTGCCGCCGCTGCGCCCGGCCCTGCGGGTCTGGGCCCAGGTCAGCTCCCGGCCGGAGCCAGGTCTGGCCCTGCTGACCGCCGGCAAGCGCGACCTGCCGTACGACGTGGATCTGCCCGAGCCGCAGCTGATCCGGTCCGGGACGAGCGTCGCGCCGCTGGCCGGCTGCCGGGTCACCGCGCTCAACGACCAGCACGCCTACCTGGCCGTCGGTCCCGGGGCCGACCCTCGGGTGGGCGACTGGGTCGGGCTTGGCGTGTCGCATCCGTGCACCGCGTTCGACAAGTGGCCGCTGATCCCGCTGGTCGGGTCGGACGGCGAGACCGTGACCGAGCTGATCCGCACCTACTTCTGACGAGGCCAGGCATGGACATCGTGTTCCGGGACGCCACCGTGGTGGACGGCACCGGGGCGCCCGGCTACCGCGCCGACGTCGGCGTCCGGGCGGGGCGGATCGCCGGCATCGGCGAGCGGCTGACCGGCACCCGGACCGTCGACGCCGCCGGCCTGGTGCTCGCGCCCGGGTTCATCGACATGCACTCGCACTCCGACCTGCAGGTGCTGGCCAACCCGGATCACCTGGCGAAGGTCTCGCAGGGCGTCACCCTCGAGGTCCTCGGCCAGGACGGACTGTCCTACGCCCCGGTCGACGAGCCCACCCTGGCCGGCCTGCGCACCCAGCTCGCCGGATGGAACGACGACCCGCCGGGGTTCGACTGGAACTGGCGCAGCGTCGGGGAGTACCTGGACCGGCTGGACCGGGGCATCGCCACCAACGCCGCCTACCTGCTGCCGCAGGGCACCCTCCGGCTGCTCACGGTCGGCTGGGACGACCGGCCGCCCACCGCCGCCGAGCTGGACCGGATGCGCGAACTGGTGGCCACCGGCATGGCCGAGGGCGCCGTCGGCCTGTCCTCCGGGCTCACCTACACGCCGGGCATGTACGCCGGCACCGACGAACTGGTGGCGCTGTGCGAGGTGGTCGCCGGGCACGGCGGCTACTACAGCCCGCACCAC
>NZ_DASTBH010000220.1:0-11832 GCF_035712165.1 Actinophytocola sp. | reverse complement strand
GAGATGTGTGCAGGGTTCTGGGGTGTTCAGCGTTGGTGCCCGAGTCCCTGGTGGGTGGGGACTCGGGGGCTGGGGTGGGGGTGGGTGGGTTAGTTGAAGGTGGGCCAGCGGGTGGGGGGTGGGGGGTCGGGGAGGGTGGCGGTGAGGTGGGGGGCTTGGGTGAGGTCGGGGAGGTCGGGGAGGGTGGTTGGGGCGGGGGTGGGTGGGGTGGTGGGGGTGCCGGGGCGGGTGGCGGTGGGGAGGAGGGAGATGGGGAGGGCCAGGCGGCTGTGGGCCAGGTCGATGGTGATGGTGGCGCCGGTGTCGCGGGGGACGGTGAAGGCGGGGTCGGACAAGGTGATGACCAGGCCCAGGACTCGGCCGGCGGGGAGGACGAGGTCGCGGGCGTGGAGGCGCCAGGTGATGGTGTGCCAGCGGCCGGGTTGCAGTGGGGTGGGGGTGGTGAGGGAGTTGCGGTGGGCGGCGTCGACCCAGCCGCGGGTGATCACCGCGAGGTCGCGGGTCGCCACGTTCTTCACCGTGTCGCGGTAGCAGGCGTCGTCGGCGGGAGTGCTGGCGCCCCAGCAGGATTCGGTGGTGAGGGTGCGGATGCCCTCGCCGGAGGCCAGGGAGTTGATGCGCTCGGCGGTGCCGTAGTCGACCAGCCGGGCGGACAGGCCGGTGTTGGGCTGGTTGGCGCGGACTCGGAGGCTGACCAGCGCGGTGCCACTGATGCGGAGGTCGTGTTGCAGGGGGGCGCTGAGGAAGACCTGGCGGCCGGCGAGGAGAGTGTTCGGGTTGGACACCGCGGCGTTCTCGCCGAGCTCCGGGTTGTCGGTGATGGACACGGTGGTGCCGGGGCGGGCCGGGCGCAGGCCCAGGGTGCCGGTGGTGCCGTCACCCGCGCCCAGTGAGACGGGCAGGCCGAAGGCGCCCAGCGCCGGCCAGGTCAGCTCGTTCACCCAGTGGTCCGGGGTGCGCTCGATGGTCGCCATCGGCTCTCGCATGACGTTGTTGCGCAGGCCCTGCAACCAGAAGTCGAACCACCTGTGCAGCGTGGTGACCCACTCGGCGCGGCGGAAGTCGAACGGGTCGACGTGTCCCGGCTGGCCCAGCCAGATCTTGCGCGGCACACCGCGCTCGGCCAGCGCGTCCCACCACTGCGCGAAGTGTTTGGTCTCCACGTTCAGGTCGTTCAGGCCGTGCACCACGAACACGCTGGCCCGCACCTTGCGGGCGTCGGGCACGAAGTTCCGCTCGGCCCAGAACGCGTTGAAGTTTCCGGTCGCGTTCTCCGACCCGGCGAGCAGCGCCGCCCGGTTCGCCACGCAGATCGGGTCCGGCCGCCCGTTGACGAACCCGGACAGCCAGGCCGGGCCGAAGTCGGTGGTGTAGAGCGCGCCGTTGTCCCGGTAGTAGTCGTACCAACTGGAGATCGCCGAGATCGGCACGATGGTGGCCAGGCCGTCGACACCGGTCGCGGCGACCCCGTTGGCCACGGTGCCGTCCCACGACTTGCCGATCATCCCGACCTTGCCGGTGGACCAGTCCGCGCGGGCGACCGTGCCGTCGGCGTACTCCCCGTGCGCCCGGCCGTTCAGCCAGTCGATCACGGTCTTCACGCCGATGATCTCCTCCCGGCCGCCGACGTCGCCACAGCCGGTGGAGCGGCTGGTGCCGTTGAAGTCCACGGCGGCGAAACCGTAACCGCGCGGCACGAAGTAGTTGTCGTAGAACAGCGGGAACTTCGTCACCGTGCCGTCGGGGGCGTAGACCTTGCGCTCGCTCTCGTTGCCCCGGCCGCAGCACTGGTAGTACGGCGAGGCGTCCATGATCACCGGGACCTTGACGCCGGACGCCACGGCCTCGCGGGGATGGATCAGGTCGACCACGACCTTGTCGCGCGCCCCGTCCCCGTCGTTGTCCAGCGGCGTGGTGACCCACACGCTCTCCCGGACGGCGTCGGCGTAGTCGTACACCGGCACGGTTTCGGTGCCGTTCACGTGCGGAGCCGAGGGGGCCGCGGTGGCGACCTGACCCGGCACGAGCAGAGTGGCCGCGCACAGCAGCACGGCCGCGAGGGTGGTGCGGCGCAAGGCCTGGATGGGCATGGGACGGAACCTATCGAGGGCGAAGTCGGCGGTGATAGGCCCAAAGGTCGGCTAGCCTCGCCCGATGGGCACACCTTCGGTTGGGGCGGTTACAACTTTGGTTGCGGAGATCGTCGCGGTGACGGTCTATCCGGGGCAGGCCCGGATCACCCGGCGGGGCACGGTTTCCGCCGCCGCGGGCGAGCAGCGGGTGCGCCTCGGCGGGCTGCCGCTGGGGCTGCGCCCGGACTCGGTGCGGGTGAACGGCCGCGGCCCGGCCACCGTGCTGGGGGTGGACGTGCTGGCCGAGCACCATCCGCGTTCCCCGGACGCCACCGTGGACGAGTTGGAGAAACGCCGGGAGACCCTGCAGGGCCGGTTGGCCGAGCTGGACGACGAGGCCACCGTGCTGGGCGCGCGCGAGCAGCTGATCGAGTCGCTGGTCCGGCGTGCCGCCGCCGCGTTCGCCAGAACGTTGACCGAGTCGGGTGACACCGATCGGGTGGCGGCGACCGGCGACGCTCTCGCGGCGCAGCTGGCCGCGGTGCTGGCCGCCCGCCGGGAGCTCGCCGACCGGCGCCGGGACGTCCAGCTCGAGCTGGACGCGGTAGGCCGCCGGCTGCACGAGCTGCTCGCCCAGCAGACCCCGGACCGGCTCGCGGTCGCCGTGGACCTGGACATGGCCCGGGACGGCGAGATCGAGCTGGAGATCTCCTACCTGGTCGACTCGGCGCGCTGGGAGTCGCGCTACGACGTCCGGCTGCACGACGAGCAGCTGACCCTGACCTGGTTCGGCCTGATCACCCAGCACAGCGGCGAGGACTGGCCGGAATGCGACCTGCGGCTGTCCACCGCGCGGCCGGCCAGCGCGGTCACGGTGCCCGAGCTGGACCCGTGGTATCTGGACCGCCACGAGGTGACCGTGTACCGCACCCGCTCGATGGACGCGGTGGCCGGTGCGCCCATGCCGGCGGCGCCCGGGATGGCCCTCGCCCAGGCGGCTCCGGAACGCGCCGCGGTGGCCACGGCGACCGTCGAGCAGGGCGTGACGGCGGCGGTCTACACCCCCGCGCGCCGCATCGCCGTGCCCTCCGACGGCTCCCCGCACCGCACCACGGTGACCGTCGCCGAGCTCTCCGCCCGGCTCGACCACGTGACCGTCCCGCTCAAGGGGCCGGAGGCCTATCTGCGGGCAACCGCGGTGAACTCCTCGGAGCACACGCTGCGCCCGGGCCCGGCGGCGATCTTCCACGAGACCGAGTTCGTCGGCACCACCCGACTCGAACCGTGGGCGCCGGGCGAGGAGGTGGAGCTGGCACTCGGGGTGGACGACCGGGTGCGGGTGGAGCGCGAGCTGGTGCGCCGGGCGGCCGGCAAGGCCGTGCTGGGCGGAACCCGGCGGCACGAGGCGGCCTACCGGATCACGGTCGGCAACTACGGACCGCGCCGGGCGAATGTCACGGTGGTGGACCAGATTCCGGTGTCCCGGGACGACGCGATCGTGGTGCGGGAGGTGCAGCTGGACCCGAAACCGGCGGAGCAGAGCGATCTCGGCGAGGTCACCTGGAAGCTGGAGCTGGATCCGGGCGCGACCGCCGAGCTCACGCTGGGGTTCCGGGTGGACGTGGCCAAGGGAGTGCGGTTGGCCGGCTGGAGCGAGTAATGCCGGACCACGCGGTGCCGCATCCCGCCTTGCCAGCCGGTGCGTAATACTATGTGATATTTTACTGCCATGACCGCACCCGCCCGGCCGTGGCACGGAGTGCTGGTGGCCACCGCGCTTCCGTTCCGCGACAACGACCTGGCCGTCGATCTGGACCGCTACGCCGAGCACGTCGCCTGGCTGGCCGGCGCCGGCTGCGACGGCGTGGTACCCAACGGATCCCTCGGCGAGTACCAGGTGCTCACCCCCGAGGAGCGCGCCGCCGTGGTGCGCACCGCGGCGCAGGCCGCCCCGGAGGGGTGCACGGTGATGCCCGGCGTCGCCGCGTACGGCGCGCTGGAGGCCCGGCGGTGGACCGAGCAGGCCGGCGAGGCCGGGGCTCCGGTGGTGATGTTGTTGCCCCCCAACGCCTACCGGGCCGACGAGCGGACCGTGGTCGAGCACTACCGGGAGGTGGCCCGGGCCGGACTGCCGATCGTGGCCTACAACAACCCGCACGACACCCGGGTGGATCTCACCCCGGAACTGCTCGCCCGGCTGTTCGACGAGGGCCTGATCGTCGCGGTCAAGGAGTTCAGCGGCGACGTGCGCCGGCCCTACCGGATCGCCGAGTTGGCCCCCGACCTCGACCTGCTGGTCGGCGCGGACGACGTGCTGCTGGAACTGGCCATGGCCGGGGCGGTCGGCTGGGTGGCCGGCTTCCCCAATTCCCTGCCGCACCAGTGCGTCGAGCTGTACCGGGCCGCCACCGGCGCCGACCCGGCCGCCGCCGTGCCCGCCTACCGCCGGCTGCATCCGTTGCTGCGCTGGGACTCCCGCCCGGAGTTCGTCCAGGCGATCAAGGTGTCCATGGACGCCGCCGGACGCTACGGCGGTCCGTGCCGCCCGCCCCGCTTCCCACTGTCCGATGAGGACACCAAGGCGATCCTGACCGCGACGGCGCAGGAGTTGACCGGCTGATGCGCTCCCGCAACGTCTTCCACGCCGTCGAGTCGCACACCGAGGGCATGCCGACCAGGGTGATCACCGGCGGGGTCGGGGTGATTCCCGGCGCCACCATGGCCGACCGGCGCGCCCACCTGATCGAGCACCTGGACCACCTGCGCCGGCTGCTGATGTACGAGCCGCGCGGCCACGCGGCGATGTCCGGGGCGATCCTGCAACCGCCGACCCGCCCGGACGCCGATCACGGCGTGCTGTTCATCGAGGTCTCCGGGGCCCTGCCGATGTGCGGGCACGGCACCATCGGGGTGGCCACGGTCCTGGTGGAGACCGGAATGGTGCCGGTGACCGAGCCGGTGACCACGGTGCGCCTCGACGTGCCGGCCGGCCTGGTGACCGCCGAGGTGAGCGTGCGGGACGGCCGGGCGACGGCGGTGACCATCCGCAACGTGGCCTCGTTCGCGGTGGCGCTGGACGCCAAGGTCGAGGTGCCCGGGTTCGGCCCGGTGCGCTACGACCTGGCCTACGGCGGGAACTTCTACGCGATCGTGCCGCTGGAGGAGTTGGGGCTGCCGTTCGACCGCGCGCAGCAGGGCCGGATCCTCGACGCCGGCCTCGCGGTGCGGGACGCCATCAACGCCACCGACCCGCCGGTGCACCCGGAGGACCCGGCGGTGCGCGGCGTGCACGGCGTCTACCTCGCCGCCCCCGGTTCCGACGCCGTCCACTCCAGACACGCGATGGTGCTGCCGCCCCGGTGGTTCGACCGGTCACCGTGCGGCACGGGCACTTCGGCCCGGATGGCCGCCCTGCACGCACGCGGCGAACTGGCAATGGAGTCGGAGTTCGTCAACGAGTCGTTCCTCGGCACCCGGTTCGTCGGCCGGCTCGCCGGCGAGACCACGGTCGGCGGCCGGCGCGCGGTGCTGCCCACGATCACCGGTCGCGCCTGGGTCACCGGCACGGCGCAGTACCTGCTGGATCCCGAAGACCCGTTCCCGGCCGGGTTCCTGCTGTGACAATGGAACTGCCCAACCTTGCCGACCGGCGGAGCCTGCGCGAGCAGGTCGCCGACGCGTTGCGGGCCGGCATGATCAGCGGCCGGCTGCAGCCCGGGGTGGTCTACTCCGCGCCGGTACTGGCCGCGACGTTCGGCGTCTCGGCCACCCCGGTCCGCGAGGCGATGCTGGACCTGGCCAAGGACGGCCTGGTGGAAGCCGTCCGCAACAAAGGTTTCCGGGTCACCGAACTGTCCGAACAGGACCTTGACGAGCTCACCGAGCTGCGCATGCTGATCGAGGTGCCGACCACCGGCCGGCTGGCCGGCCGGTTGGACGGCGCCGCCCTCGCCGAGCTGCGTGCGCTGGCCCGGGAAATCGAGGACGGCGCGGCGTCCGGCGACCTGATCCGCTATCTGGAGGCGGACCGGACGTTCCACCTCACGCTGCTCGGGCACGCCGGAAACCGGCATCTGGTCGAACTGGTCGACGATCTGCGCTCCCGGGCCCGGCTCTACGGCCTGGACCGGTTGGCCGGCACCGGCGCGCTGGTCGAGTCCGCCCGCGAGCACGCCGCCCTGCTCGACCTGATCGAACGCGGCGACCGCGCCGGAACCACGGCCCTGATCCGGGCGCACATCCGGCAGGTTCGAACCAGCTGGGCCGGGCGATGACCGATGTCGTGGTGATCGGCGCGGGCATCGTCGGGGCGTCCTGCGCCTACTACGCGGCGCGCGCCGGGCTGTCGGTGACCGTGGTCGACCGGGGTCCGTTGGCCGGCGGCACCACGAGCGCCGGTGAGGGCAACATCCTGTTGTCGGACAAGGAACCCGGCCCGGAGCTGGATCTCGGCCTGCTGTCCTACCGGCTGTGGCGCGAGCTGGACGTCGGCCCGATCGAGCTGGAACCCAAGGGCGGGCTGATGATCGCGGCGAACGAGGCCCTGATGTCCAAGGTGGACACCCTGGTCACCGCCCAGCGCGCGGTCGGCGTCGACGCGACCGTCGTGCAGGACCTGGCGGCCTACGAACGCGAGCTGCGCCCCGGCCTGGCCGGTGGCGCGTTCTACCCGCAGGATCTCCAGGTGCAGCCGATGCTCGCCACCGCCCGGTTGTTGCACGCCGCACCCGGGCTCACCGTCCACTACGGACAGCAGGTGACCGGCATCGAGACGGCTCGGGATCGGATCGTGGCGGTGCGCACCGATCGCCTGCGCATCCCCACCGCCGCGGTGGTCAACGCGGCCGGCGTGTGGGCCGGCGAGGTGGCCGCGCTGGCCGGGCCCCGGCTTCCCATCGCGCCACGGCGGGGGTTCGTCCTGGTCACCGAGCCGCTGCCGCCGCTGGTGCGGCACAAGGTCTACACCGCCGACTACCTGGACAACGTGGCCAGCGGCGAGGCCGGGTTGCAGGCCTCGGCCGCGGTCGAGGGCACGCCGGCCGGCACGATCCTGATCGGCGCCAGCCGGGAACGGGTGGGCTTCGACCGCGGCTTCGCCCTTCCGGTGCTGCGCCGGCTGGCCGCGCAGGCGATCGCGCTGTTCCCGTTCCTGTCCCGGGTCCGGTTGCTCCGCGCCTACCGGGGATTCCGCCCGTACAGCCCCGACCATCTGCCGCTGATCGGCCCGGACCCCCGGGTCGGCGGCCTGTTCCACGCCTGCGGCCACGAGGGCGCCGGCATCGGCCTGTCCCAGGCGACCGGATACGTGATCGCGCGCGAGCTGACCGGCGCGCCGCGCGAGTTCGACCTGGCGCCGTTCGCACCGGAGCGGTTCCAATGATCACCTTCGCGGGCCGGCCGATCCCGTTCGAGCCGGGTCAGAGCATCGCCGCGGCACTGATCGCGGCGGGCATCCGGTCCTGGCGGCGCACCCGCCGCGCCGGCGCGCCACGCGGGCTGTTCTGCGGCATCGGCGCCTGCTACGACTGCCTGGTCACGGTCAACGGCGAACCGGCCCAACGCGCCTGCCTGCTGCCGGCCCGGGACGGCGACGTGGTCGAACCATGAGGTACGACATCGCGGTGGTGGGTGCCGGGCCGGCGGGGCTGGCCGCCGCCGCGCGCGCGTCCGCCGCCGGCCGCCGGGTGGTGCTGCTGGACGCCGGCCCGCTGCCGGGCGGCCAGTACTGGCGGCACCGCGCGGGTTTCGCCCCGGCCGACCGGCGGTTCCGGGCGCTGGCCGGCACGCTCGACCGGGTCGACTACCGGTCCGGCGCGCCGGTGTGGTTCGCCGAGCCGGGCTTCACGCTGCACACCGGCGCCGGCGAGATCTCCGCCGGGCGGCTGGTGCTGGCCACCGGGGCACATGACCGGGTGGTTCCGTTCCCCGGCTGGGATCTGCCCGGGGTCACCACGGCCGGCGGGGCGCAGGCGTTGCTGAAGGGCCACGGCGTGCTGGCCGGCCGGCGGATCGTGGTCGCCGGGACCGGTCCGTTCCTGCTCCCGGTGGCCACCGGGCTGGCCCGGGCCGGCGCCCGGATCGCGGGCGTGTTCGAGGCCGCGCCCGCGCTGCGGATGATCCGGCGGCGGATCCCGCTGGACAAGCTGACCGAGGCCGCGGGCTACGCCGCCCGGTTCGCCCGGCACCGGATTCCTTACCGCACCGGGCATCGCCTGCTCGCGGCGCACGGCGACGGCGAGGTGGACGCGGTCACCGTGGCCGGCCGAAACGGTGTCCCCCGGCGGATCCGGTGCGACGCGCTCGCCGTGGGCTACGGGTTCACCCCGGCGCTGGAACTGCCCACGCTGCTGGACTGTGCGGTGCGGGTGGACGGGGACACCAACCTGGTGGTCACCGTCGACCACGCCCAGCAGACCACCGTTGCCGGCGTGTTCGCCGCCGGCGAGATCACCGGTGTCGGCGGCGCCGACCTGGCGTTGGTGGAGGGCGCGATCGCGGGCGCGGCCGCCGCCGGGTCCGCCGTGCCGGACCGGCTGGCCAAACGGCGCGCCGGGTTGCGCCGGTTCGCCGCCGCGCTGCGCGAGACCTACCGCGTGCCACCGGGTTGGCCGGACGGGCTGGCCGAGGACACCCTGGTCTGCCGCTGCGAGGAGGTCTCCTACGGCGCCATCCGCACCGCGGTGACCGAGCTGCGCGCGACCGAGGCGCGGACCGTGAAGTTGTTGACGCGCGCCGGAATGGGCTGGTGCCAGGGCCGGATCTGCGGTTACCCGGTGGCCTGCCTGGCCGCACGGCTCGGTGGCCGGGCAGTGACCGAGTCGGACCTGGATGCCTTCGCCCGCCGGCCGATCGCCATGCCGATCACGCTCGGCGAGTTGGCCGGGGACTCCTAGCTGGAGGGCGGTCGCGCGGCCGGGATCAGGTCGAGCAGACCCAACGCGTGTGCCGCGGCCAGCGCCCCCGGCCGGTTGCGGGCCCCGAGTTTGCGGAACAGCCGGGCCTGGGTGTTCTCCACGGTCTTCTCCGCGATTCCCAGTGCCCGCGCGGTGAGCCGAACGGTGTGGCCGTTGGCGATCGAGCGCAGGATGTCGCACTCCCGGGAGGTCAGCTCCGGCAGGCCGGGCGCCGATCCCCCGGAAGGGCCACGTACGGCATCGAGCAGGGCACCGGCGGCGCTCTCCTCGATCGCCAGGTAGCCGTGCGTGGCCAGGGTCAGGGCGGGCACCAGGTCGCTCGCCACCCGGTCGGCGGTGACCACGGTGAGCGCGCCGCGCAGCAGGGCGCCGAGCACCTCGGCGCGCGGCGGCGGCGTGCTGCGGACCAGGGCGACCGGCAGCCCCGCGTCCCAGCCGGTCGGCCAGTCGGTCGGCGCCGGGTCGACCAGCACCACGAACATCGACTCCGATGCCTCGCCTTCCGCGGGCCTGCGCCGGTTCGTGTCCACGTCGGTGGCCACGGAGATCCCGCCGGCCAGCAGCGCCGCGGCGACCTGCTCGCGGGTCGGGCCGACGGCGCCGCGCAGCACGGCGACCACCGTGCCGACCGGTCTCGCGCCGGCCGGTCTGGTCGCCGGGCGGCTGATGATGCCCAGCGCGGTCGCCCGGGCCACCACCTGGCACTGGCTGGCCACCTCGAGCTTGCGGTAGATCCGCCGCTTGGCGTTGGCCACGGCGGAGGTGCTGATGTCGAGCAGCTGGGCTATCCGGTTGGCGGTGTGCCCGGCGCTGAGCAGGGAGATGATCTTCCCTTCCTGCTCGGTGAGTCCGTCCTCCACGCCCGCCGAGCGGACCGGGTGGTTTCGGTACGTGGCGACATAACGTTGCAACACGACCAGCAACGCATCCAGCCCGTGCGAGCAGGGCAGCAGCGTGTCGACTCCCAACTGCCACAACGCACCCAGTTCGGCCGAGGACAACCGTTCGTAGACGACCACCAACCGGGCCAGATCCACGCAGTCCTTGAGCCGCTTGAGCACTACTTCATCGGTACCGATACCGCCGCCGACATCGACCAGAACAACGTCGGGATGTTGCAGCTCACACAGCATGGGAAGATCATCGAGATCGGCCACGCTGCCGACGACCGTGTACTCGGATCTCGCTTCCAGACACCCGGCCAGCGCATCTCTGAACAGGCGTCGTGGAGAGCGCAGCGCTACACGGATCATGTACATCTACCCCTTTGCGCCTGGCACTCCCCGTGACTCCACATTCTCGTACTGCGACCACAGGTTGCAACAGGCCCTAGGGGATTTAATTTGGTCTACTCCAGTTTAGGTCCACAGTCTGTGGACAACGTCGGCCCCCGGGGATCACCCGGGGGGCCGACCGTGTCACCCGTCTAGCCGATTGAGCACTGCGTCGTGTTCAACGTGAATCTTGTTGGTCGGGCATTCGTAACGTTGTTCCAGGTGGCGGTGAACCCCACATCTCTGACTGTCGCTCCTGGGGCAATTGTCGCATTCCAGCCCGCGTTCTCCACGGGCGCACGGAATTCGTCCTGCACCACCGCCCCGTTCCACAGTCCGGTGATCTGCTGGCCGTTGGCGAAGCTGAACCGCATCGTCCAGTTGGTGATCGGCACCGAACCGGTGTTGGTGATGTTCATGTTCGCCTGGAAGCCACCGGTCCACTGGTTGACCACGTTGTAGCTGACCCGGCAGGCGGTGGGCGGGTTGTCGCCGTGCGTGAAGAACACGTTGGTCGGCAGCTCCGCCCGCGGGATCCCGGCGTTACGGGAGATGATGTCGCCCAGGTTCGACCGGAAGTCGATCCCGTAGGTGTTGCGGATGAAGGTCAGGCCCGGGTCGTTCTGGTAGAAGAACCGGTCACCGTCGCGGAGCCGGGTGAACTCCCGCGCCCACATCGCCCGCTGCAGCGGACCGAGGTCGCTGCCCGCGGCGTGCCGCTCGGCCAGCGCGCCCACGAAGGCGTCGACGTTGTTCACGTTGCCGTAGATGGCCTGCATGCGAGCGGCCAGCGGGGTCCGCCGGGTCACACTGGTCACCGTCGCGGTGGCCCGGGCCTCGTCGGCCGGGTCGACCGTGGCGTTGAACGCATCCCTGAGCTGGGTGAACTCCAGGCTTGCCGGGTTGTCCACGCCGGTGCCCGGCGGGAACGACGAGCTCGACTCACCGGTGAGCTGGGTGAACGAGGTCACCGGGGCCAGCCCGTAGGCCTGGCGCATCTGGTTGTAGGTCGGCATGCCGTGGTCGCGGCCACGCTCGATGTCGATCGCGCCGAGGTCGACCACGCCGTTGAAGCAGTCCGGAAGCTCCGGCCCGTCGAGGCATTCCGGGTTGCCGGAGACCGGCACCTGGAACAGCACGCTGCGCAGCTGGTTGTCGATCATCTCGTCGTTGTTGTACTGCGCCTCGGCACCGACCGCCTCCAGCAGCGGGCCGAGCCCGATCGGCTGGACCAGTGCGGGGTTGAAGAAGCCGCGGTTCAGCGGAATGACGAGGGCGACCTCGTCGCCGTCGATCTCGACCTCGATGCCCTGCGAGCGGAACATGTCGAGCTGGGCGGCGGTCCAGGTGTCGGCCTCGCCCTCGATCTCCATCTCGCCGTGGATCTGGCTGTGCACCCGGTAACCGACCGTGGCGAACTCGTTGGTGAGCGTGGAGTCAACGTTGTTCTTGTAACCGGAGTAGGCGGGAATCGGGACACCCATCGCGGGCAGCCACTCGTTGTAGGTGATGAACTGCTGCTCGGCGATGACCACCCGGCGGGCGATCTGGAACTTGTCCTCCTCGCTCAGC
>NZ_DASTBH010000219.1:0-5466 GCF_035712165.1 Actinophytocola sp. | reverse complement strand
TTGCAGGACCCAGCGCGCACTCGATCGAGTGTAATTTATGGCGGTGACCACGGGTTTTCTGAGGACCGCGGCGGCGGGCCGAGCGTAATCGTTCACATCGGTCTAAACTCGTCGCCGGCCACCACGCGTCGCCCAGCTGCGGCGAAATTTACGGCATCGTCGCGCGTGGTTTCTCGACCGGTGTCGTGTGGCGGTTGACCCCGACTTTGACCTACAGGAGATGAGTCATGCGCATGAAAAGAACGCCGGCCCTTGTCGCCGCGATCACGACGGTCGCGGCCATGGGACTGGTCGCGGTCCCGACCAGT
The DNA here is from genome assembly GCF_035712165.1 of Actinophytocola sp. Lineage (GTDB taxonomy): Bacteria > Actinomycetota > Actinomycetes > Mycobacteriales > Pseudonocardiaceae > DASYTH01. The sequence goes on along the minus strand of NZ_DASTBH010000219.1, from coordinate 5,158 downwards.
GCCGCGCAAGGCATGTTGACGGCGACCTTCACTGAGCGCGACGACTGGGGTAGTGGGTTCGAAGGCAAGTTCACGCTGCACAACGGAACCGCCGCGGACATCAACGGTTGGACCGTGGAGTTCGACATGCCGGCCGGCTTCAGGGTCACCTCGTCCTGGGACGCGGGGCAGGGTGGCACCCCGCAGCACCCCACCTTCAGCAACCCGGGCTGGGCGGCGGTCCTGCGGGCCGGCGGCACCGCGTCATTCGGCTTCATCGGCACCCCCGGCAACTTCCCGGGCCCGCTCAACTGCAAGGTCAACGGCGCGGACTGCGCCGGCGGTCCGGTCGGGCCGGCGGTGCCCGGTACACCGGGCACCCCCACGGTCACCAGTACCACGGACACCTCGATCTCGCTGAGCTGGACGGCCGCGAGCGGAGACGTCACCGGCTACAAGGTCTACTCCAGCGGCACCATGGTGGAGGACACGACCACCACATCGGCCACCATCACCGGCCTGACCGCGTGCACGTCCCACGCCTACACCGTGACCGCCTACAACGACGTCGGCGAATCACCGCACAGCGCTACGGTGAGCGCCACCACCAGCGGATGCACGCCGCCGACCCTGTCCGGAGCCGCCGCCGCACCGTACTTCGGCGCTCAATGGGACTACCCGCCATCGCCCGCCGAGGTGATGGCCGCGACCGGCATCAAGTGGTTCACCCTGAACTTTCTCAACAGTGACGGCACCTGCAATGCCCTCTGGGACGGCAACCGCCCGCTGTTCGGCGGCAAGGATGAATTGGCCATCAACGAGATCCGGGGCGCGGGCGGAGACTTCATGCCCTCGTTCGGAGGTGCAACCGGCCAGAAACTCGGCCTGATCTGCCAGACTCCGGAGGCGCTCGCCGCTGTATACCAGGAGGTGATCGACGCCTTCCAGCTCAAGGTGATCGATGTGGACATCGAGGGCGCCGAGTTCGAGAACGAAGCCGCGCAGGATCGTATCCTGAACGCGCTGCGGATCATCGAGCAGAACAACCCGGGAATCGAAATCATCGTCACGATGCCCACGACGGCCAGTGGCCCCAATTGGTGGGGCACCCGCATGATCACCCAGGCCAAGGCGTTGGGAGCGGATGTCAACGTGTGGTCGACCATGACCTTCAACTTCGGCGGCGGCCCCAGCACCGACATGTACAACGCCACGATCATCTCGACCGACGCACTCAAGAACTTCCTGAAAAGCACGTTCGGGTGGTCCGACGCGGAGGCCTACGCGCACACCGGCATCTCCGGCATGAACGGTCTGTCCGACAACAGAGAGCCGACCAGCGTGGACACCTGGACCCGGCTCCGGGACTGGGCCAAGGAACGCGGTCTGGCCCGCTTCACCTTCTGGTCCCTCAACCGCGACAACAACAACTACGATTGTGAAGGCCTCGTGCTTGGTTATTGCAGTGGCATTGACCAGACCGAGTGGGCCTTCACCAGAGTGACCGCCGGTTACTGAACAAAAGGGTAGTCGTGGGGTGGCCATTCCCGGGCCACCCCCCGCCCAACCCGGGTATCTCGCTCTAAAGCAACGTCGCGTTGCGCGTTAGTCCTCGTCGGGGAGTTCGGCGCGGTCCCGGTCGGCCCACTCCAGCAGGGGTTCCAGGGGGAACACCGCGTCGTCGATGCCCTCATGCAGGTCGCCGAGCTTGGCGAACCGGTCCGGCACGGTGGCGATGGTGAACTCGCGGGCGTTCTGGTTGTAGTCCACGAACAACAGCTTCGGGTCGCGGTCCTTGCGCCACCAGGTGGCGGTCACGTCATCCGGCGCGCGGCGCTCCACCTCGCGGGCGAAGGCCAGCGCGGCGCGGCGCACGTCGGTGAACCCCCACCTGATCCGCACATAGAACGAGGCTGTCGCGGTAGTGCAGCAGGTGTCGGTGGGCTGGATCGCGCCACGTGCGGCGGTCAGGTGCAGGGTGAGGGCGCCCGCCGCGGCGGCGTGTGGTGGTGTGTTGCAGGGTCCGCCGGCCCCACGCGGTGGCCATGCGAGCCCAGTGGGTGCGGGTGGCGCCGGGCCGGCGGCGATCACCCGCGGCACGTTCGGCTCGGCAGCGGGTGCGGTCGGCGGCGCTCAGCCGGCTATCTCCAACGCCACCGAGAGCGGGAGCCCGGCGACGGATGCGCCGGCGTGGAGGATGTAGGTGCCGGGTTCCACGACCCACTGGCCGGTCCAGTGTGCCAGTCGGCGGGGTGGCACCGGGATTGTCGCGGTGACGTAGACCTGCACGACCTGTTTGCCCGCGCGTGCACCGGTGTTGGTCAGGGCGACCTGCAGGGTGTCGTCGTGCCGCCGCGCCCGGTTCCATGACCAGGTGGTGTAGCCGAGGCCGTGTCCGAACGGGAAGGCCGGCTCGACAGAATCCCTTAGCCAGGCCCGGTATCCGATGTGCAGGCCCTCTCGGTACACGAGCCGGCCGTTGACCGGTTGGACTTCGGTCACCGGCACGTCGCAGAGCGCCGCGGGCCATGTCGTGGGCAGCCGACCGCCCGGTTCGGCCGCGCCGGTGAGCACGTCGGCGATCGCGTGGCCGAACTCCTGACCGCCGAAGTAGCCCTGCAGGATCGCGGCGACCTCGTTGGCCCAGGGCAGCACGACGGTCGAGCCCGCGTTGACGATGACGACGGTGGGCGTGCCGGTGGCGGCGACGGCGCGGACGAGGTCGTTTTGCCGGCCGGGCAGATCGAGGTTGGCGCGGTCGTGGCCCTCGGATTCCACTTGAGAGTTGGTGCCTACGCCGATGACCGCGAGTTGGGAGTCCTGGGCCGCTTCGACGGCGCGGGCGATGAGGACCTCGGGGTCGGTCCGTTCGGTTCGATGCCGACGGTCAGGCTCAGGGCGCCGTCGATCACGGTGCGTACCTCGCGCGAGAACTCGCCCCGGATCGCGATCGGACGGCCGGCATTGACGGCCACGGCGGTGGTGAGCGACGGGGGATTGAGGATGGACGCGCCGAGGGCGTTGCTCGGCTCGGCGGGGGCTTTGTCGAGGATCAGGTTTCCGTCGACGTAGAGCCGTCCGGGGTTCGCGCCGGCGAAGCCGAGTTGGATCTCACCGGAGGACTCCGGCGTGTACCGGGTCTCGAGCACGACGGTGCGGCAGGTGGCGGTGGTGCCGGCGTTGCTGTTGTCGGTGTGGCCGGCGTAGGCGCGGGCGACGGCGTAGCCGAAGTTGCGTTCGACCCAGGTCAGGGTGGTGTGGCGCAGCCAGTGGGTACTGATCTGTTGGGTGGCGACCCAGGGCAGGTGGCGGCCGATGCGGACCCAGAGGTGGTCGTAGCGGCGGGAGGTGATCGGCCGGCCGGTGGCGTAGCGCAGGAGTTGCCCGTTAGCCGGTGCGTGGCGGTGTTGGGCGTGTTGTTCCAGGTGGGCCATGAGGGTGGGCGAGACGGGTTGCCAGCGGACCGTTTCGCCCTTCTCGCGGAGGCGGATGAGGCATTGCTCGGTGTCGAGGTCGCAGGGGCGTAGGGCGAGGGCGCCGCCGCGGCGGCAAGCGGTTTCGGTGTGCAGGCGCAGGATCAGTGTGTCCAGGGCCGGGTCGCTGCCGGTGGTGGCGGCGATGTGGTTGATCTCGGCGAGTCGGTCGGCGGGGACGGCGCGGCGGTCGGAGGGCAGGCGGCGGGGCTTGGTGACCTTGCGGGCCGGGTTGTCGGCGGCGGAGATGTGGCCGTCGTTTTCGGCGTGGCGGTAGGGGCAGCGCAGGGCGGCAATGAGGTGTTCGGCGGCACTGCGTCCGCCGCGGGCGTTGCGGCGGGACACCACGTGTGCCTTGACGTGTGCGGCGAGCTGATGGATCTCGGAGGGTGTCGGTTCGTCGAGTGGGCGGGTGCCCCAGTGCTCGATGATTCGGTTCCAATAGGACTCGTACACGCGGCGGGTGCCGTCACCGACGGCGGCCTGAACGATCGGGAGGTAGTCGGCGAAGGTTTGATCAAATAGTTCTCACCCCCGCCCACAGGCTCAGGCGCGCATGTCACTGTGCCATGCGTTTGCTGGGCTTACGGGCTTCCGCATGGCCAAACAGGTCAGCTCCTGCCGGTGGCGATCGTCGACAATGACATACCGTCCCGACCACTCGTCGAGGATGCAGAGCTGGGTCAGCACGCGCGCCTCACCGCGCCGGTCGTCAGCACTGTGATGCAGGACAATGGCGAGACGTGCTGTGGATGGCGGTGGGGCACGGGAGTGTCCGAGGGGGACCTCAATGCCACCCTGTGGCATACCTGCGCAATGCAGGTATCCATGTGAAGCGGCTAGCAGACATGATATGCCCGTTGTGCTAGCCGCTTGATCGAAATCCCTGCCTTGCGGCAGCGGCTTGTGCCACTTTGGACGCGTGGTCAGGGACCCGGCGATCGCAAATCTTGACCGGCAAGACACCCCAGCTTCTGGGATAGGGGAGCGCGAGCTGATCAGGTGCGGTGCCTTGGCGCGGTCGACCAAGACCGGGGTGATCGTCGGACTGGTCTTGGTGGCGCTGCTGGCGTGGTTCATCGTGCCCCGCGAAATGGGGTGGACCGGGCCGTGGGTGCCCGCGGCACTCGAGGTTTACCTGCTCCACCCCATGCTCGCGGCCGTGGTGTGCGAGATCGGCACGCTGGTGGACCAACGACGGCTCGTGGGCGTCGGGCGACTGCTGACGATCGTGCTCGCCGGGTTCGTCCTCGCCGGGGGCGCCCTGATCGCGCAACTGGAGGCTATGCCTGGGGACGAAGGCGTGTTCCCCGGGCCTGCGCAGTTGCGGGTCGTCATCGAGGACTCTTGGTGCGGTTCGAGCAACTGCTCGCGCATTCTGGAAGCCAATGGCGACCGAGCACCCGAGGTGATGCGTGAGCACCTCGCGTCACAAGGCTTCACGGCTGCGCCGACAATCACCGGCAGGCGACGGGTCTGCCGACAAACTGGGATTCTGGTGACTCACGAGGTGTGCGCGGAACTGCAGGACATCTCGGCGACCGCTGTCCGGGTCGAATGGTACGTCAACTAGGACGCCGGATGGCGACCCTGGTGCGCGCACACTGTGGTGGACGCTCACCACCATCACCACCGTGGGCTACGGCGATCTGTATCCGACCACCGCCGAGGGTCGCCTGGTCGCCGGCGCGCTCATGATCGGCGGG
>NZ_DASTBH010000218.1:0-3163 GCF_035712165.1 Actinophytocola sp. | reverse complement strand
CGTGGTGGTCGTGGGCGACGTCGTGGTCGTCGTCTCGTCCGTGGTCGTCGTGGTGGTGGGCGAGGTCGTGGTGGTGGTCTCGTCCGTGGTGGTCGTGGTCTCGTCCGTGGTGGTCGTGGTCTCGTCGGTGGTGGTGGTCGTGGTCGTCTCGTCCGTCGTCGTGGTGGTCGTCGGCGAGGTCGTGGTCGTGGTCTCGTCGGTGGTCGTCGTGGTGGTCGTGGTCGTCGTGGTGGTCTCGTCGGTGGTGGTCGTGGTGGTGGTCGTGGTGTCCGCGGGGGTCACCGTGATCTCGGCGAGCGTGGTGTTCTGGCCCGCGACCGTGGTGCACGGGGCGTCGAAAACGCCGAGGCCGGTGTCGCCGCCCTGGGCGTTGCGCGGGTGCAGCGCCCGCAGGCCGAGGGTCTCCACGCTGATCCGGGCGGTGCCGGCGTTGGGGAAGGTCACCGACGGGGACGTGCCCGTGGCGTTGAGGATCAGCGGGGTGTTCAGCGCCGGCACGGGCTGGACCGGGATCTGGGCCGGGACCGTGATGGGCAGGTCGAGGCCCGGCGCGGTGATCCGGGACCCGGCGTCGGAGAAGCCCTCGATCGTCGTCGCCCCCACCAGCACCAGGCCGGCCGTCGCGTTGATCCCGGCGTCGGCGACGGCGTTGATGGTGAAGGGCTCGCTGGGCGTGTTCACCGGGATGGTGGCCGGGATGTCCGCCCTGATCGTCACCGTCACCCGCTGGGTGTTGATCAGCGGGAAGGTGCAGTCGAACAGGAGGGTCAACTCGCGTGGCTCGGCCGCGCCGCTGCCGCCGGCCAGCACCAGGCCGGTCGCGACCATCCCCGCCGTGACCGCGGCCGCCAGCCCCGCGGTCAACTGCCGTGCCCTCGCCCGAATCGCCATTGATGCCTCTTCCGCGCGCGCCAAATAGGAAAGACCGGAGTGGCGGCAAATTACTCGGAATTCTCCGGCGGCCACAACCCACGAATAACCGGTTACCAATACATTGTCACGCGGCCACAGGGCGGGGCTCAAAAATTATCACGTCACCCGCAAATCGCGGCGGCGGTTTTTGACACCGTGTTCCACCCGATTCTATGGTCGGTCATGCCGACGGAACGGGACCAGGCCGCGGAACTCGGCGTCGCGCAGCAGATCTGGGCCAGGATCCCCCGCGGCTTCGTCGACGCGCTGCGCCCGGTGACCGCGCTCATGGTGCGGGACGCGGTCCGGGAGATCCAGCGGGTGGTGCCGGCCTACCGCCAGCCGCTGGAGGGCAAGTTCCGCGAGGTGCTGATCGGCACGGTCGAGATGGCCATCACGAAGTGCCTGGACACGGTCACCAACCCGGAGTTCGACCAGTCGGACTGGAAGCCGGTGTTCCGCTACGCCGGGCGGGTGGAGTTCCTCGAGGGCCGCACCATGGACGCGCTGCAGACCGCGGTGCGGGTCGGCGCCCGGGTGTGGTGGCGGCACGTGTGCGTGATCGGCAGGCGGATGAACGTGCCGACCGAGATCCTGTTCGCCATCGCCGACGCCAGCTTCGCCTGGGTGGACGAGATCAGCACGGTGGCCATCGAGGGCTACACCGAGGCGCAGGCGCACGCCTCCGGCGCGCTGGAACGGCGCCGCCGGCAGTTGCTCAAGCTGGTGCTGTCCGAACAGCCGGTGCCCAGGCAGACCATCGTCGACCTCGCCGCCACCACCGACTGGACGGTGCCGGACCAGGTTGCCGTCGTGGCCCTGGAGTACCGCGACGACCAGCATCAGCGCCCGGCCATCTCGTTGGGCCGTCAGGTGTTGGTGGACCTGGAGAGCGGCGCGCCGTGCCTGGTGCTGCCCGACCCGGACGAGCAACTCAACGGGCTGGCCGACGAACTGTGCGGGCAGCGCGCGGCGGTCGGTCCGGTGGTCCCGCTGGCCCAGGCACGCCGCTCGCTGGACTGCGCCCGCCGGGCGGTTCTCCTTGTGCAGCGCGAGGTTCTGCCGCAGGCGCCGATCACCTGGTGCCGCGAGCACCTGGCGACCCTGGCGCTGCTGTCCGACGAGTTCCTGATCGCCCAGCTCATCGACCGCGCCATGGCGCCGTTCGCCGGGCTCACCGCCAAACAACGCGAGCGCTCGGCCAGCACGCTGCTGGCCTGGCTGGAGACCCGGGGCGGGGTCAACGAGATCGCGGCCCGGCTCGGCATCCACCCGCAGACCGTGCGCTACCGCATGCACCAGATCGAGGAACTGCTCGGCGAGTCGCTGTCCGACCCCAACGAGCTGTTCACCATGGAGATCGCCCTGCGCGCCCGGCGACTGCTGGCCGCCGACGAGTCCGGCACTGGGCCGTCCGGCCGCGTGGCCATGCGGCATAACCGGAAATGGACCGCTCCGGCGGAACTGCCCGCCCTTCCCTGGTAGTCCTACGGGCCTGCAGCCCGGGAACCACCAACGGAAGGAGCTTTTCCATGTCTGTCCCCAACTCGGTCCGCAACGCCACCTTCGCCGTCTGGGCCATCCTCGGTCTGGCCGTGCTGCGCGTGATCCTCACCATGGCATTCAAGGACGACCTGCTCGATGCCTGGCTGGCGGACACCGGCCGGACCTACCCGGCCCGCGAGCTCGCCGAAGACGCCGCTCCGCAGTACACCGGCGTCGCGATCGTCACGCTGGTCATCACCGCGCTGCTGGGTTTCGCCGCGCTCAACCTGCCCAAGGGGGCGAACTGGGCCCGCATCGTCGCCGTGGTCTTCGCGGCACTGTCGGTCCTCGGCATCGGGGCGGCGTTCGTCGTGGCGTCGCTGCCCGTTCTGGTCGTCATCAACGTGCTCATCGCGCTGCTGTCGGTCGCGGTGATCGTGCTGCTGTTCACCGCCGACGCCAACCGGTTCTTCGCGGCCCGGGCGCGGTTGGCCGGTTAGGACATCAGCCAGGTGCCGGTCAGCCGGACCGGGCCGATGCCGACGCGGACGGCGCGGACCGGAGTTCGTGGGGGTAGGGCGACCAGAGCGCAGAACACCAGGGTGCCGTCCAACCGGCCGGTCGGGGCGAGCGGGGTGCATTCGTGGCGCTGGGCCCGGAACGGGGACGGCACCACCGCGCCCCGATCGTCTATTATGGACACATCCGGAACCGGGAGCCGGTCGCCGTCGATCGGTTCGCGCAGCCGCGCGGCGACGCGGACCAG
>NZ_DASTBH010000217.1:0-21943 GCF_035712165.1 Actinophytocola sp. | reverse complement strand
GAGGGCGGCCGAGGACGCGCTGAGCGGGTCGATGCGCAGCAGGAAGTTCGAGTGCCGCAGGTGGTGGGTGGGGAAGTTGAACGAGCGGAACGACGACCAGGCCGCGTCGGCCAGACCGGCGACCCGGTAGAAGGTCGCGTCGGCCCGGAACGCCGCGGTGTTGTCGTTGGGGTCGAGCCGGACGGCGAAGCTGAAGTGCCGCAGGAAGTTGTTCGGGAAGTTCACCGACTCGAACGACACGCCGGCCGGGTCGGCGAGGCCGGGCACCAGTCGCCACAGCTGATCCTGGTACGGGTCGAACGGGTACGGGTCGACCCGGCCGACCCGGTTGGCGTGCCGGACATAGCGGTCCGGCAGGTTGGACGACTTGAGCCGGACCCAGTTCGGCGTGCCCCAGCGGGCGATCAGCGCGTTGTACTCGGCGTCGGTGATCCCGGTGATCGAGCCGTGCTTGGAGTTCAGCGGCGGGCTGTAGTCGCGCTGGTTCAGCGCGGTCCACGCGCCCGCGGTGATGTTGGTCGACGACCAGGCGTAGAAGTCGTTGTTGACCGGGCTGAACGAGTCGCCCCACAGCCACCAGCCGGCCCCGTCGTTGCGCTTGACCAGCAGCGGCGCCTCGATGGCGTTGCCCTGCCGCAGACCACCGGTGTAGGTCGTGTAGCTGTTGGGCGCGCCGGTGGCCGACCTCGCCCCGTAGAGGAAGCCGTCGGCGAGGTTCTTGTAGTACAGGTAGGTGGTGCCGCCGTCGACCACGATGTCGCCGTCGAGCACGCCGAACGACGGGCTGAAGTAGATCTGGGGCGCGCTGACCGTGCGGAAGTCGCTGGTGTAGTTGACCTGGAACACGTCCCGACCGTTGACGGCCGAGTAGACGATGCCGTACTGCCCGCGGGCGGCGTCCCAGAACGCGGTCGGCGCCCAGGTGTGGGTGTTCAGCGTGTGCATCCGGATCCGCCGGTACCCGGTGAAGCCGGTCAGGTTCGTGCTGTCCCACACGTGCAGGAACTGGTTGTTCTGGCTGAAGTCGGTCCCGTTGAGGTCGGTGGCGATCACCACGAACGTGTTGTCCTGCTTGCGGAAGACGAACGGGTCGCGCAGGCCGAGCGTCCCGGCCGTCGGAGTCGCGACCGGGTTGTTCTGGTTGAGCGGGGTCCAGTTCAGGCCGTCCCGGCTGACCGCGAGGTGCAGGCCGTAGTTGGCCCCCTGCATCTGCGGCGACTCGGTGAAGTAGGTCATGGCATAGGCGGTGTTCGCCGCCCAGGCGAGCCGGGGGAGCACCACCGTGCCGGTGGCGGCGACCGCGGATGCCATGGCGCCCAGGGTGAACGATCGTCGGCTGATGAGCATGAGTGCTCCCAGGCATGTTCGAAGTATCGAACACTGTTCGACGGCAGGGTTTGCCTACGGTAATGCCACCTACCGCCCACGGTCAACTACCGGCTGTGATCTAGCCGGCCCGCCAGGCCGCCGGGCTCACCCCGTGGATCCGGCCGAAAGTGCGGGCGAAGTAGCTGGCGTCCGGGAAACCGACCAGCCGGCCGATGTTCCGGATCGGCAGTTCGGTGGTGGTCAGCAGCCGGCGGGCCTGGACCATGCGTCGTTCGGTGATCCACTCCTGGACGGTGCGGCCGGTGCGTCTGCGCACGGTCGAGGTGAGGTGGCCGGGGGAGATGTTGACCGCGGTGGCCACGTCGCGCAACGACAGCGGCTCCGGGTACCGCTCCTCGATGACCGCGAACACCTCCGCCAGCAACGGTTCCCGGTTCAGCCGCAGGTCCCCGACGACGTCGCTGGCCAGCCGGGACACCTCCACCAGGAGCAGCACCAGGTGGGCCGGCGCCGCCTCCCGGTACCCGTCCCGCCGGCCGGTCAGCTCCTCGTGCAGGGCGTCGAGCCGCATGGCCCAGCCGGAGCGGTCCGGTTCCGGTACCCGCAGCCGGAGCGCGTCGGTCGACCCGCCCCGCACGAACGGGAACAGCAGCGGGTGCGTGCGCCAGGCCAGGTAGGCGCCGGGAACGTCCGGACCGAGTGCGTCGGCGGTGAAGAACACGCCCCAGCCGTGCGCCTCGACCAGGTCGTCCGGGTCCATCGGGCCCATCACATCGCCCGGCCCGATCACGTAGAGGTCGCCGGCCTCGATCGGCCAGCTCCGCCGGTTGGTGCGCAGGGTCCCGCCGCTGGTGTCGAAGTAGGCGATGCCGGGGAAGTCGTGCGCGTGCTCCTCGAACCGGGACGTGCGGCCCGGCACGTGCGTGTGATCCAGCCGCCAGGTCGCCACCGGGGGCTCGCCCGGCAGCGGCGCGAGGGCGTAGGTCGGCGGGTGGCCCCGGCCAGGGGAGGCGCGCACAGTCCGCATCGTCAAATCGTCCTACGACGACCACCGATCGCAACAGCTGACCAGCTCAAAGACCAGTAAGAATTGACATATGACCGAAAGAACGTCACATTCACCGGCCGAGCGGGAGTACCTGCCGGCCATGGGCAAGCACTATCTCCTGCCGTTCTACGACGTGGTGCACCACCTGTTCGGCCTCGCCCCGATCCATCGCGAGATGATCGAACTGGCCGGACCGCGGGCCGGCCACCGGGTGCTGGATGTCGGCTGCGGCACCGGGAACCTGCTGCGCTCGATCAGCCGCGCGCACCCGGGGGTCGAGCTGACCGGGCTGGACCCGGACCCCAAGGTGCTGGCCAAGGCCCGGCGCAAGCTCACCCGCCGGGGCCGCACCGCGCGGCTGGACCGCGGGTTCGCCGAGGAACTGCCCTACCCGGACGGCTCGTTCGACCGGGTCTTCTCCAGCCTGATGCTGCACCACCTGGACACCTCGGCGAAGGACGAACTGCTCGCCGAGGTGCGCCGGGTCCTGCGTCCGGACGGAGTCCTGGTGCTGGCCGACCTCGTCGTCGACGGGGAACACGACCACCACCACCGGCACGGTCCCGGCCGCCGGCCCGGCCCCATGCGCGAGCGGCTGAAGGACAACGTCGGCGACACGGTCGCCGAGCGGATCGCCGCCGCCGGCTTCGACGTCGAGCCGACCAGGATCCGGACGCTGCGACGCGGGCACCGCATCGGCATCATTTCTGCCCGCCCGCAGTCACATTCCTGAAACAGGGCAGTCCGATTTGCAAATTGCCGCACCGACCGCCGGCATCAGCTCGTATCGTCATCCCGCGACCGAGTCAGCGGGATACGAGGTGAGCACTGATGCCCGACTCCGGCAACCCCCTTGTCGCCCGGGAGCGGGACACCACGACCGCGGTCACCGGCATCGGCATCGCCGAGTCGGCCCAGGGGTTGGCCAGCGGGATCAGCAACGGCGACTGGGTGGAGGCCGGGCTCGGCGGGCTGGGCGTCGGGCTCGAGGTCCTGTCGATGGTGATCGACCCGTTGGGAACCTTGGCCTCCTACGGGGTTTCCTGGCTCATCGAGCACGTCCGGCCACTGAAGGAGGCGCTGGACTGGTTCGCCGGTGACCCGCCGGTCATCCAGTCGTTCTCCGAGACGTGGGGGAACGTGGCGACCGAGGTCAACGCGGTGGCGGCGGACTTTCTGCGCGGGGCCGGCGCCGACACCGCGGGGTGGACCGGGCAGGCGGGCGACGCCTACCGGGGGCACGCCACCGAGATGGCCGACGCGCTGGCCGGCGCCGCCACGCTGACCGACGGCATCTCCGTCGGAGTGATGATCATGGGTGAGGTCGTGGCGTTCGTCCGCGAGTTCATCCGCGACCTGGTCGGTGAGCTGGTCGGCCGGCTGATCTCCTGGGCCCTGGAGGTGGCCGCGACGTTGGGCCTGGCCACGCCGGTCGTGGTGGCCCAGGCGACCGCCGCGATCTCCAAGGTGGTCAACAAGGTCGCCGATCTGGTGCGCAAGCTGGTCAAGACGATCGGCAACGTGGCGCCGCGGATCCGCAAGGTCATCGACAAACTCGACGAGATCATCGCCAAGCTCCGCAAGCTGCTGAGCCGGGCCGACGGCGCCGGCGGGACCAACCCGGCGAGGCACGCAGGCGACACCCCCACCCACGCGGCGTCCACCCCGGACGGACTGTCCACTCCGGACGGACCGACGCACGCATCGTCCACTCCGGACACGGCGCCGACCACGCGGCCGGACGGCACCTCACCGGACGGCGCCGGTTCGCCGAACGGATCGGGATCCGGTCCGGACGGCCCGACCTCGCCGGGCCGCAACGGCGACGGCACCCGGCCGCGGGAGGACGGCGGCGGACAACGCTCGGAGGGCAACGGCGGCTGTGACGGCCGCGGCGGCGACCCGGTCGACGTGGTGTCCGGCCAGATGATCACCACCAAGACCGACCTGGCGCTGCCCGGCCTGCTGCCGCTGGTGGTCCGTCGCGCGTACGCGTCGGACTTCCGGGACGGCCGGTTACACGGGCCCGGCTGGTCCTCGACGCTCGACCAGCGGCTGGAGTTCGGGCCCGAGTTCGTCCGGTATGTCGGCGACGACGCCCAGGTGCTGGTGTACCCGAACCGTCCGGACGAGCCGGTGCTGCCGCTGCACGGGCCGAGGTGGCCGCTGCGCCTGGACCCGGAGTCGGGCAGCTACCGGATCGAGGACCCGGAAACCGGTTGGGTCCGGCAGTTCGCCGCCGCCGGACCGGACCCGGGCATCCGGCCGATCACCGCGCTGACCGACCGCGACGGGCACGAGGTCCTCTACCTCCGCGACCCGGCCGGACTGCCGCTCGCGGCCAGCCATTCGGGCGGCTACTACGTCGTGGTCGACCTCACCGACGGGCCGCACGGTCCGCGCATCGGTGCCCTGCGCCTGATCGACGCGCAGGGCCAGGGCGTCCAGATCGTGTCCTACCAGTACGACCCGCTCGGCCGGCTGACCGGAGTGGTCAACTCCAGCGGGCTGCCCTACCGCTACCACTACGACGACGCCGACCGGATCACCGGCTGGACCGACCGCAACGGGTTCAGCTACGAGTACCAGTACCGCGCCGACGGCCGCGTCGTGCGCGGGCGCAGCGCCGGCGGACACCTCGACGCCACGTTCGACTACGACCTGGCGAACCGGGTCACCGCCGTGACCAACAGCCTCGGCCATGTCACGCGGTACCACTACGACCGCCACAACCACATCACCACGGTGGTCGACCCGCTCGGCAACGAGGAGCACACCGAGTACGACCGCTACCACCGCCTGCTCTCGCACACCGACGCGCTCGGCAACACCACCCGGTGGGTGCGCGACGAGCGGGGCGAGGTGCTCCGGGTCGAGTACCCGGACGGGACGCACACGTCGGTGGAGTACGACGAGCGCTGGTCGCTGCCGACCAGGGTCGTCGAGCCCGGCGGCGTCGAGTGGCAGCACTCCTACTCCGGCACCGGCAACGTGCTGGCGACCACCGACCCGGCGGGCGCGGTGACCGCCTCCGAGCTCGACGAACGCGGCCACCTCGTGGCCCGGGTCGAACCCGACGGGCAGCGGTGGACGTTCACCAGCCTCGGCACCGGGCGGCCGCTGTCGGCCACCAGCCCCTCCGGCGCCACCACCCGGTTCACCATGGACCTGTTCGGCCGGCTGGCCACGACGACCGACCCGCGCGGCGCGGTCACCCGGTACGGCTGGACCGTCGAGGGGCGGCTCGCCTGGCAGACCGCACCGGACGGCGCCCGCCAGGAGCAGTCCTACGACGTGGAGGGCAACCTGGTCCGCAGCCGCGACCGGCACGGCGCGACGACCACGTTCGAGGTCGGGCCGTTCAACCTGATGGTCGCCCGGACCGGGCCCGACGGCACCCGGTACACCTTCGGCTACGACACCGAGCTACGCCTCGTGCAGGTGACCAACCCGGTCGGGCTGACCTGGGACTACGAGTACGACCCGGCCGGCAATCTGGTTCGGGAGAACGACTTCACCGGCCGGACGGTGCGCTACGCCTACGACGCGGCCGGGCGGCAGGTCGGCCGGTTCGAGGACGGCGCCGGGGCGCTGCGGCTGGACCGGGACGCCCGCGGCCGGGTCACCGCGCAGCGCCTCGACGGCGAGCGCCCGATCGAGTTCGAGTTCGACCCGGCGGGCCGGCTGCACCGGGCCAGCGACGGGTCCACCGAGGTGGTCTACGAGCGCGACCCGCTGGGCCGGCCGCTGGTCGAGTCGATCGACGGGCGGGCGGTGCGCAGCGAGTACGACGTGCTCGGCAGGCGGATCCGGCGCACCACGCCGTCCGGGATCGAGACCGCCTGGACCTACACCCAGGCCCAGCAGCTCGCGACCCTGGCCGGCACCGGCGGCGCGCTGTCCTTCGAGTACGACCCGGCCGGGCTGGAGACCACCCGGCGGCTGGGCTCGCGGGCCGCGCTGACCCAGAGCTACGACCCGGCCGGCCGGCTGGCCTCGCAGCAGGTGTGGGCGCACCCGTCGGCCGACCTGGCCGTGCCGGACGTGCCCGCGAACCAGTACCTGGCCCTGCAGCAGCGCATCTACCGCTACCGCGCCGACGGCGTGGTCACCGCGGTCGCGGACCGGCTGCGTGGCGACCGCGGCTACGAGCTCACCCCGGCCGGCCGGGTCACCGCCGTCACCGGCGCCAACTGGCGCGAGCAGTACGCCTACGACGCCCTGGGCAACCTCGCCACCGCGCTGCCCGGAGCGCCGTCGGACACCGCGGGCGGCCGTGCGCTGGACGGCATGCTGCTGCGCGGCGCGGGGCGCGCCTTCTACGAGTACGACGCCGCCGGCCGGCTGGTCCGGCAGGTGCGCCGCACGCTGTCCGGGCAGCGCCGGGAGTGGACCTACCGCTGGAACGGCCACAACCAACTGGCCGGCGCCACCACCCCGGACGGCGCGATCTGGCGGTACCGCTACGACCCGTTCGGCAGGCGGATCGCCAAGCAACGCCTCGACGAGCACGGCGTGGTCCAGGACGAGATCACGTTCAGCTGGGACGGTGCGGAACTGGCCGAGCAGCGGCACACCCTCGACGCCCGGGTGACCGCCACCGCCTGGGACTACCGCAGCGGAACCGGCGAACCGCTCGCGCAGACGTCGCGATCCTGGCTCGCCGACGCGCCGGAGGACGTGATCGACACCCGGTTCCACGCGATCGTGTCCGACCTGGTCGGCAGTCCGACCGAGCTGGTCGGCCCGGATGGCCGGATATCCTGGTACCGCACGGAAAACCTGTGGGGCGAGGAGCTCGCGGTCAGCTCCCGGGACGGAACCGACTGCCCACTGCGCTTCCCGGGCCAGTACCACGACCGGGAAACCGGTCTGCACTACAACTTCCACCGGTACTACGACCCGGCGACCGCCCGCTACCTGAGCCCCGACCCAGTCGGCTTACGCCCGTCGTCGAACCACTACACCTACGTCGTCAACCCCCTGGTCGTCTGCGACCCGTTCGGCCTGGCCGGCTACCGCGGCGAGGGCGGCCGGTTCGCCGTCGACCCGGACGTCCCCCGCACCACCCACAACCGCAACACCGAGTACCCCCACGACTACTGGGACTCCACCCACGACTACATGGCCACCAATTTCACGCAGGAGGGAATAGCACTGGGCAGCCGTCCCGTCGACGCGCACGGCGTGCCAATCCCGCGGGACCAACTCACCTGGGTCGACTCGTTCGGCAACCAGATCCCCTTCAGCGAGCTGACCTACGACCACAACCCGGCTGTGGTGCAGCACTGGATCGACGAGGGTTACGATCAGACCCGCGCTCAGCGCGAGGCCTGGTACAACAACACTGACGGCATGGAAGCCGTGACCAGGGCCGAAAACGGCCGGCGCGGTGCCCTACTGGAGGAACGGTACAGCCACAGGGAACCTGGCCCGAACTATTCGTGCAGCTAGGCGGAGGTACGGACGTGGATCTGGCGGAGACGTTCGCGGCTATGCCTGGCGCCACCCCGATCGAGGGCCTGCCGGATGCCTGGGTCTGGACGCTCGGACAGACCTACGGCAACGCGGCCGCGTTGACCAAGGACGGCAAGCACGCCTTCCACTGCTATGCCCACGACTCGTGGGATGAGGGCCTTGCGCGGGCCATTGTCACCTTCGCCCGAGAGCACGCCGCCGAGTTGATCGCACCGGATCGCCCGCTGGTCGTCGTCGAGGGTTTCAAACCTCCGGGATACGCGTTCGACACAGTCGTCGGCCTCAGCCCGACCGTGCACAAATTCAATGCCAACCAACCGGACATCCATCGGGCGACGTGCGAGGTGATTCCGGCCTACCGGTGCGAGTTCGCCGGCGACGAAACCGAAGTCGAGGCAGCGACACGCTGTTTCCGCGCCGCTGGTGCCCAGCCGACCCGATGGAACCGCGAACCCAATCCCTACCTCCAGATGCGCATGCGCGCCGCGAACGGCCAGGAGATTCCGAAACGCGGGTTCGCCAACCCGCCGAAGCTGCTGCACGAGCTTCGGCAACTGCCGGACCGGGAGAACGGTTTCGTCGAGTTGGAGAACTACCAGCGTCGGGTGTGGACCGTCACCTGGCAGGACACCTACCTCCTCGCCGGCCCCGACGCCGATCAGCGCAGCCTGGACTTCGACGCGCTGGTCGAGTTCGCCAAGGAGGTCCTCTACGGTCCCAACCGGTCGGCCGGCGAGCACGCCTTCAACAAGCCCCGTTAGGTTCTACTCGACGAAACCGGCCGTGCTGAGCCGAAGGATGTAGTCGCTGTACATCTTGACCTGGCCGACCTTGTTGCTGACCCCGATCTGGTTCTTGGTCCGGTACAGGTAGATGATCGGCACGTCCTCGTGCACCTTGGTGATCACCTTTCCGTACAGTTCCTTGCGTTTGGCCGTGTCCTGGGTGGTTCGGGCCTCGGTGAGCCACCGGTCGACCTCGGGGTCGGAGTAACCGGAGTTGTTCTGCGAGCCGTTGGTCTGGAAGAACCGGGTGATGTTGCCGTCCGCGTCGACCTGGCCGGACCAGCCGATCCGGAACATCTGGAACCGGCCCGCGTCGGTGACGTCGAGCGCGGTGGCGAACTCGGTCGGCTCCAGTTGGAGGTCGAACCCGCCCTCGGCGACCATGGCCTTGATCGCCTCACCGGTTCGGATCGCGTCCGGGTTGCTGATCACGATCAGGCTGACCTTGACCGGTGTGGTGAGCCCGGCCTCGGCCAGCAGCCGCTTGGCCTCCGCCGGGTCGTGTTTCGGGCAGGCCTGGGCGGCATCCGAGGACAGCGGGCTGACCGGGCTGATCGGGCCGCAGGCGGGGGTGTACACGCCGCGGAAAACGGTGCGGTTGAGCGCTTCGCGGTCGATGCTGAGCATGAAGGCCCGCCGGACGCGGGAGTCGGAGGCCATCGGCCCGGCGAACGGCGCGGCGAGTGGGCTCGGGTCCTTGCCGACGCCGGCGGCGTTGGCGATGTTGATCGTGATGCCCTGGTAGCCGATGCTGTCGGTGGCGATCATGCGCAGCGAGCTGATCGCCTTGAGCTCCTCGACGTTCACCGGGCTCACGTTGATCATCAGTTCGATGTCGCCGGAGCGCAGGTTGTTCAGCCGCGCGGTGGCGTCGGTGATGGTCCGGAAGACCAGTTTGTCCAGTTTCACCTTGCCGGCGTCGTAGTAGTTCGGGTCTTTGACCAGCTCGATGCGGTCCTGGGCGACCCGGGTGGCGAACTTGAACGGGCCCACGCACACCGGCGCGGTGGCGAAGTCCGCGCCCAGCTTGGTCAGCGCCGTCGGGGACATGATCATCCCGCCGCGTTCGGCGAGTTGGGCGGTCAGCGGAGTGAAGGGCTGCGACAGGTGAATCGCCACGGTGGCCGGATCGACCACGGCCACGTCGCTGACCGGACCGAGTTCGCTCCTGCGCGCCGAACCCTGCAGCGTGCGGTGCCGGTCGAGCGAGGTTTTCACGGCGGCGGCGTCGAGCATGGTGCCGTCCGCGAACCTCAGCCCGGTACGGATCTTGATGGTCACCGTCTTGCCGTCGGCTGACACGTCGGGCATTCCGGCGGCGAGCTGCGGGACCAGCTCCAGTTTCTCGTTGACGTCGTACAACATCTCGCACATGTTCTGCATGACGTCACGCCCGACCAGCGTTCGGGACAGGGTCGGGTCGAGTTTGTCCGGCTCGGCGTCCAGCGCGATCCGCAACGTGCCGCCCGCCTTGACCGGCCGGGTGTCCGGACCACTGGACGGTGGCTGTTGTTGCTGTTGTCCGCCACCGTCGTCGATAGCGGCACATCCGCCCAGTACCAGCGAAAAGCCGACGACCATCGCGAACACCGGAGCCCGAAAACCGATCATGGCACGCTCCCGCCGCATTGCAGGAAGAAAATCGACCATACTGCACAGGAATTCGTGGATGGAAGGGGTTGACCGATGACGTTGGCCGCGAGCACCCACCGGCTGGGGCGCGAGAACATCCATACATACCTAAGTAATTCGCTGCCACCGAGACTGACGGTTCAACCAGGTGACACCGTGGTCCTGGAGACGCTCGACGCCGGCTACGGGCGGGTCGGCCGGGAGATCGAAGACGTGGCCCAACCCGGCCTGGACCCGGACCTGTTGGCTCTCATCACCGCCGCATCGTATCCCGAACAGTCCACAGTGGACCGCGAGTCGGCGCTCACCCGAGGTCACCCGCTGACCGGCCCGATCGCCGTCGCCGGCGCCCAACCCGGTGACACGCTGGTGGTGGAGATCCTCCGAGTCGAGCCGGCCGCCTGGGGTTTCACCATCGCCCACCCGCGAGGCTCCGGGCTGCTCAACGACTGCCTGGACCCGAACTCGGGCCCGTACCTCCACATCTGGGACCTGCGCAGCCGAACCGAGGCACAGTTCAGGCCGGGGCTTCGGATCCCCATCGCCCCCTTCTGCGGCGTGCTGGGTGTTGCCCCCGCCGAGCCGGGCCAGCACTCCACGGTCCCTCCGGGCCGCCACGGTGGAAACCAGGACCTGCGTCACCTCACCGCCGGCGCGACCCTCCACCTGCCGGTACTCGTCCCGGGTGGTTTGCTGTCCGTCGGCGATGTGCATGCCGCCCAAGGAGATGGCGAAGTCAGCGGCACCGCCATAGAAACCGAGGCCACCGTGACCCTGCGCCTCGACCTGATTCCGGGCTCCACCTCCGGCCACCCTCAGGCTTTCCTGCCCGACCGCCCCCGAATCCCCGGCCCGTACCACGTCAGCATCGGCAACGAACCCGACCTACGCCAAGCCGCCCGCACCGCCCTGCGCGGCACCGTCACCTATCTGGTCACAAACCACAACCTGGCCCCGGCCGAGGCCTACGTGCTCGCCAGTGCGTGCGTCGACCTCAGCATCAGCCAGATCGTCAACCTGCCGACCTACACGGTCTCCGCCTACCTGCCCCTGAGCATCTTCCATTCGGGTGGTGGATCCGGCTGAGCCAGTCTGGAAGTGGCGACTCGCCGGGCTGGAAGTGGCGACTCGCCGGGGAGGGGTGGTTAGTTGTTGAGGGTGATGGTGGCTTGGGTGGCGCCGGAGTTGAGGGTGACGGTGCGGGTGGTGGCGTTGTAGGTGCCGCCCGTGACTGCGGTGACGGTTGAGGTGGCGAATACCGGTAGCTGGACCATGATGGCCCCGCCGGGGGGTGTGCCGGTCACGTTGAGTGTGATCACGCGGCCGGCCCCGGGGCGGGTGACGGCCAGCGACACGCCGTAGGTGGTGCGGGCGGCGGTGTCGACGTTGTAGGACGACGTGATGTTGTTGACGGCGATGGCCTGCCCGGCGGCGATCCAGGTGTTCGGGATGCCGCGGCCGATGTAGAGCGGGCGGGTGTAGGTGAACGGGCCGGTACCGCTGGCGGTCAGGCCTTCGGCGGCGACGGCGCGGACCAGCGCCAGCTGCTGGTGGGCGATCGGCCAGGCGTAGGGGACCGCGCCGAACTGCGGGCCGGCGTGGCTGCCGGACCAGATGTTGCCCGTGCTCGGGCCGCTGCCGTTCGCCTCCCACCACGCGTTCGGGCCACCGGTGGTGGTCTGGATCTGCCAGGCGTAGCTGGTGATCGCCAGATCCCGGAACGCGGTGCCGTACAGACCGCCCTCGGAGTAGGCGGTGTTGTACGCGGTGGAGTAGCCGGAGAAGGCGCCGAACGACGGGAACGGGACGCGGCCGGCGAGGCGGTCGAAGCCCCACTGGTACATCCGGTCCAGCTGTGCCGGGTCGCCGATGATGCCGGACAGCGGGGCGCCGCCCATCAGCATGGTGTCCCACTGGTTCTGCCCGGACCAACCGGCCTGTGCCCAGTTCGCGTCGTTGAAGGTGTTGCACCGGTTGGCGGTGTTCGGTCGCTGCACCTCACACGGCAGGAAGTTGAACCCGTTGGCCGCTTGGTTGTTGCCGATCACGGTGTTCAACGCGTTGTGCAGGCTGGTGTACGCGCCCTGCGCCCAGGTCGCCTCGGCGGTCTGGCCGATCCGGGTGGCGATGTACTTGTACGCGGCCAGCCCGATCAGCGCCGAGTAGTTCGACAGGATCCACTTTCCGGTGGAGTCGTTGTCGAAGTTGGACCGCAGCGTGCCGTCGCTGTCCAACTGGTTGACGAAGTGCGTGCGCATCATGGTGCGCAGGCTCGGCCCGAACTGGGTCTGGTTGTCGTTGAAGAACTGGCTGACGAACGCGGTGTCGTTGGTCTTCTGCAGGTAGATCGCCCACGCCCACGGCGTCTTCCACACCCCGTCCCAATACCAGTTGGCGCCGAACCCGTTGAAGCCCGGTTGTTCGGAGGTCCGGCCGACCAGCAGCAGGTTCCGCGCGTCGCTGAAGTCCCCGGTGGTGAACCGGGCGACCAACTCGCCGGGCACGTCGTGGTTGAGCAGCCAGGCGTAGTTGTTCGCGCCGGAGAACGGCGACTTACCCACCTGCATCATCAGGTGGTAGGCGGTGCCGGCCCGGTAGGCGTTGCGCAGCGCGGTTCCCGGGTTGGCCAGGCCGGTGTTGGGCAGTTGCAGGTTGGGCAGCGACGGTTGGGCGGTGGCGTCGATCCGGCCGTTCCAGAACGCCGCCATCTGGGCGAAAGCGGCGTCGTAGCCGGGCGCGGACGAGGCCAGCGTCGCGGTCGACGGGTAGGTGACGTTGGCGCCGAACCGGTCGATGGCGGCGACGAAGTCGTGCGTGCGGGTGGTGCCGGCCGGCACGCTGTCGTTGACCGCGGTCAGCCGGACCAGGTTCGGCCCGGATCCACCCGGCGGCACGGTGACCGCCGCGGTGCCGTTGTTGGTCACCGAGATCCGGGTGTAGGCCAGCACGAACGGGTTGCCGCCGATGACCACCCGGTTGGCGAAGTTGGTGATCGAGATGGCGACGTTGTTACGGGTGAACGAGGTGCGCAGGGCCGGCAGGAAGCCCTGCTCCTGGGTCCACTGGATCGACTGGGCCGGCGGGGACTGACCGGCGGCCAGGCCGAAGGTGAAGGCGCCGAAGGAGTACATCGCGCCGCAGTAGCTTGTGCCGCCTGCCGTGTAGGTGTTCGGCACGCCGCGGGCGAAGTAGGAGCCGGACAAATAGGAGAACGCCGGGTACCAGTTGCCCTGCCAGCCGATCGCGGACTGGTTGAACCAGCCGAACGCGAACGGGTCGCGCGGGGTCGGGAAGTTGGTGCCGAAGCTGCGCGGCAGGCTGGAGTTGTTGCAGGCGTTGGTGGGCAGGGTGGGCAGCGTCTCGAAACCGCCGCCACCGCCGCCGTCGGAGGTGAAGTTCGGCAGCCGCCAGACCCGGTCGGTCGCGGTGGAGCAGGGCAGTTGGACCAGTTGCGCGCCGTTGGTGGCCGGGGCGCTGACCACGACGCACTTGTTGCTGTGCACCGCCTGCAGGTTGAACGTCTTGTCCGTGCCGGCGACGTTCACCGCGACCAGCCGGAACCGCTGGCTGTTGCCGCCGTTGCAGGTCTGCTGGATGGCGCGGGCGTTGTCCGCCGTCGAGGCCCCGGCGATGTCGGCACATTTTCCGGCGAACGTGCCGATCGTGTACGTGTCCGACGTCGCGGACAGCGGGGTGAAGGTGAAGGACTGGTTGGTCCCGCCGTGGCAGTTCCACTGGATGAGGTTCACGTCGTCGCCCGTGCCCGCCCCGAACACGTCGAGGCAGCGGCCGCCGTTCTGCACCGCGGCGGTCGAGGCGAACGTCACCGCCGCCTGCGCCTGCGGTGGGCTGCCGGTCTGAAGGCCAATGGTGGCAACCAGTGTGAGGATTCCGACGAGGGCGAGCAGGCGCATGAGTCACCGTCCCGGTAGTTGAACTACCACTCTCCGCACTCTACCGTGGGTTGTCAGAATATTGAACGCTGTTCGGTATTTCGAACATCGGAGGTGGGCACAGTGGCCCAGTCGGCCGTTCCCCGTCGCACAGTTCTCCAACTAGCCGGTGGGGCGGTGGCCGCCTCGGCCCTCCCACTCGGAGCGCTGTCGGCCGGCGCGGTCGCGGCCCTGCGCCCCGACGTCGGCGTATCGGTGTTCCCGTTCCCGCTGACCCAGGTTTCCCTGCTGGACAGCCCGTTCCGGGCGAACCAGAGCAGGATCCTGGCCTATCTTTCGTTCATCGACCCGGACCGGATGCTGCACACCTTCCGGGTCAATGTCGGCCTGTCGTCGACGGCCCAACCCGTCGGCGGCTGGGACGCGCCGAACGTCGAACTGCGCGGGCACTCCATGGGGCACCTGCTCTCCGCACTGGCCCTGGCCTACGCCAACACCGGGGCCGCGGCCCACAAGACCAAGGGCGACTACCTGGTCGCCGAGCTGGCCCGCTGCCAGGCCCGGGCCGGCGCCGTCGGGTTCAACACCGGCTACCTGTCCGCCTACCCGGAGAGCTTCATCGACCGGGTGGAGGCCCGGCAGACCGTGTGGGCGCCGTACTACACCCTGCACAAGATCATGGCCGGGCTGCTGGACATGCACCTGCTCACCGGCAACGCCCAAGCGCTCGACGTGCTGGTCCGGCAGGCGGCCTGGGTGAAGTTCCGCACCGACCGGCTGTCCACGGCGCAGATCCAGAGCATGCTGGACACCGAGTTCGGTGGCATGAACGAGGTGCTGACCAACCTCTACGCGGTGACCGAGAACCCGGACCACCTCACCGTCGCCCGCCGGTTCGACCACGCGCGCATCTTCGACCCGCTCGCCGCGAACCAGGACCGGCTGTCCGGATTCCACGCCAACACGCAGATTCCGAAGATCATCGGAGCGATCCGCGAGTACCACCAGACCGGGGTCGAGCGCTACCGCACGATCGCCACCAACTTCTGGGACATCGTGACCGGGCACCACTCCTACGCCATCGGCGGCAACAGCAACGGCGAGTACTTCCAGCCGCCGGACCAGATCGCCGGCCAGCTGTCCGACACCACCTGCGAGTCCTGCAACAGCTACAACATGCTGAAGCTGACCAGGCAGCTGTTCTTCACCAACCCGTCCAAGGTGGACTATCTCGACTTCTTCGAACGCGCCCTGTACAACCACATTCTCGCCGGGCAGAACCCCAACACGGCCCGGCATCAACACACCTACTACGTGCCGATGCGCCCGGGCGCCATCAAGACCTACAGCAACGACTACAACAACTTCACCTGCTGTCACGGCACCGGAATGGAGAGCCAGACCAAGTTCGCCGACAGCATCTACTTCTTCGCCGGCGAGACGCTCTACGTCAACCTGTTCATCCCGTCGGTGCTGACCTGGTCCGGCCGGGGCATCACCGTGCGGCAGGACACCGCGTTCCCGGACACGCCGAGCACCCGGCTGACGATCACCGGCTCCGGGCACATCGCGTTGCGGATCCGGGTCCCGTCCTGGGCTCGGCAGGGGACCCAGGTCCGGCTCAACGGAGTGGTGCAGAACGTCACCGCCACTCCCAACACCTTCCTGACCCTGGACCGGAACTGGGCCTCCGGCGACGTGGTGGACCTGACCCTGTCGCCGGCGCTCACCGTGGAAGCCACCCCGGACAACCCGACGGTGCGCGCGGTGCGGTACGGCGGCATCGTGCTGGCCGGCGAGTACGGCACCAACAACCTCTCCAGCATGCCGTCGCTGGACACCAACACGCTGCGACCCGATCCCGCGGTGCCGCTGCGGTTCACCGGAACCGCCAGTACCGGTGCGGTGTCACTGATCCCGTTCTTCCGCATGCACGGCCAGCGGTACACCGTCTACTGGGCCGGCGCCGTGCCACCGATCCAGCCGTTCGTCGCGCACTACCCGTTCGACGAGACCGCTGGCACGACCGCGGGTGACGCCACCGGCAACGGCCGGACCGCGACCCTGGTCGGCGGCGCGTCGTTCGCGGCCGGCGCGGTCAGCCTGGCCGGCGCCGACGGCCATGTCCGGCTGCCCGGCGGGATCCTGGCCGGCGCCGGTGACTTCACCGTGGCCGGCCGGGTCCGGCTGACCACGGTCACGACCTGGTCCCGGGTGTTCGACTTCGGCACCGGCACCAACGCCTACCTGTTCCTGACCCCGCGCAGCAGCACCGGAACCGCACGGTTCGCGATCACCAGCAGCGGAGCCGGCGGCGAGCAGCGGATCGACGCCCCGGCCGCGCTGCCGGCCGGCGCCTGGACCCACGTGGCGGTCACCCTGGCCGGCAACCTGGCTGTGCTCTACGTCAACGGCGCCGAGGTGGCCCGCAACGCCAACCTCACCCTGCGGCCCGGAAACCTGGGCAGCACCGGGCTGAACTACTTCGGCCGGTCGCAGTACGCCGGCGACCCGTTCCTGTCCGGCCAGCTCGACGACTTCCGCATCTACAGCCGCGGCCTGTCCGCCGCCGAGATCCGCACCCTGGCGAGCTGAGGAGTTCACATGCGTCAACTGACCCTGCTGCTCGCCGCCGTGCTGGCGGCGGCGAGCCTTCCCGCAGTCACCCCAGCACCGGCCCAGGCGTGGGAGAACGGGTTGGCCCGCACGCCGCCGATGGGCTGGAACCAGTGGAACGCCTTCGGCTGTAACGTGACCGACGCCCTGGTCCGGGCCACCGCCGACCGGTTCGTCTCGGCGGGCCTGCGCGACGCCGGCTACACCTACGTCAACATCGACGACTGCTGGATGACCCGCAACCGGGACAGCGCCGGCAACCTGGTGCCGGACCCGGTGAAGTTCCCGAACGGGATCCGGGCGGTGGCCGACTACGTGCACGCCCGGGGGCTCAAGCTGGGCATCTACTCCAGCGCCGGCACCCAGACCTGCGCCGGGTTCCCGGCCAGCCTCAACAACGAGCAGCGGGACGCCAACCTGTGGGCGTCCTGGGGCGTGGACTACCTCAAGTACGACAACTGCAACAACCAGGGTGTGCCGGCGCAGACCCGGTACACCCGGATGCGGGACGCGATCATCGCCACCGGTCGGCCGATGGTCTACAGCATCACCGAGTGGGGCCAGAACCAGCCGTGGAACTGGGCGCAGCCGGTCGGCAACCTGTGGCGCACCACCGGCGACATCGGCGACTCGTACAACTCGATGCTGTCCATCTACCGGGCCAACGTGGGGCTGGCGCAGTTCGCCGGGCCGGGTGCGTGGAACGACCCGGACATGCTGGAGGTCGGCAACGGCGGCATGACCGACACCGAGTACCGCACCCACTTCACCCTCTGGGCGATGATGGCCGCGCCGCTGCTGATCGGCACCGACCTGCGTACCGCGAGCGCGGCGACCCTGACGATTCTCGGCAACCGCGACGTGATCGCCGTCGACCAGGACACGCGCGGCGCGCAGGCGCGTGAGGTGCGCTCGGCCGGCGGGCTGCATGTGCTGTCCAGGCCGTTGGCGGGCGGCGACTTCGCGGTCGCGTTGTTCAATGAGACCGGCTCGACCGCGACGATCAGCACCACGCCCGGCGAGACCGGGCTGCCCAACGCGTCGGACTACCGGCTGTTCGACCTGTGGTCCAAGGCGGTGCGCACGACCACCGGCACGATCAGCGCCTCGGTTCCCGCGCACGGCACGGTGGTCTACCGGGTCACGCCCGGCGCCCAGACCGGGCCGCCGGCCGGCACCTCGTTCGTCAGCGACCTGCCGTGGCAGGCGTCGACCAACGGCTGGGGCCCGGCCGAACGCAACCGGTCCAACGGGGAACAGGGCGCCAGTGACGGCCGCACGCTCACCATCGCCGGCACGACCTATGCCAAGGGCATCGGCGCCCATGCGGCCGGCACGATCGACGTGTTCCTCGGCGGGCGGTGTTCGACCTTCACCGCCGACGTCGGGGTGGACGCGGAGGCCGGCACGAACGGCACGGTGACCTTCTCGGTGCTCGGCGACGGCGTGCCGCTCACCACGACCGGC
This sequence comes from Actinophytocola sp., assembly GCF_035712165.1. Lineage (GTDB taxonomy): Bacteria > Actinomycetota > Actinomycetes > Mycobacteriales > Pseudonocardiaceae > DASYTH01. The sequence goes on along the minus strand of NZ_DASTBH010000217.1, from coordinate 3,695 downwards.
GTTCTGCGCGGTGGCCAGGCCGCTCAACGGATCTCGGTAAGCCTGACCAACCGCACCGTGCTGCGCCTGTCCGTCGCCAACGGCGGCGACAACATCAACTTCGACCACGCCGACTGGGCCAACGCCCAGGTGACGTGTTAACGCGGAAGGTAGGGCTGGCTGGAGTTGCGGGCGGTGCGTAGCACCGCGGCCGCCGCGGTGGGGTCGGGGGGCGTGGCGTCGAGGTGGTCGAGCGCCTGGGTGACGGCGTCGTGCAGTTGGCTGCGCTCGGCGGCCTGGGCGGCCAGTTCGGCGTTCTTGGCCCACAGGTCGATGAACACCATCACCTTGGAGCGCAGCACCCAGGGGTCGAATGGCTTGGTGAGATAGTCCACCGCGCCGATCTGGTAGCCGCGGAAGGCCAGCCGGGCGTCGTAGTTGAGCGCGGTGAGAAAGATGATCGGGATGTGCCGGGTGCGCTCGCGCTGCTTGATGTGCGTGGCGGTCTCGAAGCCGTCCATGGTGGGCATGCTGGCGTCCAGCAGGATCACCGCGAAGTCGTTGATCAGCAACTGTTTCAGTGCCGCCTCGCCGCTGGTCACGGACACCACCTCGACCGGAAGTCCCTGCAGGATCGCCTCGAGCGCGACCAGGTTCTCCCGGCGGTCGTCGACCAGCAGGGCCTTCGCCTGCTGGTTGGTCATTGGGCGGCCTCGGGAACCGAACCGGCCCGGCGGGTGCGGCTCTGCGCGACCCACGAGGAGATCACGCCGAGCAACTGGTCGAGGTCGACCGGTTTGGTGATGTAGTCGTCGGCGCCGGCCGCCAGGCTGGACTCGCGATCCTCCGGCATGGCCTTGGCGGTCAGGAACACCACGGGCAGTTGGGCGCCGATCGGCAGCGCCCGGATCAGCCGGGTGGTCTCGTTGCCGTCCAGGTTGGGCATCATCGCGTCCATCAGCACGATGTCCACCTCTGGATGCTCGGTGAGCAACCGGATGCCGTCGGTTCCGTTGTCGGAGTAGAGCACCCGCATGCCGTGCAGTTCGAGGGCGCTGGTCAACGCGAAGACGTTGCGCACGTCGTCGTCGACGATGAGCACCGTTGTTCCGTCCAGCCGGTGGCTGGGGGAGGCGACCGCCACCGTCGACCCGATGATCGGGGTGCCGGTCAGCGGCGGCAGCCCGGCCTCGGTCGCGGCCGGCGGGGTCGTCCGCCGGTACACCGGAACCGCTTCGGAGGGCAGGATCTGCGGCAGGTACAGGGTGAAGGTCGAACCGACGCCCAGCTCCGACTCCACCGTGATCGCGCCGCCGAGCAGCCGGGCGAGCTCCTTGCTGATCGACAGCCCCAGCCCGGTGCCGCCGTAGCGCCGGCTGGTGGTGCCGTCCGCCTGTTGGAACGCCTCGAAGATCATGGCGAACTTCTCGTCCGGGATGCCGATGCCGGTGTCCCGCACCGAGAACGCGACCACGTTGTCCGCAGTGTCCAAAGTGGGCACTCCGAACGTCCGGCTGGACGGCGCCGACTCGATGGTCAGGATGACCGTGCCGTTGTCGGTGAACTTCACCGCGTTGGACAACAGGTTGCGCAGGATCTGCAGCAGCCGCTGGGCGTCGGTGACCACATTGGCCGGAACCTCCTCGGCCACCCGGGTGCGCAGCTGCAGACCCTTCTCCTCGGCCTGCGCCCGGAACGCCCGCTCGACGTCGTCGGCGGCCGTGGTGATGTCGACGGCGGACAGCTCGATGTTGACCCGGCCGGCCTCGATCTTGGACAGGTCCAGGATGTCGTCGATCAGCGACAGCAGGTCGGACCCGGCGTTGTGGATCGTGTTGGCGAACTCGATCTGCTGTCCGGACAGGTTCTGCTCGGGGTTGTCGGCGAGCAGCCGGGCCAGCAGCAGCAACGAGTTCAGCGGGGTGCGCAGCTCGTGGCTCATGTTGGCCAGGAACTCCGACTTGTACTGGCTGGCCTGGGCGAGCTGCTGGGCGTTCTCCTCCACGCGCCGGCGGGCCGCCTCGATCTCCAGGTTCTTGATCTCGATGTTGCGGTTCTGCTCGGACAGCAGGGCCGCCTTGTCCTCCAGCTCGGCGTTGGTGCGCTGCAGCTCGGCGGACTGGTCCTGCAGCTCCGCGGCCAGTCGTTGGGACTGGCCCAGCAGTTCCTCGGTGCGCCGGTTGGCCTGGATGGTCTTGATCGCCACACCGATGGTGACCATGAGCCGTTCCAGGAAGGTCAGGTGCAGCTCGGAGAACGCGCTCACCGAGCCGATCTCCAGCACGCCGAGCGTCTCGCCCTCGAACAGCACGGGCAGCACCACGACGGCGGCCGGGGCGAACCGGCCGACCCCGGACCGGATCGGCGTGAAGTTCGCGTCGGCGTTGCGCACCACGATCATCTGTTTGGACTCGCCGGCCTGGCCGACCAACCCTTCGCCCCGGGCGTAGGAGACCGGTTCGCCGGTGCCGAGCCCGTAGCCGCCGTTGAGGCGCCAGGTGCCGTGGCCATTGAGGTTGCCCGGGGCGTCCAGGAAGAACGCGCCGACCTGGCCGTTGACCAGCGGAACGACCTCATTCATGATCATTTGGCAGACCTCGCCGAGATCCCGCTGGCCCTGCAGCAGCCCACCGATCCGGGCCAGGTTCGAGTCCAGCCAGCCCTGCTCGGCGTTCTCCCGGGTGGTCTCGCGCAGCGCGACGATCATCTGGTTGATGTTGTCCTTCAGCTCGGCGACCTCGCCGCTGGCCTGCACGCCGATCTGCTGGGTCAGGTCGCCGCGGGTCACGGCCGTGGACACGCCGGCGATCGCGCGCAGCTGGATGGTCAGCGTGGAGGCGAGCTGGTTGACGTTCTCGGTGAGGTCGCGCCAGGTTCCGGCGACGCCCTTCACCTGGGCCTGGCCGCCGAGTTTTCCTTCGGTGCCGACCTCGCGGGCGACGCGGGTGACCTCGTCGGCGAAGCTGGAGAGCTGGTCGACCATGGTGTTGACGGTGCTCTTGAGGGCGAGGATCTCGCCCTGGGCGTCGACGGTGATCTTCTGGGACAGGTCGCCCCGGGCCACCGCGGTGGTGACCTGGGCGATGTTGCGGACCTGGCCGGTCAGGTTGGACGCCATCGAGTTCACGTTGTCGGTCAGGTCCCGCCAGGTGCCGAGGACGCCACGGACCTCGGCCTGACCGCCGAGCTTGCCTTCGGTGCCGACCTCGCGGGCCACCCGGGTCACCTCGTCGGCGAACGACGAGAGCTGGTCCACCATCGTGTTGACCGTGCTCTTGAGCTCCAGGATCTCGCCCTGGGCATCCACCGTGATCTTCTGCGACAGGTCACCCCGGGCCACCGCCGTCGCCACCTGGGCGATGTTGCGGACCTGCCCGGTCAGGTTCGAGGCCATGAAGTTCACGTTGTCGGTGAGGTGGCGCCAGGTGCCGGCCACGCCACGCACCTGGGCCTGGCCGCCCAGCTTGCCCTCGGTGCCGACCTCGCGGGCCACCCGGGTCACCTCGTCGGCGAACGACGAGAGCTGGTCCACCATCGTGTTCACGGTGCTCTTCAGCTCCAGGATCTCGCCCCGGGCATCCACCGTGATCTTCTGCGACAGGTCGCCCTTGGCCACCGCGGTGGTGACCTGGGCGATGTTGCGCACTTGCCCGGTCAGGTTGGCCGCCAGCCGGTTGACGCTCTCGGTGAGGTCACGCCAGGTGCCGGACACGCCT
>NZ_DASTBH010000216.1:0-26188 GCF_035712165.1 Actinophytocola sp. | reverse complement strand
CCGCGAACTCCAACCGGTCTTGGGCTTCCCGCTCCGAGAGGTGCAGCAGGGCGGCGACCTCAAGATAGGCGAACTCCTCACCGGCGGTGGCGGTGGCGTAGGCGGCCAGCTCAGCCAACTCCCGCGCATGGGCCCGCGCCGCCGTCAGGCGGTGCTGGGCCGCGCGTCGCAGCAGATCAGCCGTGGGGAACATGTGTTTGATTCTACCGACCACACCCGTGCCGATCATGCCGGTGAGCTGCACACTTTCGAGTGATCCCCCCGGGGTGACCAACAACGGCAGTGCGGGAGAACGACGTCGGTGCACGGCTGTGGGCAGGCCCCCAGCCCCACAACCACGCACCCCGAGGGGCTGTCCACAGTCGTGCGTCGGAACGCCGGGCCCAGCCCACCCAAAGCGACCACCCCGAGCGTTCCGATGGAATCGGGAACGGCAACCAGGCAACCCCGGAACCGGGAGCCGACACCAGCACCGACGGCAGGGCGGAGCCGGACGGAACGCCGCCACCAGCGCCCGCCCAGCCAACCACCCCGGCGTTCCGGGAGAAACCCGAGCACCACCCCGGCCCCCAAGTGGCAACTCGCCGGGCTGGAAGTGGCGACTCGCCGGGCTGGAAGTGGCGACTCGCGGGGGTTTAGCCGCGGACGACGAAGTCAGCGGGACTTACGGTGGGGAAGACGATGAGCAGTTGGGCGTTGGCAAACAGCGCAGGCGCACCGTCCACTGTGGCCACCACGGTTCGACTCTCCGGCTTCGACCGTTGGAAGATCATGAACGATGCCCGGAAGATGCCGTCGGCGCCGACCACAGCGGTGGCCTTGCCGGGCGCTCCGTTGGTGAACGTCACCGTCACGGTCTTGCCGGGCGGGTAACCCTTGCCGATCACCGTCACGGCCCGGTTGGGTGGCGACACCCCGGGGTTGACCTCAAGGGTGACCGGACCGGCGGAGCCGCGCAGACCGACCAGGTGCGGACCGCCGGGCGCGTTGTCGGTGAACTGGAGGTTCGCCAGACGGTCACCGGGCAGCGTGGGGGAGAACTTGACCGCGACCGTGCACGACCCACCGCCCGGAATCGGCGCGGCCGTGCAGGTGTTGGTGCCGATCGTGTAGTCGCCGGGCGCACCCGGGCCGACCGGGACGACCGACGCGATCAGCAGTGGCTGCTGGCCGCCGTTGGTCACGGTCACCACACCCTCCGGCCCGGTGGACAGCAGGGCCCGCTGCCCGAAGTCGAGCGGCCTCGGGCTGGCCCCGAACTCCGCGGCGCGCGGCACCGGCTTGTCCGTACCCGTCCCGGTCAGGTTCACCGTGATCGGCGTTCGGCTGCCCTGCGCACGAACCTGGAGCTGCGCGGTGCGCGCACCCAGCTGGGCCGGGGTGAACTCCACGGTCACCCCGCAGGTGACGGCCTGGTGCAGGGTCTGGCCCTCGCAGGACTCCCCGAGGATGGTGAAGTCCGAGGCGTTCGTGCCGGCCAATGCGACCGCCTCGATCACCAGCGGTCCGCTGCCGACCTCCTCGATCTCCGCCGTGCGCACCAGGCTGCCGGGCCGCTCGACCTGACCGAAGTCCACGTCGGTGCCGCGCAGACCGGGCGTCAGGGTCCGGACGAAGGCGTCGTCACGGTCGTTGTTGTCGTTCGGGACCAGGTCGGTGGCCGCCGAGTCGAAACCGATCCGGGCGCCGTTGGCGGACAGCGACGGGTTGACGGTCTGCCGGTCGGCGACGCAGGACGCGCCCGCCGGCAGGTTGTTCACGCAGTTGCGCGAGGTGCCGGGACCGGCGAGCGTGCCCGGGACCCGGTCGGCCGGCGCGGAGTTCTGGTCGAGGATCAGGTCGCGCACCACGACCTGGCACCGGGCCCGCTGCACGTTGTCCCTCGGCGGCGGCAGTGCCCCGGCGAGGTTGAGCAGCCGTGGCCCCGCGAAGTCCTCGCTCTGGTTGATGCAGGTGGAGTTGTTGGTGCCCAACGGCCGGTCCACGCCGTCGTGCATGTTCAGGGCGTCGGTGACGAACGCGACGTAGCGGCCGTCGGCGGACACCGCGGGCTCCTGGCCCGTGGCCAGCCCGTTGTCGTTGTCCCGGGACACGATCACCGACCGGGTCACCCGTTTCCCGGGGTAGTCGACGGTGACGGCGTAGACATAGGGCTGGTGGTCGGCGTCGAAGTTCTCCGCGGTGAACACGATCACCGTGCCGTCGAACGAGAGCTCCGGGTCAAAGACGGAGACGCTGCTGTCGACGATGCCGATCGGCTCGCCATTCTCGATGTCGACCCGGGTCGAGACGCCGGTCCGGACATCGGTGGACATGATCGCGTTGAACTGGTCCGGATTGCTGCAGTCGCAGGGCACGTCGAAGATCGCGTGCATCGCGATGAAGTTGCCGTCGCCGGAGATCGCCGGGTCGAACTGGTACCTGAGGATGCCGCCGTCCAGTTCGGACGGGACGGTCTGCACCGGGCCGGGGTCGATCAGGCCCTGGGCGTTCTTGTTCAGAACCCGGGTCCGCAACCGGAAGCCGTCGGTCGACTCGTGCCAGACGATCCGGTCGGCGTTCGCGGACAGCTTCGGTGACGAGACCGACGAGAATCCGCCCGTGGGGTTGGAGGTGAGCCGCTGGCAGCGGTAGTCCATCACCTGCTGCTGGTCCTGGTTGATCCGGAACTCGTCAAAGACACTGTCGTTGTCCGGGTCCCGGTCGCACAGCACGATCGCACTGCCGGTCGTGCCGAACGGCGCGACGTTGGTGGCGAAGGTGGTGAACGCGACGTACCGGCCGTTGGCCGAGATCGTGGGTTCGAAGCTGCCACTGTTCGGCGGCTCCTCGTGCTCGACCCCGACCGGCTGGGCGCGAGCCCCGTTCAGCGACAGCGTCTTCGCGCCGCGCAGCCCGATCACCGGGGGGATGAACAGGCCCCGGCTGATCATCACGGTCCGGCCCCGGGCGAGGTCCCGAACGAAGACGGCGAAGTTGCTGCCGTCACCGGCCGTGGTGGCCAGGCTGGGGTCGAGTGAGCTGCTGCTGACCAGGGCCACGGAGTTCCCGTCGGCCGAGATGGCGCTCGACCCGCCGCCGTTCGCGGCCTGGGCCTCGTCGTCCTGCACCGAGACGCGTTGGGTGGTGCCGGGCGCGACATCGGCGCCCGCCGGGGGCGCGGTCGCGGAGCTGACCAGTAACGCGGCGACGGACCCCGCGACCATCGCGATGGCTGCGACGGTAGCCGGGCTACGGCGACGGAAAGACTTTTCGGGCACGGCACGACCTCCAGGCGTGGTTCACCGCGTGAAACCCTATGGCGAACGCCGTCACCGTAGTGGTTGCCCAAGGGAGGCGGTGTGGACGCCCTCCGTTGCCCCATAGGGCAGTCGTTGTTGCCCGGCCACGCTCCCCCAAGCAGGCTGCGACGATCGCATGCCGGTACGCACACTTCCTTGCCATGGGAGCCACCACGTCGCTGGCGAGTAGGCAGCTGTCCGTAACCCCTGGCGGGTCGGTCGACGCCACCGTCCAGGTGCGAAACAACGGAACGCTCGTCGACCAATTCTCAGTGGACGTCGTCGGCGACGCCAAGGACTGGACCGAGGTCGAACCTCGGATCATGAACCTGATGCCGGGCCAGGAAGGCGCGGTTCAGATCAAGTTCGCTCCACCGCGCAACTCCACCGTGCCCGCCGGCTTCGTGCCGTTCGGCGTGCGGGTGCTGTCCCGCGAGGAGCCGCACGGCTCGGTCGTCGAGGAGGGTTCGGTTCAGGTCGAGCCGTTCACCGACCTCCAGGTCGAGCTGTCGCCGAAGTCCTCGCGCTGCCGCAGCAAGGCGCGGCACGAGGTCGTCGTCGACAACTCCGGGAACTACCCGATGCCGGTGGAACTGGTCGCCAACGACCCGGACGAGCAGCTGAAGATGTCGCTGGACTACAGCACGCTGACCGTCCAGCCGGGCACGTCGGCCTTCCTCAAGCTCACGGTCAAGCCGCACGACCGGTTCCTGAAGGGGGCCGAGCGCCGGCACCCGTTCCAGGTGACCGCGCTGGCCGCCGATGTCCCGCCGACCACGGTGCAGGGCACGGTGGTCCAGCAGCAGCTGCTGCCGAAGTGGTTGCTGCCGGCGCTGATCGCGTTGGTGGCGCTCGCCATTGCCGGGGTCGCGCTGTGGTTCACCGTGGTCAAGCCGACCGTGCAGTCGGCGGCCCGGGAGACGGCCAAGACCGAGGTCGCGGCTCAGCAGGCGGCGATGCAGCAACAGGTGGACTCGGCCGAGCAGAAGGCCGCCGCGGCCGAGCAGAAGGCGGCCGCCGCCGAGCAGAAGGCGGCCACGGGCGGTGGTGGCCCGCCGGCGCCGCCGCCGGTGACCGGCCCGGGTGGTGTGGACATCAGCACCGGCACCACGTTCGACACGCGCATCTCCGCCGAGGTGACCGCGAACCCGAACCCGAACGCGTTCACCAAGATCGACAACGCGGTGCCGGCGGTGCCGGCCGGCAAGACGCTGGTGATCACCGACCTGCTGCTGCAGAATCCGCACGGCGACACCGGAACGATCCGGATCCTGCGCGGCAATGACGTCCTGTACGAGTTCGGCCTGGCCAACTTCCGGGACTACGACTACCACTCGATCGCGCCGCTGACGTTCCCGCCGGACCAGAAGCTGGCCATCGCCGTGAACTGCCAGACGCCGGGGGCACCCGAGCCGGCCACCGGCAAGTGCAAGGTGAGCGCCACCTTCTCCGGCAAGACGTCCGGCTGACGGAAACTCCCAAGCCGCCCCGGGCTACGGCCCGGGGCGGCTGTCATGTATCTCCGGGACTTCAAGCGTTGTGGGCTCACACCAAAAGGAGGTGGGCGGCCCTTGGGGCCGCCCACCTCGGTTCACGCACTCCAGAGAGAAGTCAGATCAGGCCTTCACGAAGGGCGTAGGCAACGGCGTGGGAGCGGTTGCGGAGCTGGAAGCGGTTGGTGACGTCGTGCAGGATGCTCTTGACCGTGCGCTGCGAGTAGCAGAGCTTGTCGGCGATCTCCTTGGTGGACAGCCCCGAGGCGACCAGGCGCAGCACCTCGGTCTCCCGGTTGGTGATCCCGGCCAGGTGCAGGCCGCGCGGTTCGAGCACGTGCCGCTGCAGCCGCGACACCCGGTTGAGCAACCGGCCGAGCAGGTCCGGAGGCAGCGCACCCTCACCGGCGGCGGCGGCCTTGACCAGGCGCACCAGCACGTCCGGGGTGGTGTCCGCACGCCGGGCCACCGCACACACGCCGCCCTCGACGGCGGTCAGGATCTCGGTGTCCTCGAGTTCGCCCGCGACCAGCACGACCCTGGTGAAGCCGCGACACTGCAGGGTGCGCAGCAGTTGTCCGGCCCGGTCGTCGAACCGGTCGGTCACGACCAGCGCGACGGCCTCGGGCGAGGCGTTGTCCTCGTCGACCAGCCACACCTCGGGCCTGGTCCGCAGAGCCATGTGGACCCCATTCTGGAGAATGGGGTCGGTCGCCCTCACGACGACCGGTGTCCGAGTCTGTTCCAACATCTTTCTCTTCCCCGCTTCCGCTTCGCACGCCTAGTCGGCCCCGACCGCCTACGCCCAGCACGCGCCGACTGTGCACCACGAAGGTTGCCCGAATGGGCGTCCCGGGCACATGGGACCGATGTCCCGTTGTTGCCCGACCGGGCAGGGCGTGCTACTAGGACCGGCGGTCCGTCGGGTTCTCGCCGAGCCCGGCCTTGCGGGCCCGGACGATGGCCTGCGCACGGTCGGCGACGTGTAACTTCGTGAAGATGCTCGACACGTGGTTGCGCACGGTTTTCGGGCTCAGCGAAAGGATGCTGGCGATCGCGGCGTTGCTGCGGCCGTCCGCGATGAGCCCAAGCACCTCGCGCTCCCGGGAGGTCAGCTCGGGGAAGACCGGGTCGGAGGCGACCGGCGCGCTGTTGAAGTAGCCGAGCACCCGGGTGGCGATGTCCGGCCCGAAGATCGCCTCGCCGCGGCCGACCGCGTGCACCGCCCGGATGATCTCCTCCTGGCCGGAGCCCTTGAGCAGGTAGCCGCGGGCGCCTGCGCGCATGGCGGCGAACACCGACTCGCTGTCGTTGAACATGGTCAGCACCACCACGCCGGTGCTGGGCCGCACGCCGACGATCTCCCGGGTCGCCTCGATCCCGTCGATGTCCGGCAGGTGCAGGTCCATCACCACGACGTCGGGCTGGTAGGCGCTGGCGGCGCTGACCGCGTCCCGTCCGGTGGCGGCCTCGCCGACCACCTCCACGGTCGGCTCGGCGGCGAGCACGGTGCACAGCCCGTACCGGAACAGCGGGTGGTCGTCGACGACCAGCACCCGCACCTTCCTCGCCGGCGCCCCCGCTTCGGGCTCGGTCACGCCGTCTCCTTCGGTAGCGGCAGGGTGGCGAACACCCGGGTCCCGCCTTCGCGCTCGGCCTCCACCAGGCAGTCACCGCCCAGTTCGGATGCCCGTTCGCGCATGGACGTCAGGCCGACCCCGCCGTCGGTCAGCGCGGACTGCCCGATTCCGATCCCGTTGTCCACCACTTCGATGTGGAGATCATCGTCCACCCACAGCCGAACGGCGCACGACCGGGCCTGGGCGTGCCGGGTGACGTTGGTCAGCGCCTCGCAGATGATCCGGTACGCGGCGACGTCGACCGAGGCGGGCAGCTTGGGCAGCACGGTGGGCACCTCGAGCACGATCGTGACGCCCTCCTCCGACCCGTCGCCCCGGATGGTTCGGCTGGCCAGCGCGCCCGCGTACTCCCGGATCGCCGGGACCAGGCCGATCCGGTCCAGCACCGGGGGGCGCAGGCCGTGCGCGAGCCGGCGGATCTCCACGATCGCCGCCTGCAGCTCGTCGCGCAGCCGGCCGAGCAGGACCCCGGTCGCGGTGTCGTTGCCGATGCTGCGCTGGCTCGCGTCGATGCCCAGCGCCACCGCCGCGAGCGTCGGTCCGACGCCGTCGTGCAGTTCGTGCAGGATGCGCCTGCGCTCCTTCTCCCGGGCCCGGACCAGGCGGTCCCGGCTGCGGCGCAGGTCCCGGGTCAGCCGGGCGGTGTAGACGGCGGCGCCGGCGTGCCGGGTCACCTCGGCCAGCGCGACCCGGTCGCGCCTGCGCAGCACCTCGCGGGGGGTGCGCGGGGCGATCACCAGGTAGCCGACCCGCTCGCCCTGGAAGGTCAGCGGCATCCGGTGCAACTCGCCGGTGGGCGAGCCGACGCTGGCCGCGGTCTCGGTGCGGCCCCGGGCGGAGATCTCGATCGCCACGTACGGCAGTCGCAGCGCCGTGGACACGGTCTCCACGATGGCCGGCAGCATCGCCCCGGGGGTGTGGGTGTTCTCCAGCCGCGAGGCGAGGGTGGACACCACCCGGTACGGGTCGTCGCGGTCGCCGAACAGCCGTTTGTTGATCATCGTCTGGAGCCGGGAGCGCAGCGGCTGCACCAGCACCGCGATCAGCGCGACCACCGCCGCCTGCAGCCACAGCGACTCGATCGGCGGGAACAGCAGCGACAGCATGCCGACCAGCCCGATGTAGAGCCCGACCACCCCGGCCGACAGCGCCGTGTAGGCCAGCGAGCGGCTGACCACCACCTCGATGTTGAGCGCCTGGTGCCGCAGGATCGCCGCCACCAGGGCGATCGGCACCCCGATGAACGGCAGCGCGTGGAACTTCTCCGGCAGCAGCGGCGCCCCGCCGATCATGACCGGCAGCACCCAGATCGCGAGGTAGATCGCCACCCCGCCGCCGAGGGTGGTGGCCAGCCAGCGCAGCGGGCGGCGGATCTGGTCGTCGCCGCAGGCGATGTACTTGTGCACCAGCACGCCGACCACCAGCAGCGGGTAGACGAACAGCGCCGGCAACGCCGGGGAGCCCAGCACGTAGAACCGCTGGACCGGGTCGTCGAGCAGCAGCACCGCGACCCCGGCCGTGACGCCGTAGAGCGCCACCGGCCCCAGGTAGCCCAGCGCCACCAGCCTGCGGAACCGGCTCGGGTAGGTCACCGCCGGGAACGCCAGCGCGAAGTGCAGGATCCCGCCCCACACCAGCGCGAACGCCGACTCGCCGGCGAACCAGCGCCAGAACTGGTCACCGGCGACGAGGTCGAGCGCCTCCAGCGGGAAGTAGCCGGACCCGGACGTCGCGACCACGGCCAGGGTGGACGCGCTCATCGCCGCGTGGGTGGCCGGATCGCGGGGCCGGACCAGGAACACGCCCAGCGCGGTGATGAACAGCAGGGCGGTCACCAGCAGCGTCGGCCAGCCCCGGGCCAGCATGCCGAGCAGCGGGTAGGGCCGCAGCGGCACCTCGACCACGATCCGGTCGGCGCCGCGTTGCACCTCGTAGCGCCGGATCTCGCCGGCGGCGGCCGGCGGCCCGCCCGGCGGTTCGGTCAGCCGTTCGGCCAGCGGCACCCCGTCGACGGCTACGACCCGGTCGCCCGGACGGAGCGGGCCGGCCGGGTCGTAGACCGCCGCGATGATCACGCCGTCGGGGGAGACCGCCGTGTCGCCGACACTGATCGCCGTACCGTCCGACGGGGCGTCCGCTCGCGAAACAAAGCACCATGCAGCCACCCCGAGAAAGGCGATGGTGAGCAAGAGGAGCGAGACGGGTAGCCGTCGCGTCCCCGCCTGGGCGGACACGCCAAGGATCATCTCTCAGTTGTTTGAATTCGGATAGCGTTAAATTCGGGGTTGGTCACCCGGATCCGTTGTGCGTTGCGTCTCATCGGCCGGGGGTTCGTCGGCCGGCTGCGGCGTGGGTTCCGGATCAGCCGGCCGTTCCTGGGGCGGGGGAGGGCTCTCCGGTTGCGCTGCCGCCTGCTGCGGCGCGGCCTCGGGTTGCGCCGCCGCCGGTTGCTGGGGAATGGGTTGGGAGACCGGCTGCTGCACCGGAAATGGCTGTGAGGCGGGATATTGGCCGTGCTGCTGATATCCCGGCGGCGGCGCGCCATAGGGTGCCGGAACTCCGAACCGTGGCGTTTCCGGCTCGACCCGGGACGCGGTCATCCGCCGCCCGGTCAGGGTCAGCAGCAGGGCGATCAGCGCCACCACCGCGGCCCCGCCGGGCAGCCAGATGCCCAGTCCCAGTTGGAAGGTCACGGACTGGTCCTCGTCGAGCTCGCGGTCGTTGACGGCCTCGAGCAGGTCCAACCCGTCCAGCAGTTGGATCAGCACGGCGCCGAACAGCAGGCCGATGCCCAGGGCCGAGGTGGTCCGGGCGGCGGAGACCAGGCCGGCCCGGCGGGTGCCCGCCGCGCTCAGCGCCAGCACGGCGCCGACCAGCAGCAGGGCGGCGGCCGCGACCACCGGCAGGCCGTTGAGGTGAGAGTCCCGGGTGGACCGGTCGATCGAGCCCCGGTCGGTGGTCTGCTCGTCGTACCACCAGGTCTCGTGGACGCCGAAGCTGCCGCTGCCGATCTGCTCGTTGTAGGTCTGGACGTCCTCCAGCAGGCCCCACACCGTGGCGCCGGTGGCGAGCAGGAACAGCACGGCCGCGATGATGCCGCCGACCCATCTCGCGCGCCGGGGCGGCCGGGGTGGCCGGGCCTGCGGCTGCTGGGGACCGTAGTAGTACTGCTGGGCTGGCGGGCTCGGTTGGTAGCCGGGTTGGCTGGGCGGATAACCAGGTTGGCTGGGCTGGTAGCCGGGTGGGGGCGCAGTCACCGGCGCATTGTGTCAGCCGGATCCCGAGCCGTCTTCGGGTTGGTCGAGCTGCCCGATCAGGAAGCGTTTCCCGCCCCCGCGGCTTCCTGTGCACCACTCCTGTGTCCCCGGCGGAGCTGAGCTACTGGGCGCATGACTGAGCTCGTCGTGGCCGGTGCGGCCATCGTGCGCGATTACCACATCTTCGTCGCGCGGCGGTCCCGCCCACAGGCCGTTTCGGGCTACTGGGAGCTGCCCGGCGACCAGGTCGGGCCGGACGAGGACGAGCAGAGCGCGCTGCAGCGCGAGTTCACCACCGAGTTCAGCATCTCGCTGCGCTGCGTCGACCGGATTCTGTCCGACCGCAAGCTGCAGTCCTGGCCGACCGAGGACGGCGAGTCCACCAGCGACGTGACGCTGCGGGTGTGGCGCTGCCAACTGCCCAGCGAGGCGACGCTGGACACGGAGCTGGGCGAGCCGCGGCCGAACATGTACTCCTACGACGAGTCGCGCTGGCTGGACATCGACGACCTGGACGCGGTCGGTCCGTGGCGCGACGCCGACCGGTTGATGGCCGACGAGATCGCCGACTACTACCGCAACGACGACATCTGGCAGATGGCCGATTAGTTACGTTCCGGGTTGGCCCGCTCCCGCGGACTGGTTGCGTTCGCGAACGTCACGTTCCGCGTGCGCGTCCCTCTACTTCTGTTGCGGGGGTCGGGCCGAGCGAGGGCCGGTCCGACCTCCGTCGCCAAGCCCGCCGGCCGAGCGGTAGCGCTCGCGCACCATCGCCTTCCACTCGTCGAGCAGGGCCGAGCGGCGGCCCGGGTCGCCGCCGAGCATCGCGTCAAGGGCCAGGCCCCGGGTCAGGTTCACGCTGAGCAGCAGCAGCTTCTCCAGCAGCTTGGCGTCGGTGTCCGGACCGGCCGCCTGGCGGTAGAACTCCAGCGTCGCGTGGCCGAGCGCGCGGTCGACCGGCAGCAGCACCGCGCGTAGCTCGGGATCGGTGCGCGCGGCCACCCACAGCTCCATCGCCGCGGTGGACAGCGTGCCGGAGTAGGACTGCCAGAGCAGGTCGACCGCGGCGGTGATCCGCTCCGGCCCGGCCGGCAGCGCCTCGGTGGCGTGGTGAACCTGCTGGCTGAGCCGGGCGAAGAGGTGCTGCAGGGCGGCGGCCATCAGCTCGGCCTTGGTGGTGAAGTGGTGCTGCTGGGCGCCCCGGGACAGCCCGGCGCGTTGGCAGATCTCCTGCACCGTGGTGCGCGCGTAGCCGAGCTCGACCAGGCACTCGATGGTCGCCTCGAGCAGCAGTTCCCGAGTGCGTTCGCTGCGCTCGGCCTGGGTTCGGTGTCGCTTGATGTACATTCTGAGCAGACTTTACATGCCGTCCGGATTGTTTTTCAGGAGGTCTCGTGACGTTCACCCAGCGATCCTCATGGCTCACCGACGACCTCGACGCCTTCCGAGACCTCGCGCACACCTTCTGCCAGAAGGAGCTCGCGCCGCATCAGGAACGCTGGGCCCAGGCCAAGCACGTGGACCGGGAACTGTGGAACAAGGCGGGCGAGGTCGGGCTGCTGTGCCTGTCCATCCCGGAGGAGTACGGCGGCGGTGGCGGCACCTTCGCCCACGAGGCGATCCTGCTCGAGGAGCAGGCCAGGGCCGGCGACGAGGCCTGGGGCAACGCCGTGCACAGCGGGATCGTCGCGCACTACATCGCCGGGTACGGCACCGAGGAGCAGAAGCGGCGCTGGCTGCCGTCGCTGGCCAGCGGCGAGTTGGTCGGCGCGATCGCGATGACCGAGCCAGGCACCGGGTCGGACCTGCAGAACATCAAGACCAGGGCGGTCCGCGACGGCGAGCACTACGTGCTCAACGGCTCGAAGACGTTCATCACCAACGGCGCGCAGGCCGGGCTGGTGATCGTGGTGGCCAAGACCGACCCGGGCGAGCAGGCCCGCGGCGTGTCGCTGCTGGTGGTCGAGACCGAGGGCGCCGAGGGGTTCCGGCGCGGCCGGGTGCTGGACAAGATCGGCATGCACGGCCAGGACACCTCCGAGCTGTTCTTCGACGACGTCCGGGTGCCGGCCGAGAACCTGCTGGGCTCCGAGGAAGGGCAGGGTTTCGTCCAGCTCATGCAGCAGCTTCCGCAGGAGCGACTGCTGATCGGGGTGACGGCGGTGGCCGGGATGGCGGCCGCGGTGGAGCTGACCATCCGCTACACCAAGGAACGCACCGCGTTCGGCCGGGAGATCTTCGGCTTCCAGAACACCAAGTTCACCCTCGCCGAGTGCGCCACCGAGGTCGCGGTGAGCAAGGCGTTCCTGGACCAGTGCATCGAGCGGCACCTGCGGGGCGAGTTGGACGTGTCCGGGGCGGCGATGGTCAAGTGGTGGACCACCGACCGGATGTCCCGGGTCGCCGACGAGTGCCTGCAACTGTTCGGCGGCTACGGGTACATGAGCGAGTACCCCATCGCGCGGATGTGGACCGGCGCCCGGGTCGGCCGGATCTTCGGCGGCACCAACGAGATCATGAAAGAGATCATCTCCCGAACCCTGTAGGAGGACCGCCGTATGGCCAGTGGGCCGCTCACCGGGCTGCGGGTGGTGGAGCTGGTCGGGCTCGCCCCGGCCCCGTTCGCCACCACCATGCTCGCCGACCTCGGCGCCGAGGTGATCCGGATCGACCGGGCCAAGCCGGGCGCCGACGTGCTCAGCTTCCCCAACGACCCGCTGACCCGCAGCCGGCGCTGGGTCGGCCTGGACACCAAGTCCGCCGAGGGCCGGGACCTGGCGCTGCGCCTGATCGACCGGGCGGACGTGCTGATCGAGGGCTTCCGGCCGGGCGTCACCGAGCGGCTCGGGCTCGGGCCGGCCGACTGCCTGGCCCGCAACCCGGGGTTGATCTACGGCCGGATCACCGGGTGGGGGCAGGACGGCCCGCTCGCGCACGCCGCCGGGCACGACATCAACTACATCGGGCTGGCCGGCGCGCTGGAACCGATCGGGCGGCCGGGGGAGCGGCCGGTGCCGCCGATGAACCTGATCGGCGACTTCGGCGGCGGCGGTCTGCTGCTGGCCATGGGCATCCTGGCCGCGCTGGTCGAGCGGGCCGGCTCCGGGCGGGGCCAGGTGGTCGACGCGTCCATGGTGGACGGTGCGGCGCTGCTCACCACGGCGTTGCACGGCTTGAAGAACATCGGCCTGTGGAACCGGGGGCGCGGCGAGAACATGCTCGACGGCGGCGCCCCGTTCTACGACACCTACGAGACCGCCGACGGCCGCTACGTCGCGGTGGGCGCGATCGAGGAGCGGTTCTGGGGCGACCTGGTGCGGGTGCTCGGCCTCGAGCCGGCCGACGTCTCCGGCCGGTTGGATCCGGCCCGGTGGCCCGAGGTCCGGGCGAAGGTCGCCGCCGTGATCCGGACCCGGACCCGGGACGAGTGGGAGAAGCTCGCCGCGGGCACCGACGCGTGCCTGACCCCGGTGCTCACCCCCGAAGAGGCCCGCACCCACCCGCACAACGTCGCCCGCCGCACGTTCGTCGAGGTGGACGGCCACGCCCAGCCGGCCCCCGCGCCCAAGTTCGGCCGGACCCCGGCGGCCGCACCGCGGGCGCCCCGCACGCCCCGCTCGGACACCACCGAGGTGCTCACCGAGCTCGGCGTGCCGGGCGACGAGATCGACCGGCTGCGCGCGGCGGGCGTGATCGCCTAGGCCGGGAACGAGCCGTGGCGGCCGGCGCCCGCGGTGAAGCGGGCGGCGCCCTCGAGGGCTTCACCGAGGGTGCGCACGCCGCCGTCGAACTCCTGGCGCAGGGCGTCGGGCTCGGGGAGGGACCACTGGGTCAGGGCCGAGGCGCGGTCGGCGCGCATACAGGTCTGGGGGAAGCGGGCGATCTCGGCGGCGAGTTGCTCGGCGGCGGCGCGGGCCTGGCCCGCGGGGACGACCCGGTTGGCCAGGCCGATGGCGAGCGCCTCCGGCGCGTCGACGGGGCGGCCGGTGAGGATCATGTCCAGGGCCCGGCTCTGGCCGATCAGGCGGGGTAGCCGCACGGTGCCGCCGTCGATCAGCGGGACACCCCAGCGGCGGCAGAACACGCCGAACACGGCGGTCTCGTCGGCGACCCGCAGGTCACACCAGAGGGCGAGTTCCAGCCCGCCGGCCACGGCCGGCCCGTTGACCGCGGCGACGACCGGCTTGGACAGCCGCATCCGGGTCGGCCCCATGGGGCCGGGGCCGTCGGGCGCCGCCCGGTTGCTCCGTTCGGTGCCGAGCGCCTTGAGGTCGGCGCCGGCGCAGAACGCCGGGCCGACGCCCGCCAGCACCGCGACGAGCGCCTCGTCGTCGGCCTCGAACCGCTCGAACGCCGCCACGAGCGCCGCGGCGGTAGGCCCGTCAACGGCGTTGCGCGCCTCCGGGCGGTTCAACAGGACGGTGAACACCGGGCCGGACCGCTCGACGGCAACGCAGTCGATCATTTGAGCGTGTCTCCTTGGGTGCTCGGGTGGGGAACCCATAGAGTGGTGTGCGTGATGGTGTACTCACCGTAAGGTGGGTGCCTCGACCGGACGTCGGGGGACGCGCGGGGTAGCAGTGGACGGAGTGTGCAATGGACGTCAAGAAGATCCTCACCATCGTCGTGGCGGCCATCGTGTTGTTCTACGTGATCACCCAGCCGGCCGCGGCCGGGCAGGCCGTGCAGGACATCCTTGGCTGGTTGAGGGAAGGCGCGGAGGCGATCATCACCTTCATGCGCAACATCTTCGCCTGACACGTTGAGTGACCAACCATCCACCCAAAATGATCTACAGTGGACCGTTCGGGTGCTTTGCCCGCACGTCTGCCCACATCCTGGGTTCCGTCTCGATTCAGATCTAGCAATCTTGCCTCCGGCCCAATACGGTTCACGCAAACATCCAGGGGAGACCTCCGGCGTGACGGCCAGCACCTCGAGGAGGCACGATGCTCGACGACCCCGGGGTCGACGCTCTGTTACGGCAATGGACGGCGGAGCGCACGCAGGACGCCGAGTCCGAGGAGATCAACCGGATCGCCTCGGAGTGGCTCGCTGAAGCGCCCATCCCCCAACCGGGTATCCCCGGACAGCGGCCCCGTTCCGGCGCGGCGACCTGGGCTCCGGTCCAGGGCGCGGACCCGCGGTTCGTCGCCGCGATGCGCAAGCGGCTGCCCGACGTGCCACCGGACCTGATCGCCGCGGCGGCCGGCTGGTGGCAGATGGTGGGCGGGCTCGCCGAGGCCACCGAATGGTGGGACGCCGGCATCAGCCCCCTGGACCAGCGGGCGCTGGACTACCGGGCGGCCGGGCTGTCCCCGTCCGACCTCAGCCGCCGGCTCGGACCCCTGACCGTGCTCGATCACCTGCGCCGGGGCAGCGCCCCCGCGTGGTGCGTGGCCCGGCTGCAGCGCCAGCAGCGGCGCGACGGCGTGGCCTGACCGGCCGTAACGTCCCGCCGCCGGTCTCGTTGACCTCGATGTGCGCCTCCTCGGCCGGTTGACCCTGGTACTCCTCGCGGTGGTGCTCGCCGCGGCAGGGTTCTGGCTGCTCCGGTTGACCACGGCGCCCGCCGACCGTCCCGCCGCGGACGCGCCGGCCTGGAACGTGCCGGCCGTGCAGGTCGAGCCGGGCTCGGCGGCGCCGGCCGACCTGACCGAACCTCGTCCGCAGGCCGGGACCGCCGGCGCCGACCCGTTGCGGGCCTGGGCCGACCGGATGGCCGGCCCGACCGGGATCCCGGCCCGGGCGCTGCTCGCCTACGGCAACGCCGAGATCGTGCTCCGGTCCACCGGCCCGGGCTGCCGCCTGTCCTGGGCGACGCTGGCCGGGATCGGGCGGGTCGAGTCCAACCACGGCCAGTACGGCGGAGCGACGCTCGGCGCGGACGGCCGCCCGTCGAAGCCGGTGATCGGCGTCCCGCTGGACGGCTCGGCCGGCGTGCGTGCGGTGCCGGACACCGACGGCGGCGCGCTGGACGGGGACGCGGCACTGGACCGCGCGGTCGGCCCGATGCAGTTCATCCCGTCCACCTGGCGGGCCTGGGCCGCCGACGGGAACTCGGACGGCCGGGCCGACCCGCAGCAGCTCGACGACGCCGCGCTGTCGGCCGCCCGCTACCTGTGCGCAGGCGGGCGTGACCTGGCCACCGGCGCCGGCTGGTGGGCGGGGGTGCTGTCCTACAACAACTCGGTGCCCTACGGCCAGAAGGTCTTCGGCCTGGCCGACGGTTACGCCCGCACCGCTGCGGCCATGGCCTGAGACCGGGTGTTAGCGTCGGGTCGTGCGCGGCAGCCTGATCACTCCACGCCGGCTGGCGATAGTCGGGGTGTCGGTGCTGGCGTTCGTGCTGTGTCTGGGACTCGCCTGGTGGCAGTGGGAGCGGTTCGAGTCGGCGACCGGAAGCTGGCAGAACCTGGGGTACGTCCTGCAGTGGCCGCTGTTCGGGTTGTTCCCCGCGTTCCTGTTCTGGCGGCTGCGGCGGTTGCGTCGGCAGCACGACGCGGAACCGGCACCGAGGCCCGAGCCGAAACCCAGCGCTCCCGCGCCGGTGGCCGGGCCGCCGGACGAGGACGACGACGAGTTGGCCGCGTACAACCGCTACCTTGCCGCACTGAACGCCCGAGACCAGCAGGAGAGAAGACGATGACCGAACCGCCGGTGCTCTCCGACGAGGAGCACCCCGCCCAGGCGGTGCCCGCGGCCGGAGTCCGGGGCGCTCTGGCGCGGTTCCGGGTGATGGCCTACGTGGTGGGCGTCGGCCTGCTCGCCCTGTGCACCGCCATGATCCTCGACTACGGCTTCGGCCAGGAGCAGTACACGAAGATCATCGGCCCGGTGCACGGCTTCCTCTACATCCTGTACTTCCTGGCCACGGTGGACCTTGCGCTGAAGGTCCGCTGGCCGGTGCGGCGCGTGCTGCTGGTGCTGGTCGCCGGGATGATCCCGTTCGTGTCGTTCATCGCCGAACGCAAGGTCACCGGCGAGATCGCCGGTGCCTGACATCGATCCCGCGGCGGTGGTGGCCGCCTGCCGGGCCGCGCACGAGCGTGTCCTGGCCACCGCCAAGGCCGTCACCGACGAGGTCGCGCGGCAGCCCAGCCGGTTACCGGACTGGACTGTCGGGCACGTCCTGACGCACATCGCCCGCAACGCCGACGGCCACGCGCACCGGCTGTCCGGGGCGCTGCGCGGCGAGGATCTGGCCCGCTACCCGGGCGGGATGTCCCAACGGGACCAGGACATCGAGGACGGCGCCGGCCGGCCGGCCGGCGAGCTCGCCGCCGACGTCGCGGACTCTGCCCGGCGGCTGGAAGAGGCCTGGGACCGGTGCGCGGCGGCCGGCTGGCCCAACGATCATTTCCTGGGCGACGACAGGTTCCCGATCAGCGGCAGCCCGCTGCGCCGGCTGCGCGAGGTCGAGATCCATCACGTCGACCTCGGCCTCGGCTACGAACCGGCCGACTGGCCGGACTTCTACCTGGACTGGGAGTTGGCGCACGCGCTCAAGCGCCTGCCCGGGCGGTTGTCCGGTCCGGACTCGCGCCGGCTGCTCGCCTGGCTCACCGGCCGCGCGGAGCTGCCGGCCGACATCGAACTCGGACCCTGGATGTAGCCATGAACGCACCGATCCGGCTGTACATGTCGATGTCGCTGGACGGCTTCATCGCCGGACCGGACGACCGTGCCGGGCAGGAGCTCGGCCGCGACGGGGGGCGGTTGTTCAACTGGCTCGACGACCGGCTGTCCCCGGGCATCAACGGGCAGGTGTACGGCGAGGCGATGGCGACCGGCGCCGTGATCTCCGGGCGGCGCACGTTCGAGCTCGCCGGCCGATGGCAGGGCGACCACCACGACGGCGTGCCGATCCACGTGCTGACCCATCACATCGACGAGGGCGATGAGCCGCCGGGCAGCGCGAAGTTCTATACCGATGTCCTGGCCTGCGCCACCGATGCCCGGGCCGCCGCCGGTGATCGTGCCGTGCTGGTGCACGGCGCGGGCGCGGCACACGCGTTGTTGAACGCCGGCCAGCTCGACGAGCTGGAGATCCACCTCGTTCCGGTCCTGTTGGGCGGCGGCCGCCGGCTGTTCGAGGACAGGGCCGGCGACCACGTCGAACTGGAGCTCGTCCGGCGCCTCGAGGGCCGCGACGCGACCCACCTGCGCTACCGGGTTCGTCGCTAGGCGCCGATCCCGGTGAGGGAGCGGACCTCCATCTCGGCCTGCTTGGCGGGGTCGGCGCGGTCGGTCTTGCTCAGCACGGTGCCGAGGTAGCCGCACAGGAACGAGAACGGGATCGAGATGATGCCCGGGTTGGTGAGCGGGAACAGATGGAAGTCGACCCCGTGCACCATCGAGCTCGGTGCGCCGGACACCAGCGGCGAGAACAGCACCAGGACCAGACAGCAGCTCAGCCCGCCGTACATCGCCCACAGCGTCCCGCTGGTGTTGAACCGCTTCCAGAACAGCGAGTAGAGCAGGGTGGACAGGTTGGCCGACGCGGCGAACGCGAAGGCCAGCGCCACCAGGAAGGCCACGTTCTGGCCGTTGGCCAGGATTCCGCCGATGATCGACAGTCCACCGATGATCACCGCGGTGCGCCGGGCGACCCGGACCTCCTGGGCGGAGTCGGTGCGGCCAGGCCGGAAGATGTTGGCGTACACGTCATGCGCGAACGACGCGGACGCGGTGATGGTCAGCCCGGCGACCACGGCGAGGATCGTCGCGAAGGCCACCGCGGCCACGACCCCGAGCAGGACCGTGCCGCCGATCTCGAAGGCGAGCAGCGGGGCCGCGGAGTTCTCCCGCCCGGTCGAGGCGAGGATCCGCTCCGACCCCACCAGGGCCGAGGCGCCGTACCCGATCACCAGCGTGGCCGCGTAGAAGACGGACATGGCGAACACGGCCCAGACCACCGACCGGCGCGCCTCCCGCGCGTTGGGCACCGTGTAGAACCGCATCAGCACGTGCGGAAGCGCGGCGGCGCCGAGGATCAGCGCCAGGGACAGCGAGATGAAGTCCAGCTTGCCGATCGGTGTCTTGCCGTACTGCCCGCCGGGTTCGAGCAACCGCTCGCCCTTGGCGCTGTTGTGGGCCGCCTCGTCGAGCAGGCTGGAGATGCTGAACCCGAACTTGCCGAGCAGGAACACGGTCATCAGCACGACGCACAGCACCAGCATGGCCGCCTTGATGATCTGCACCCAGGTGGTGCCCTTCATCCCGCCGACCAGCACGTACAGGATCATGATGAGCCCGACGCCACTGATCACCAGCGCCTGCCCGCCCTTGTCGTGCACGCCGAGCAGCAACGCGACCAGACCGCCGGCGCCGGCCATCTGGGCCAGCATGTAGAACAGCGAGATGACCAAGGTGGACGTCGCGGCCGCGGCGCGCACCGGGCGCTGCCGCATCCGGTAGGCCAGCACGTCGCCCATGGTGAACCGGCCGGTGTTGCGGACCAGTTCGGCGACCAGCAGCAGGGCGACCAGCCAGGCCACCAGGAAGCCGATCGAGTAGAGGAACCCGTCGTAGCCGTGCACCGCGATGGCACCTGCGATGCCGAGGAAGGACGCGGCGGACAGGTAGTCGCCGGTGATCGCGATGCCGTTCTGCGACCCGGTGAACGCGCTGCCGGCCGCGTAGTAGTCGGTGGTCGAGGAGTTGCGGTTGCTGACCCGGTAGACGACGAACAGAGTGATCACCACGAACGCGGCGAACACCATGGTGTTGAGGGCGGGGCTGCCCGTGATGCCGGTCGCCGTGATCATTTGTCGGCGATCCCGGAGCGGGCCCGGATGAGCCGCACCTGCGGGTCGATCCGGCGCCGGGCGTAGCGCTGGTAGGCGATGGTGATCGCGATGGTGGAGGCGAACTGGAGCAGGCCGAGCACCAGGCCGACGTTGATCGAGCCGATCACCTTGATGCCCATCAGCCCCCGGGCGTAGACGGTGAGCAGCACGTAGGTCAGGTACCAGACGAAGAACAGCGCGCTGACCGGAACGACGAAGGCCCGGAACCGGTGTCTGAGCTCGCCGAACTCTGCGCTTCCGTGGATCCGGATGAAGTCCGGACGCGCATTTTCCGGGTGCTCGGGCGGTATGCGGTCGATTCCGCCGAACGCCGGGGCGCCCGTCTGGATCGCCGTCGGGAGTGGTGCCACGTCGGTCATCCGATCCTCGCCTGGATTGAAGAATGCTTTGTCCTGGCGCGACATAGTAACCACGGGTGGGCAGAACGCATAATGTCGGACCGGTGCCTCGATGGCTTCACACGTCCAGGTGAACTTATGCGCGACAATCCGTAGCGAAACTCGGCGATAATAACCGAGGGAGCGAATTTCAGAAGCCGCCGGGCGGAACTGTCGATCAGGCATAACCGCAGTTCACGGTAGGTGCGCCGGGCCCTGTGCCGACGCCGGGAGGCGGCCAGGTGAATCGTTTCCGAACGGCTCGGACCGAGGTAGCCCGATCGCGCTATCAAGGCAAGATGATCATGACACATCGTAGAAAGGTGCTGATCTTTGCCCGCACCTCGGCCCGCTTCCCAACGCCGCACCGGCGTTTTTGTGACCACTTTCCCTGGTCGCACGGCACTTTTTGAATTGTCGTGACGATCATCTGCGGCTATGTACGATCGACCCTCGGATCTCGCCCGCCACGGACGCAGCACCCCAGTTCTTCCACGGCGGATCAGCATTGCCCGACAACGCCATCACGCATCGACGGCCGCGGAGGATTCACGCGTGACAGAGACCATAGGACCCAGCATTTCCCGAGCGGAGAAGCCGCCCGATACCGAGGACTACGTGCCCGGCCGGGAGCCGTCTCTGCTCCGGCTGCTGCTCAACTGGCGGGACTGGAACATCCCGACCAAGCTCGCCGCGGTCACCCTGGTCCCGGTCGTGTTCGCGATCGTGCTGGGGGCCATGCAGATCGGCGACCAGGTGGACCGGGCGGACTCCTACCGGTGGGTGGACCGCCTGGTCGAGGTGAACGAGCAACTGCGTCCGCTGACCGACGGACTGCAGCGCGAGCGCACCGCGACGACGGCGCTGCTCGCCATGGGCCAGGGCAACATGGGCACGCTGTCCGGGGAACTGGCCGACGAGCAGGACATCGTCAACACCGCCCTGCAGGCGACGGTCCGGGCCGCCGGCCGGGCCAGCTTCCACACCGAGATCACCAAGGCCCGGTTCGGCGAGGTGAGCGCCCAGCTCGGTGAGCTCCCCGTCCTGCGCCGAGAGGTCGCGGCCGGACGGGTCGACGCTCCCAACGCGCTCACCGGTTACACGGTGATCATCAACTCCCTGCTGAACTTCAACCGCGCGGCGGCCGCCGAGGTGCTCGACCCGGCGCTGGCCAGCACCGCGGTCGCGCTGCACGACCTCGAGGTGGCCAAGGAGGAGATCCGTTACCAGCAGGCGCTGGTCGGCCTCGGGCTGGCCAACGGCAGGTTCGCGGAGGAGCAGCTCGGCGCGCTGCACGCCTCCCAGGCCCGGCTGTCCGACCGGCTCGCCGAGTTCCGCACCGACGCCAACCTGGCTCAGCAGCAGGACTTCTCCGGCAAGGTCAACGGCTCGGGCGTGGCCGAGCGGGAGAACCTCGTGCAGGTGGCGATGTCCTCGGCGCCCGGCCACCCGCTGGAGATCGACGGCGCGACCTGGCACGCCAGCTCCGACGACGCCGCGGACCGGACGGCAGCGGTGACCGCAACCCTGGGCACCCAGATCGAGCGGCGATCCGGCGCACTGCAGGACGAGGCGAGCAACGGCGCCGGACTGGCCTCGGTGCTCCTGCTGATGGCGCTCGTCGTCGCGGTGGCCGTGATGATCGTGATCGGCCGGCACCTGCTCGGCTCGCTGAACGTGCTGCGCACCAGCGCCCTCGACGTCGCCGAGCACGGCCTGCCCCGGGCCGTGGAACGGATCAGGGACAGCGGCGGAGTGCAGGAGCCGGTGGTGGAGCCGGTTCCGGTCCGCTCGGCCGACGAGGTCGGGCAGGTCGCCAGGGCGTTCGACGCCGTGCACCGGCAGGCGCTGCGGCTGGCCACGGAGCAGGCCGGGCTGCGGGCCAGGTACGGCGACGTGTTCGTCAACCTTTCCCGGCGCAGCCAGGGCCTGGTGCAGCGGCAGCTGCAGCTGCTCGAACGGCTCGAGCGCGACGAGGAGGACCCGGAGCAGCTGGCCACCCTGTTCCAGTTGGACCATCTCGCCACCCGGATGCGCCGCAACAACGAGAACCTGATGGTGCTCTCCGGCGCCGAGCCCGGCCGGCGCAACCAGCGCCCCGCCCCGATCGCCGACCTGCTGCGCGCGGCGGTGTCGGAGATCGAGCAGTACCAACGGGTTTCCCTGCTGCCGCCGCCGGACGTGCTGATCGTGGGGTACGCGGTCGGTGACCTCGTCCGGTTGGTCGCCGAACTGCTGGACAACGCCACGGCCTTCTCCGCGCCGGGCACGCAGGTCACGATCGCCAGCCATTCGTTCGAGGACGGCACCGTCTGCGTGGCGATCCTCGACGAGGGCATCGGAATGAGCGAGGCCGAACTGGCGGCAGCGAACGCCAAGCTCGCCAACGCCGGCACGGTGGACGTGTCCACGTCCCGCCGGATGGGCCTGTTCGTCGTGGGCCGGCTGGCCAGCCGGCACGGCGTCGAGGTCTCGCTGCACGGCGGCAAGAACATCCAGGGCGTGCGGGCGACCGTGACGCTGCCGGCCGACCTGGTGACCACCACCCGCCCGGAACAGCCGACCGCGGCGTTCCCGGCGCCCACCGGCTATCCCGAGCCACCGGTGTACCCGGACGGCCTGGTCAACGGATCGGCCAACGGCGCCGCCCACCACCCGCAGCCCGACCAGGTCAACGGCTTCGCCCAGGATCAGGGCACGCTGCCGCGCCGGCGCTGGCCGGCCGCGCAACCCGACGAACCGCCCCCGGTCAACGGCGTCTCGTTCGAAGTGGACGCACCGGAACCGGTGGAGCGCCGGCCGGAACCGCCGGCCGTCGAGGACCACGAGCTCCCGCGCCGGGTGCCCGGACAGTTCGCTCCGCCACCGGACCTGGAGGCCGGTCCGGTCGAGCGGATACCCGAGCCGGACAGCGACTGGTGGTCCGTCGACCCGCAGCCGGCTCCGCCACCGCTGCCGGTCGAGAACACCCCGATCTTCGACGAGATGATCTCGGCCTGGTTCCGGTCGATCAGTGACCACACCGCCGACGAAAGCTGGAACTTCGCCGCGGATGTGGGATTCCAGGCCGCGCAGGAGATCTCCCAGTCCCAACCGGACGACTTCACCGACAGCGGGCTGCCCCGGCGCAAGCCCCGGCAGAACCTCCTGCCGGGCAGCGCCGGCCGGTCCAGCCCGCAACCGGACGGGGGCGCCGCGGACGAGCGGCCGGCCGACGGCGCCCCCGACTCCGACGCGGCAGTCGCGGAGGCGATCGCCCGGATCGTCGCGGAGCCGGTCGGTGTACCGCTCATCGCCGAGCCGAACGGCACCCGGTTGCCCGCCGCACCTGCCGAAGTCACCGCGGGCGGCCTGCCGCGCCGGATGCCGAGGGCGACCCAACCCGCCGCCGCCGTCGAGGACGGCAGCCACGGCGGGGGCAACCGCCGGCCGCAACTGGACCGTGCGGTCGAGCTACGCAGCCGGCTGGGCAACCTCCAGCGCGGTCTGAGCAAGGGCCGGCGCAGCGTCGGCGGCCGGCCGCGGACATCAGGGGACGAGATCGCCGCAGGCGCCGGTCCCGTCCAGGACGACAAGGAGAGTGAATGACATCGGCGCAGGCGCAACCGAACCAGTTCGGATGGCTGGTCAACGACTTCGTTGCGCGTATTCCCGGCGTCGCCCACGCCGTGGTCGTCTCCGCGGACGGCCTCGTGCTGACCAGTTCGGTCGGACTCCCGCCGGACCGCGCCGACCAGCTCGCGGCCATCGCGTCCGGCTGCGTCAGCCTGGCCAAGGGGGCGGCGCAGTGCTTCGAGGCCGGCGACGTCCGGGAGACCATCGTCGAGATGGAACGCGGAATCATGCTGCTGATGGCCATCAGCGACGGGTCCTGCCTGGCCGTGCTCGCCGCGCCGGCCTGCGACATCGGTCAGGTGGCCTACGAGATGACCTTGCTGGTGGACCGCGTCGGCCAGATCCTGGCCCCCGAACTGCGGACCACCGGTCGCATGGTTGGTCAGCCGGCATGAGGCCGGCATGAGTATCGACGAGATCTTCGCCGAGGTCGTCAACGGAATCACCTTCGGCGGCCGGCGACCGCAGCGGTCGGGCGGCGGCGACGACCCGCCCACCCAGCCACTGCCGCCCGACCTGGCCCGGTACGGGCCCGGTCACTTCACGCTGGACCAGGCGCTGGATGTCGAAGGGCTCGCGGTGGACGCCGGGACCGGCGAGGACGCGTCGATCGTGCGGCCGTACTCCTGGACCCGGGGCCGCACCCGGTCCTCGGTTGACCTGCGGATCGAGGCGCTGGTCAGCACGTCGGACCGGGGCGCGAACCTCAACGCGGTAGCCCAGGCCGAGCACCGGGCGGTGGCCGAACTGTGCCGGGAGCCGCGCTCGGTGGCCGAGGTGGCCACGCTGCTGGGCGTGCCGCTCGGCGTCGCCAAGGTCCTGGTCGGCGACATGGCGAGCCTGGGCCTGGTGATCGTGCACCGCACCGCGACCGGCGGTTCCAACAAAGCACACCTACTACTGATGGAAAGGGTCTTGAGTGGACTCCGTCGGCTCTAACGAAACGGACGAATCCACGGCTTCAACGATGACGTCGGTCAAGATCGTCGTCGGGGGCGGCTTCGGCGCGGGCAAGACCACGTTCGTCGGCGCGGTCTCCGAGATCAGACCGCTGACCACCGAAGCCGCCATGACCGAGGCCAGCGCCGGCATCGACGATCTCGACTCGACGCCCAACAAGGCCACCACGACCGTGGCGATGGACTTCGGACGGGTCTCGCTGGAGTCGGATCTGGTGCTCTACCTGTTCGGCACGCCCGGCCAGCAGCGGTTCTGGTTCATGTGGGACGACCTGGTGCGCGGGGCGATCGGCGCGGTCGTGCTCACCGACACCAGACGACTGTCCGACTCCTTCTCGCCGATCGACTATTTCGAGGAACGCCACCTGCCCTACGTCATCGGGCTGAACTGTTTCGACGGGGTGCTGCGGCACGGGGTCGAAGAGGTGCGCGACGCGCTGGCGATCGGGCCGGACATCCCCATCGTGCCGTGCGACGCGCGGGACCGGGAGTCGGTCAAGCAGACCCTGATCACCATGGTCAGCTACGCGATGGACCGGTGGGTGGCCCAGCACGGAGCCCCTGTGCCGTAGCTGCCGGTGCGCGGCCGGAGGCCCGGATCTGTGGCGGCAGGCCATCGTTTGGTCAGGGCGTCACCGCTGGGCAGTGGGGCCTGCCCGCAGATCCGATCCCGCGCACCATTGAAGCAACACTGTGCGCTCGGTCACGTCGCTGTCGGCGGTGGCGGCGGGTTGGGGAAACTCTGCACATGGACCTCACGCTGACCGACGAGCAGACGGCGTTGCGCGACCTCGCGCGGGACTTCATCGATGCCGAGGTCGTGCCGTACGCGGCGGCCTGGGACCGGGCCGAGTCGGTGGACCGGTCGATCGTGGACAAGTTGGCCAAGGTCGGGTTCCTCGGGCTGACCATCCCGGAGAGCTACGGCGGGTCCGGCGGGGACCACCTGGCCTACTGCCTGATGATGGAGGAGTTGGGCCGCGGGGACACCGCGGTGCGCGGCATCGTCTCGGTGTCGCTGGGCCTGGTCGGCAAGACCATCCTGACCTTCGGCACCGAGGAGCAGAAGCAGCGGTGGCTGCCTCGGCTGTGCTCGGGGGAGTCGCTGGCCTGCTTCGGCCTGACCGAGCCGGACACCGGGTCGGACGCGGCCAGCCTGTCCACCCGGGCGGTCCGCGACGGCGACGACTGGGTGATCTCCGGGTCGAAGATGTTCATCACCAACGGCACCTGGGCCGACGTCGCGCTGATCTTCGCCCGGTCCGGCGAGCCCGGCCCGCGCGGCATCACCGCCTTCCTGGTGCCCACCGACTCGCCGGGCTTCGCCCACCGGGAGATCAAGGGCAAGCTCGGGCTGCGCGGCCAGTCCACCGGCGAACTGGTCCTGGACGGCGTGCGGGTGCCGGACAGCGCCCGGCTTTCCGACGAGGGCAAGGGTTTCCGGGTCGCGATGGCGGCGCTGGACAAGGGCCGGATGTCGGTGGCCGCCGGGTGCGTCGGCCTGGCCCGGGCGGCGCTGGAGGCCAGCCTGAAGTACGCGGGCGAGCGCACCCAGTTCGGCCGCCCGATCGCCGGGTTCCAACTGGTCCAGGAGATGCTCGCGGACATGGCGGTCTCCACCGACGCCGCGCGGCTGCTGGTCTGGCGGGTCGCCGATCTGGTCGACCGCGGCCTGCCGTTCTCCACCGAGGCGTCCATGGCCAAGCTCTACGCCAGCGAGAACTCGGTCAACGCGGCCAACCTGGCCATCCAGG
>NZ_DASTBH010000215.1:0-41863 GCF_035712165.1 Actinophytocola sp. | reverse complement strand
CGCGCATGAACTCGTCGGTGACGCGCACCGAGTTGTTGGCGTTCTGGTACTGCACCGAGGTGATGTCGTTGCCGCCGAGATCCATGTCGAACCCGGCGTCGCGCAGCGCGCGGATCTTGTGCTCCTCGCGCGCCTTGGTCTCGATGAACTGCTCGATGTCGGGGTGATCGACGTCCAGCACGACCATCTTGGCCGCCCGCCGGGTGGCCCCGCCGGACTTGATCGTCCCCGCGCTCGCGTCCGCCCCGCGCATGAACGACACCGGCCCGGAAGCCGTGCCACCGGAGGAAAGCAGCTCCTTGGAGGACCGGATCCGGGACAGGTTCAGCCCCGCGCCCGAACCGCCCTTGAAGATCAGCCCTTCCTCGCGGTACCAGTTCAGGATCGAGTCCATCGTGTCGTCGACGGCGAGGATGAAACACGCGCTGACCTGCTGCGGAGAGTTGGTGCCGACGTTGAACCAGACCGGCGAGTTGAAGCTGAACACCTGGTGCAGCAGCATCCAGGTCAGCTCGTGCTCGAAGATCTCGGCCTCGGCGGGCGAGCCGAAGTAGCCGTGCTCGGTGCCCGCGGCGACGTAGGCCCGCACCACGCGGTCGATCAACTGTTTGAGCGAGTACTCGCGCACCGGGGTGCCCACGGCGCCGCGGAAGTACTTGCTGGTGACGATGTTGGTGGCGTTGACCGACCAGAAGTCGGGGAACTCCACGCCACGCTGCTCGAAGTTGACGGTGCCGTCGCGCCAGTTGGTCATCACCACGTCGCGGTGTTCCCAGGTGACCTCGTCGTATGGGTGCACGCCCTCGGTCGTGTACACCCGCCGCACGTTCAGGCGCGACCCGTTCACCTTCGCGCGGCGCCCCGCCGCCGGTGTCCCGACGGTTTCCGTCATCGATCTCTCCCCGTATTTCGAATGTTCCTGGTTGGGGTGTCGCCACCCCGTGGTCAGTTCTCCGTGGCCCGCAGGTCCGCGATCTCCTTCTCGAAGTCCTCGATCGAGCTGAAGGAGCGGTAGACGCTGGCGAACCTGAGGTACGCGACCTCGTCCAACTCCCGGAGCGGTCCCAGGATCGCCAGGCCCACCTCGTGGCTGGGAACCTCCGCGCACCCGGTCGACCGGATCGAGTCCTCGACCCGCTGGGCAAGCTGCTGCAGTGCGTCCTCGTCGACCGGCCGGCCCTGGCAGGCCCGGCGTACCCCGGTGACGACTTTTTCGCGGCTGAACGGCTCGGTCACCCCGGACCGCTTGACCACGGCGAGCACGGCCTCCTCGACCGTGGTGAAGCGCCGGCTGCACTTCGAGCACGACCGCCGCCGCCGGATCACCTGACCCTCGTCGACCTCGCGCGAGTCGACCACCCGGGAGTCAGGGTGACGGCAGAACGGACACCTCATCGCAGACCCCCTCTGGTGATCATTTTGTGGATGAGCGGTGGACAACCCGCCCCAACCTGTGGACTAACTACAGCGATGTAACTACTACATCTAGGGGTGCACGCTATGCCGAGACGCCACATGATGCAAGCCGACACGACGACCGCGCCCATCAAGGATGCCAGCCTCGTGCCCGCCCCTCGGGCCCGCGAGAGGACAACCGCACATCCCAAGAACCGACTCGCCAGGGACCTCGCCCCGGCACCAGACCGGTAACCCGCCGCACCCCAGCCAACTCGCCGAGCCCGAACGCGGCCCCCAGCCCGGGACTCGCGGTGCTGAAACCGGCAACTCGCCGGACCCGAGCGGGCGACTCGCCGGGCCGGGAAACTCCCCCGCACTCGGAGCGGCAACTCGCCAGACCCCCAACCGGGAACTCGCCGGGCTGGAAGTGGCGACTCGCCGGGCTGCAAGTGGCGACTCACCGGACTGGAAGTGGCGACTCGCCGGACCCCACTGGACCTCGCCAGGCTGGAAAGGGAACTCGCCAGGCTGAAGTGGCGACTCGCCGGACTGGAACGGGAACTCGCCGGGCCAGGGACTCACCCGCTCTCGCAGCGGCAACTCGCCGGACCCCCAACCGGGAACTCGCCAGGCGGGAAGTGGCGACTCGCCGGACTGGAACGAGGAACTCGCTAGGCCCGGGACTCACCCGAACCCCAGCGGCAACTCGCCGGACCCAACCGGAACTCGCCAGGTTGGAACGGGCGACTCGCCGGACTGGAAGGGGAACTCGCCGGGCCTGGGACTCACCCGAACTCGGAGCGGCAACTCGCCGGACCCCCAACCGGGAACTCGCCGGGCTGGAAGTGGCGACTCGCCGGGCTGGAAGGGGGGACTCGCCGGGCTGGAAGGGGGGACTCGCCGGGCCGGGTACTCGGCCGGGCTCGGAGCGCAACTCGCCGGCCTCCCACCGGAACTCGCCGACCCCCAACGGAGTTCGCCGGCCCCCACTGGAACTCGCGGGCTGGGAGGGGCGGGGCGTGGGGGTTCGGGCGGGTGGGTGGGGTTAGTGGTCGGTGGGGACGCGGAGGGGTTGGCCGGGGTGGACGGTGGAGTTGGGGAGGGCGTTGAGCTCGCGGATGCGGGCGACGACGGCGGTGGGGTCGGCTGAGGGGGCCATGCGTTCGGCGACGTCGAGGAGGGTCTCGCCGGGTTCGACGCGGACCACGGCGGTGCGCTCGGGGACGGCGGGGGCCGACACGTTGGAGAGGATGCCTAGGGCGAACACGGCCAGGCAGGTGGCCAGGGCCAGCAGGACCACCAGGTACATCGGGACGGGGGCGCGGCGATGGTCGCACGCCACCGGGGCGAGCACCCGCGGGGCCGATGCCGGGCGGGGGCGGGATGGTGGGCGCTCGATCTCCCCCACGCGCCGCGCCGGGGATGTGACCGACCGGTTCGCCGGGACGTCCAGAACAGCCACGACAACCTCCTCGCCTGTCGTCGAACACCTGCTCGAGCATCGAACACTGGTTCGATCGAACCTTCGTGCGAATGTCTATCACGCGGCACCGACAAAATCGAGAATCGCCCGGCGTGTCGTCGAACAGGTGTTTGATCTAGTACCGGCCGAGGGCTAGCGTCAAAACAGCAGACCAGCACCGGGACCGAGGAGAGGAACAGCAGTGCCACGCAAACCTGGCGGAGTGCCCAAGGGCATCCCCAAGCGCAAGCCGCTCAAGGGGAACCTGCGGAGCTTCCCCGACGTCGAGCAGCCCGAGAGTGAGGAACTGCCGATCCGGCAGCGCGAGGTGCTCGAGGTGATCCGCGCCTGGGTCGAACGGTTCGGCTACCCGCCCAGCGTCCGCGAGATCGGCGAGGCGGTCGGCCTCACCTCGACCTCCTCGGTCTCCTACCAGCTGCGCGCCCTGGAACAGAAGGGGTACCTGCGGCGCGACCCCAACCGGCCGCGCGCCATCGGCGTGCTGCCTCCGGACGCCGACCCGGCCACCCTGGTCAGCACCGCGGTCGAGCAGGCCGAGCCGGTCCGCCCGCACCCCACCTACGTGCCGGTGCTCGGCCGGATCGCCGCCGGTGGGCCGATCCTCGCCGAGGAGGCCATCGAGGACGTCTTCCCCCTGCCCAAGGAACTCGTCGGCGACGGCTCGCTGTTCCTGCTCAAGGTGGCCGGCGACTCCATGATCGACGCCGCGATCGCCGACGGCGACTGGGTCGTGGTCCGCCAGCAGCCCACCGCCGACAACGGCGAGATCGTCGCGGCCATGATCGACGGCGAGGCCACCGTGAAGACGTTCAAGCGCCGCGACGGGCACGTCCTCCTGATGCCGCACAACGACGCCTACGAACCGATCCCCGGCGACGACGCCACCATCCTCGGCAAGGTGGTCGCGGTACTGCGGCGCCTCTAACCGCGGCGGCGACGGCGCCGGAGGAACAGCAGCGAGCCGCCGATGATGACGACGGTGAGCCCGATGGCCGGAAGGGTGGGCAGCCCGTCCCCGTCCTGCTCCCCCGCGCCGGCCTCACCATTACCGCCGGCGGCCTGCGGCGCTGGGGTCTCGGTCACCGGAGGCGGCTCCGGCGCGACCAGCGCGGCGGCTCCGGACACGATGCGGACGGGCGTTCCGGCGCCCTCCGACGCCGACACCAGCGACCCGTCCGGCTCGAAGGCGATCGCCTCGCCCTGCTGCTCGTTGGGCAGCGGCACCCGCACCGGCTCGCTCGCCAGGGCGGCCAGCAGATCGCCGTTCGGCACCGCCCACAGATAAGCCTCGGTATAGGTGCGCACCGCCACCACCGACCCGTCGGCCATCGAGGCCGCACCGGTCACCAGCACCGAGCCGACCAGGCCGGTGACCGGCCCGCCCGGGGTGTTCGTGCTGGTCAGGCGGAGCTGGCCGACGTGTTGCAGCGCGGTCGGACCCGGGCTGGCGAGTTCGGCGGTAGGCCGGTAGATGTCGGCGGTGCCCAGCGGGTTCTTGGTGATCAGGTACGGCACGTTGGCCCGGTCGACCAACAGCGCCTCGGTGTCGTGCGGCCCGTCCGGGTAGGTCAACCGGTACAGCTTCGACTTGCCGGCCGGGGTCAGCGCGATCAGCGCGACCGTGTCCCGCTTCTTGTCGTTGTCGCCGGTGTCGGCCAGCCAGAAGGTGCCGTCCGGCGTCCTGGCCAGGTCCTCCACGTCGTAGGGGTCGGTCGGCCCGGTGATCGTCTTCTCGACGGCGCAGTCCCGCCGCAGCACGTACACGACGGACTTGGTGCCGCCGTCGTTGATCGCGTACCAGCGCTCCCCGTCGGCCACCAGTCCGGACACCTCGGTCAGTCGCTGGTCGGCCAGCGAGCACACCACGACCGGCTCCTGCTGGTCGACGGCCGCCGCCGGGACGGCGCCGACCAGCAGGCCCGCCGTCAGCAGGACACCCAGGACCGCGCGCACGGCACCCACGGTAGCCGCCGAACGCGGCTACCTCAGGCCGACGTGCCGTTGACCCCGTAGTCCACCAGCACACCGGCCAGGTCCGGCTTGACCCGGGCCCGCAGCGCCGTGCCCTCGGCGGTGTGCCGCTCGGTGAGCACCTCGCCCTCCCGGTGCACGCGGGCGACCAGCTCGCCGCGGGCATACGGCACCAGCACGTCGACCTCGCGGTCCGGCCGGGGCAGCAGCTCGGCGATCCGCTCGCGCAGGTCCTCGATGCCCGCCCCGGTCCGGGCCGAGACGAACACCGCGCCGGGCAGCAGGTGCCGCAGCCGGGCCAGCGACACGTCGTTGGCCGCGTCGACCTTGTTGACCACCATCAGCTCCGGCGGCATGGCCACGTCGCGGCGCTTCTGGATGTCGCCGAGCACCTCGCGCACGGCGCCGACCTGCCACTCGGGCATCGGGTCGGACCCGTCCACGACGTGCACGATCAGGTCGGCGTCGGCCACCTCGTCCAGCGTCGACCGGAACGCCTCGACCAGCTGGTGCGGCAGGTGCCGGACGAACCCGACCGTGTCGGTGAGCGTGTACGTGCGTCCGTCGGCGGTGGTGGACCGTCGGGTGGTGGCGTCCAGGGTGGCGAACAGCGCGTCCTCGACCAGCACTCCGGCGCCGGTCAGCGCGTTGAGGAGGCTGGACTTCCCGGCGTTGGTGTAGCCGGCGATCGCCACGCTGGGCACCGCGTTGGCCACCCGGCGGCCGCGCTTGGTCTCCCGGACCACCGCCATGGCGGTGATCTCCTTGCGCAGCTTGGAGATCCGCGCCCGGATCCGGCGCCGGTCGGTCTCGATCTTGGTCTCACCCGGACCGCGCAGACCCACGCCGCCGTTGGCGCCGCCGGCCCGGCCACCGGCCTGCCGGGACAGCGCCTCACCCCAACCACGCAGCCGGGGCAGCAGATACTGCAGCTGGGCCAGCTCGACCTGGGCCTTGCCCTCCTTGGACCGGGCGTGCTGGGCGAAGATGTCCAGGATCAGCGCGGTCCGGTCGATCACCTTGACCTTGAGCCGGGACTCCAGCTGGCGCAGCTGGCTCGGTGAGAGCTCGCCGTCGCAGATCACGGTGTCGGCGCCGGTCGCGGTGACCACGCCGGCCAGCTCGTCGACCTTGCCCCGGCCGATGTAGGTGGCCGGGTCCGGCCGGTCCCGGCGTTGGATGAGGCCCTCGAGCACCTCGGAACCTGCGGTCTCGGCCAGCCGGGCCAGCTCGCTGAGCGAGGCCTCGGACTGCACCGCGCTGCCCTCGGTCCAGACGCCGACCAGCACGACCTGTTCCAGACGCAGCTGCCGGTACTCGACCTCGGTGATGTCGGCGAGCTCGGTCGACAGCCCGGCCACCCGCCGCAGCGCCGCCCGGTCGGAGAGCTCGAGTTCGCCGAGGGAGAGGTCGCGGGAATCGTCGTCGTCGGCCCGCCGGTAAAGATCCTCCGTCACCTCGTGAACCCGTCCCTTCCTGGTCGCCGTGAATTCCGACAAATCCATAGTCGCACGATTCCAGCGATGCCATCGACCGAGTTATTCCACGGTCTGTCGGACCGGGCGGCTACGGTTTGCCGCGTGGTGGTCGTGCACGCGATCTGGTCGGCGGGCAACCGGCTGGCGCTGTGGTCGGAGAACGCCGGGCCCGCCGAGGCGCTGATGGAGCTGCTGGCCGCCTCGGCCGTCAACGGCCTGGCGCACAAGGCGACCCTGTCCGAGCTGGAGCTGCTGCTGCCGGAGGACGGTCGGCTGGAGCCGGTGGCTGTTCCGGTGGTGTCGTTCGACGTCGACGCGGCGCTGGGCGTGCTCGACGCGGTGCGCGGCAAACTGTCGCTGGAGTGCGAGGGCGATACGGCGGTCGTCCATCTGCCATTGGGCGACTCGGTCCGATTCCTGGCCGAGCTCGCCGCGGTCGCGGCCGATTTCGTGCGGCGCAGGCGGGTGCTGCCGGCGCTGGCCGAGGAGCCCGGCGGGCTGGCCGCCCGGTGGATCCCGGCGCCGGCGGCCACCGACCGGGACCGGCTGCGCGCGCTTGCCAAGGCCGCTCCCCCGGTCCTGCGTGCCGAGGGCGGCCGCGACGCCCTCGCGGAGGCGCTGACCGCACTCACCGACGGCGTGGTCCGCGGCGTGCTCGGCCCGATCACCCTCGGCCGGGACGGTCCGGCCGACGCCTGGCTGGCCGCGCTGACCGGGCCGGACGCCGTCGTGGCCGCACCCGGGCCGGCACTGGCCGAGCTGCGCGAGGCGCTGGAGGTCTGGCACGGTTCGGCGGCGGAGGCTTCCGAGGAGGTGCGGGTCTGC
The DNA here is from genome assembly GCF_035712165.1 of Actinophytocola sp. GTDB lineage: Bacteria > Actinomycetota > Actinomycetes > Mycobacteriales > Pseudonocardiaceae > DASYTH01. Next base: position 34,708 of record NZ_DASTBH010000215.1, on the reverse strand, counting down.
TTCCGGCTCGGGGAACCGGACGGGGACACGGACGCCTGGCGGCTGGAGTTCCTGGTCCAGGACGTGGCCGAGCCCAGCCTGGTGGTCGGCGCGGCCGAGATCTGGCGCTCCGCCACCGCGATGACGCTGTTCGACCGGCACGTCGAGCGGCCCAGGGAGGCGCTGCTCGCCGAGCTGGGCCGGGCCAGCCGTCTGTGGCCGGAACTGGACGACGCGCTGCGCTGCGCCCAACCGGTCGACCTGGTCCTGGACACCGTGGCCGCGCACCGGTTCCTGCGGTCCGGGGCGCCGCTGCTCGCCCAGGCCGGCTTCGGTGTGCTGCTGCCGGCGAGCTGGCAGCCCGGCGGGGTCGGCCTGCGGCTGTCCGGGTCCAGCCCGGGCACGCCGGGTGTGGTGCAGACCCGCAGCGCGGTGGGGTTCGACGCGCTGGTCGACTACCGGTGGGAGGTCGCGCTCGGCGAGCACGTGCTGACCGGTGCGGAACTGGAGGAGCTGGCCCGGGCCAAGGCCCCGCTGGTGCGGCTGCGCGGCCAGTGGGTCGAGGTGGATCACCTCCGGCTGCGCAAGGCGCTCGCATTCGTGACCCGGCGGGCCGGCGAGACGCTGTCCGTCGCCGACCTGCTGCGGATCTCCGCCGGGGTCCAGCAACCTCCGGTCGACCTGCCGGTCGTCGGGGTCGACACGACCGGCTGGGTCGGCGACCTGCTCTCCGGGCAGCTCGACCGCCGGCTGGAGCCGCTGGCCGAACCCGCCGGGCTGACCGCGACCCTGCGGCCCTACCAGCGCCGGGGGTTGTCCTGGCTGGCCTTCCTGGACGGCCTGTGCCTGGGCGGGGTGCTCGCCGACGACATGGGACTGGGCAAGACCGTGCAGACCCTCGCCCTGCTGCTGCACGACCGGTCCGGTCCGACCCTGCTGGTCTGCCCGATGTCCGTGGTCGGCAACTGGCAGCGGGAAGCGGCCCGGTTCGCCCCCGGGCTGTCCGTGCGGGTGCACCACGGCGCCGAGCGGTCCCGCGACCGGCAACCGCTGGACGACGCCGACCTGGTGATCACGACCTACGCGGTGGCCACCCGGGACGCCGGTCTGCTGAGCCGGATCAACTGGCGGCGGGTGGTGCTGGACGAGGCGCAGAACATCAAGAACTCGGCCACCCGGCAGAGCATCGCGGTGCGCGGTCTGCCGGCGCGGCAACGGATCGCGCTGACCGGAACACCCGTGGAGAACCGGCTGGCCGAGCTGTGGTCCATTGTGGACTTCGTCAACCCCGGCCTGCTCGGCCCGCTCTCGGCGTTCCGGGAGCGGTTCGCCGTCCCGATCGAGCGGCACGGCGACGAGGAGGCGGCGCGCCGGCTGCGGACGATCACCCAGCCGTTCCTGCTGCGCCGGGTGAAGACCGACCCCGCGATCATCGGCGACCTGCCCGACAAGATCGAGATGAAGGTCCTGTGCAACCTCACCGCCGAGCAGGCCTCGCTGTACCAGGCCGTGGTGGACGACATGCTGACCAAGATCGAGAACAGCGAGGGGATCGAGCGCCGGGGCCTGGTGCTGGCCACCATGACCAAGCTCAAGCAGGTCTGCAACCACCCGGCGCACCTGCTCAAGGACGGCACCCGGGTGTCCGGCCGGTCCGGCAAGCTGGCCCGGCTCGAGGAGATCCTGGAGGAGGTGCTGGCCGAGGGCGACAAGGCGCTGTGCTTCACCCAGTTCGCCGAGTTCGGCGGGATGCTGGAGCGGCATCTGACCAACCGGTTCGGCCGGGAGGTGCTCTACCTGCACGGCGGCACGCCCAAACGCCGGCGGGACGCGATGGTCGCCGCGTTCGAGGCCCCCGACGGCCCGCCGATCTTCCTGCTGTCCCTCAAGGCCGGCGGCACCGGCCTGAACCTGACCGCGGCCAACCATGTGATCCACGTCGACCGGTGGTGGAACCCGGCGGTCGAGGACCAGGCCACCGACCGGGCGTTCCGGATCGGCCAGCGCAAGAACGTGCAGGTGCGCAAGTTCGTCTCGGTCGGCACGCTCGAGGAGCGGATCGACGAGATGATCGAACAGAAGAAGGCGCTGTCCCGGATGACCGTCGGCGCCGGCGAGAACTGGCTCACCGAACTGTCCGTGGACGAACTGCGCGAGGTCATCGCCCTGTCCCCCGACGCGATCTCGGAGTAGCCATGCCGTTCTGGGACGACCCCGACTACCCGCGCGGTGGCCCGATCCGGGTGGACAACGGCATCCGGGCGCGCAGCCGGCGCGGGGACATCGGCAGCACCTGGTGGTCCAGGCGGTTCCTGGACGTGCTGGAGACGCTGGACCTGGGCGGGCGGCTGACCAAGGCGCGGGCCTACGCGCGGTCCGGTCAGGTGGTCTCGCTGGAGGTGAGCGCCGGCGCGGTGGCCGCCGTGGTGCAGGGCTCGCGGCCGCGGCCGTACCGGGTGCGGATCGAACTGCCGGTGATCGGGGCGCTGCAGTGGACGCGGATCGAGCAGGCCCTGGCCGGTCAGGTGATCTTCAGCGCGAAGCTGCTCGCCGGCGAGCTGCCGGAGGACCTGGAGTCGGTGCTGGCCGGACTGCGGATCGCGCTGTTCCCGGCCAGCGCCGGGGAACTGTCCATGCGGTGCACCTGTCCGGACGACTCGGTGGCGTGCAAGCACATCGCGGCGGCGCTGTACCTGCTGGCCGAGGCCTTCGACCGGGATCCGTTCCTGGTGCTGGCCTGGCGCGGGCGGGACCGCACCACGCTGCTGTCCAACCTGCGCCTGATGTCCACTGTGGACGAGCCCCGGCCGCGCCGGTCACCGCTGGACGAACTGCGTGCCCCGCAACGGGACCTGGCCGACTGCCTGGACGGTTACTTCGACTGCCAGGGCCGGGTAAGCCGGCTGGAGCGGGAGCCGGCGGAAATCGTCGTGCCGGACGCCGTGCTGCGCGAACGTGACCCGTTACCCGTGGAAGTACGCGGCACGCCGGTGGTGCGGCTACTCCACCCCGCCTACCTGGCCATGGCCGGCGAGACCGTGCCACCAGACTGAGTCCAACTCCCCCCGGGCCACGAACACGGCGGGGCCGGTGAGCGTGCCCCGACCGCCGTCGATGCCGACCCGGACCCGGCCGCCCGGAACGTCGACCGTGACCCGGCCATCCGGCGCGCCGGCCAGGCGCAGCACGGCGGCGGCCACGGCGACCGTGCCGGTGCCACACGACCGGGTCTCCCCGACTCCCCGTTCGTGCACCCGCATCCGCACGTGGTCCGGAGCGGCCGGGACGGCGAACTCGACGTTGACCCCGTTCGGGAACAGCGTCGCGTCGAATCCGGGTTGGACGGTCAGGTCCAGGGCGTCGAGCCCATGGTCCAGTACGCACACCAGGTGCGGGTTGCCGACATCGACCGCGACACCGGAATGCTCGGCGCCGCCGACCGACGCCACCGACCGGCCGTACACCCGGACCGGTCCCATGTGGACGGTCACGTCCCCGTCCGGGCGCACCTCGACCGGGCGGGCGCCGGCCCGGCTGCCGACCGTGAACTCGCTCGCCCGCTCCAGGCCGGACTCGACCAGGTAGCGGGCGAACAACCGCACCCCGTTGCCGCACATCTCGGCGATCGACCCGTCGGCGTTGCGGTAGTCCATGAACCAGGTGTCGTCATCCACATCGGACGGCGCATCCTGGACCGCTTTGGCGCGCACCACCCGCAGCACCCCGTCCGCGCCGAGGCCGCGGCGCCGGTCGCACAGCGCCCGAACCCGCTCCGCGGTCAGGTCCAGGCTCGCGTCGAGGTCGGGAAGCACGACGAAGTCGTTCTCCGTGCCGTGCCCCTTCAGAAACGGGATGCCCACCCCGTCAGACTAGTTGCAGGGCCGCATCGACCAGGTCCGGCCGGGTCCCGTCGAGCCAGGTGATCCGCTGGTCCCGGCGGAACCAGGAGCGTTGCCGGCGGACGAACCGGCGGGTGGCCCGGGCGGTGTGCTCGGCGGCGGCGGCCAGGTCGTACTCCCCGTCGAGGGCGGCCAGCACCTGCTGATAGCCCAGCGCCCGGGAGGCGGTGCGGCCCTCCCGCAGGCCCCGCCCCGCCAACTCGCGCACCTCGTCGACCAGGCCGGCGGCGAACATCCGGGTCACCCGCGCGTCGACCCGGGCGTCCAGGTGCGTGGAGTCCACATCTATCCCTATCAACACTGTGTCGTACCGGGCCGGACCCGGCCGGGGCAGGGACGCCGAGAACGGCCGGCCGGTCAGCTCGATCACCTCCAGCGCCCGCACGATCCGGCGGCCGTTGCTGGGCAGGATGGCCCGCGCCGCGTCCGGATCGCTGCGCGCCAGCCGCTCGTGCAGCACCGCCGCCCCCACCGCGGCCAACTCCTGCTCCAGCCGGGCGCGCAGCCCGGGATCCGTGCCCGGGAAGTCCAGCTCGTCCAGCACCGCCTGCAGGTACAGCCCGGAACCGCCGACCAGGATCGGCACCCGGCCGCCGGCAAGCAGACCCTCCACCACCGCCCGGGCGTCGCGCTGGTAGGCCGCGACCGTCGCGGTGTCCCGCACGTCGAGCACGTCCAGCAGGTGATGCGGCACGCCCCGGCGCTGCGCCTCGGTCACCTTGGCGGTTCCGATGTCCATGCCCCGGTAGAGCTGCATGGCATCGGCGTTGACCACCTCGCCGGCCAGCCGCAGCGCCAGTTCGATGGCGAGCTCGGACTTGCCGGTGGCGGTCGGGCCGACGATCGCGACCGGCCTCACCGGGGATCCCAGACCGCGAAGTGGTACGCCACACCGAACGGGATGAGCAGCCGGCTGTGCACGCACTCCCAGGGCCGGCCGTCCTTGGCCACCACACCGGACAGTATGTGCCAGGCCGCCCGGCCCACCACGCCGAGCGCGGCGGCCAGCCCGGCGTCCAGGCCGAGCAGGGCATCCGGGTCGGCGGCGGCCAGCGCCCGGCGCACCTGCTCGTCGAACCCGGCCGCGCGCTCGTCCGGGCGGCCGACCGCGCGCTCGCCGTGCCGGTGCGACCCGTCGCCGATGACCAGCAGCCCGACCGGCTCGTCGCCGGCCAGTTCGGCGCCCAACCGCTCGCCGAAGGCCCGGCAGTCGGGCGCCGCGAGCCCGGGCGGCACCATCCACACGCGAACCTCGTCGGCGCCGGCCTCCGCGCGCAGCCATCCGGCGATCAGCGCCGGCAGCGGCAGTGCCGGATCGGGCGGCAGGTCGGCTCCCGCGGCCAGCCGCACCCGCACGTCGACGCCGTAGCCCCGGAACGTGCCGGCCGCCCGCGGACCGACCACAGTGGGCGCATCGAGATCCGCCGACGCCCGCGAGTCCACCGCGACCGCGACCCAGCGCCGGGCCGCCTCGGCCAGCCTGGCGCCCACCGCGAGACACTCGGCGCGCACACGCTGCGCGTCCGGATCCTCGCCGGCGACGAGTTCAGGCACCAGCAGCGGCGGCTGCGGCACGACGGCGACTCTGGCGATCATGACCGTCGAATGTACCGAGTGGCCGATTGTGAGCAGTCAACTACGTGAACGCTACGAGCTCGGCGGGTGACAGGGCGCGACGATCGGGCGTCATTGCGGCCCTTGGAGTACCAAGCGGCGTCTCAACCTGTTTGAATGCGCGCGGGGGATCAGAATTTTTCTGAGCAGCCGCGGTTGTGGGCCTCACGAGAGTGGGGCGCTCGCGAATATGCGGGCAACGGGCGGGAGGAGCGGGGTCATGACGGACAGCGACCCGGGCCGCGAGGTCGGCTCGAACGCAGCCATCACGGCGGAAGCCACCGAGAGCAACGCGATTACCGAGAACTCGAACGGGGCCGCGCCGAGCGAGCATCCGAGTGAACCGGCGCCGGTGCCGAGCCCGGTCGCCGTCGCGGCGCCGAGCGAGCCCGCCGCGCACGCCGAGCCCGCCGCCGGCGAGGCCGAACTGCGGCCGCCGCCTCCGGTGGCCGAGGCGTCCGCGCACCCGGACCGGTGGGGCCGGGTCGACCCGGACGGCACCGTCTTCGTGCGCACCGCGGACGGCGAGCGCGCGGTCGGGTCCTGGCAGGCCGGCACCCCGGCCGAGGGGCTCGCGCACTACGCCCGCCGCTTCGACGACATCCGCACCGAGGTCGAGCTGCTCGAGGCCCGGCTGGCCTCCGGCTCCGGCGACCCCAAGCACACCGTGAGCAGCGCCAAGCACATCAAGGAAAGCCTGGTCGAAGCCGCGGTCGTCGGCGACCTGGCGGCGTTGGACGCCCGGGTGGACTACGTGCTGGCCAAGGCCGGGCAGGCACTGGAGGTCGCCAAGCACGCCCGGGACGAGGCCAGGGCCCGGTCCGTGGCCCGCAAGCAGGAACTGGTCGAGGAAGCGGAGCGGATCGGCGAGGAGTCGACCCAGTGGAAGAGCGCCGGTGACCGGCTGCGGGCCATCCTCGACGAGTGGAAGACGATCAAGGGCGTCGACCGGAAGACCGACGACGTGCTGTGGAAGCGGTTCTCCAAGGCGCGCGACACGTTCAACCGGCGGCGCGGCTCGCACTTCGCCGACCTGGACCGGCAGCGCGCCACGGCCAAGGAACGCAAGCAGGCGCTGGTCGAGGAGGCCGAGGCGCTGTCCGACTCGGACGACTGGGGCCCGACGGCCAGCCGGTACAAGGACCTGATGAACGAGTGGAAGGCGGCCGGGCGCGCGCCCAAGGACGCCGACGACGCGCTGTGGCAGCAGTTCCGCGCCGCGCAGGACAAGTTCTTCAGCCGGCGGTCGGCGGTGTTCAACGAGCGGGACGCCGAGTTGACCGACAACGCCCGGCGCAAGGAGGAACTGCTCGCCGAGGCCGAGAAGATCAACCCGGCCGGTGACCTGGACGCGGCCCGGGCCCACCTGCACCGGATCCAGGAGCGCTGGGAACAGGTCGGCAAGGTCCCGCGCGAGCGCATCCGGGAGTTGGAGGGCAAGCTGCGCGCGGTCGAGGAGAAGGTCCGCGCCGCCGCCGACGCCCAGTGGCGCCGCACCGACCCGGAGGCCCAGGCCCGCGCGGCCCAGTTCCGCGAGCGGGTCGAGCAGTTCGAGGCCCAGGCCGCCAAGGCTCGCGCCGCCGGCGACAAGCGGCGCGCCGAACAGGCCGAAGCCCAGGCCGCGCAATGGCGCGAATGGCTCGCCGCCGCCGAAAACGCCGTAGCCAGCCGCTGATTTACTGACCCGCCCCGCCGGACGTTACGAGCGGGACCAGGCGGTGCGGAACCAGAGTGCGGCGATGACGACCGTGGCGATCACGGCGATCACCAGGCCGGGGCCGGGGCCGGAGCCGCCGCCGGACTGGCGGGACCAGATGGCCAGGATGCCGGTGACGGTGGCCAACCAGCCGCCGAGGGCGCACACCCAGGTCAGCCGCCAGCGGCGGGTCATCAGGGCGAGCATGGACGCGAGGATGCCGAAGGCGATCGAGGTGATCGCGAAGACGCGCGGGACCGTGCTGGCCTTACCGGTGGCGTCGTGCTGGCCGAGCAGCACGTCCAGGCCGTTCGCGCCGTCCATCCACGGCAGGATCTCGCCGATCATCAGCACGAACACGGCCACGGCGATCACCAGGCCGCGCACGCCGAGGTCCACGGTGCGTACGGTGGTCCGCTCGACCTCGTCGATCTCCTCGCGCAGGCCGGCCAGTTCGGGCGGTTCGCCGCCGGTCATGGCGCCCCGAACGCCGGCATCCCCAGGCCGACCCCGGAGGTCTTCGGCCGGATGCCCGCCTCGAAGTTGTCCCCCGCCCGGGTACGCCGGTGCCCGACCAGCGGACCGTCGGCGACCAGGTGGTGCGGGGCGCCGTAGGTGATCGTCGCGGACACCACGTCGCCCGGCCGCACCCCCGGCGACGGCACGAAGTGCACCAGCCGGCCGTCCCGGGCCCGTCCGCTCATCCGCTGGGTGGCGGCGTCCTTGCGGCCCTCCCCGGTGGACACCAGCACCTCGACGGTCCGTCCGACCAGCGAGCGGTTGAGCTCCCAGGCGACCTCGTCCTGCACCGCCACCAGCCGGTCGAACCGCTCCTGCACGACGGCCTTGGGCACCTGGTCGGCCAGCGACGCGGCCGGCGTGCCGGGCCGCTTGGAGTACTGGAAGGTGAACGCGCTTGCGAACCGGGCGGCCCGCACCACCTCCAGGGTCGCCGCGAAGTCCTCCTCGGTCTCCCCGGGAAAGCCCACGATGATGTCGGTGGTGATCGCCGCGTCCGGCATCGCGGCCCGGACCTTGTCCAGGATGCCCAGGTACCGCTGCGAGCGGTACGAGCGCCGCATGGCCGCCAGCATCCGGTCCGACCCGGACTGCAGCGGCATGTGCAGTTGATGGCACACGTTGGGGGTCTCGGCCATCGCCGCGATGACGTCGTCGGTGAAGTCCTTCGGGTGCGGCGAGGTGAACCGGACGCGCTCCAGCCCGTCGATCGCCCCGCAGGCGCGCAGCAGCTTGCCGAACGCGAACCGGTCGCCGAACTCCACGCCGTAGGAGTTCACGTTCTGCCCGAGCAGCGTCACCTCGAGCACGCCGTCGGCGACCAGCGCCTCGACCTCGGCCAGAACCTCACCGGGCCGGCGGTCCTTCTCCCTGCCGCGCAGCGAGGGGACGATGCAGAAGGTGCAGGTGTTGTTGCAACCGACCGAGATGGACACCCAGCCGGAATGCGCGGAGTCCCGCCGGGCCGGCAGCGTCGACGGGAACACCTCGAGCGACTCGAGGATCTCCACCTCGGCGCGCCGGTTGTGCCGGGCCCGGTCCAGCAGCACCGGCAGCGAGCCGATGTTGTGCGTGCCGAACACCACGTCCACCCAGGGCGCCCGGCGCACGATCTCGCCCCGGTCCTTCTGCGCCAGGCAGCCACCGACCGCGATCTGCATGCCGGGGTGTCCGGCCTTGGCGCCGCGCAGGTGACCGAGGTTGCCGTACAGCCGGTTGTCGGCGTTCTCCCGGACCGCGCACGTGTTGAAAACCACCACGTCAGGGGTCTGGTCGGCGGTCGCCGGCACGTAGCCCGCATCTTCCAGCAGCCCGGACAACCGCTCCGAGTCGTGGACGTTCATCTGGCACCCGTAGGTGCGGACCTGATAGGTACGCTCGCTCATCTCAGTCGTCGAGCGTACGCTGCGCGTTCCCGTGACAGAGTTGAGACCTTACGGCTTGAGCAAACGGGGCGAACCAGACATGGGGTTGGGGGTAGGTTCCGCCAATACGACCCCTCGCTAGTCTCGTCAACCACCGACAAACGTGCTCGTGGAGGCCCTGGTGACCGATCCGGCCGACGCACCACCCATGATCAGGATGGTGGAGGTCGACAAGTACTTCGGCTCGCTGCATGTGCTGAAGAACATCAACCTCGAGGTGCCGCAGGGCCAGGTGGTGGTCGTGATCGGCCCGTCGGGTTCGGGCAAGTCGACGCTGTGCCGCGCCATCAACCGGCTGGAGCCGATCAACGCGGGACTCATCGAGGTGGACGGCAGGCCGCTGCCCGCCGAGGGCCGGGCGCTCGCCCGCCTGCGCGCGGACGTCGGCATGGTGTTCCAGTCGTTCAACCTGTTCGCGCACAAGACCATCGTCGAGAACGTGATGCTCGCGCCGGTAAAGGTGCGCCGGGAGTCCCAGTCCGACGCGCGGCGCAACGCGATGCAGTTGCTGGACCGGGTGGGCATCGCCAACCAGGCGCAGAAGTACCCGGCTCAGCTCTCCGGCGGCCAGCAGCAGCGGGCCGCGATCGCCCGGGCACTGGCCATGCGGCCCAAGGTGATGCTGTTCGACGAGCCCACCTCGGCGCTCGACCCCGAGATGATCAAAGAGGTGCTGGACGTCATGGTCAGCCTCGCCGAGGAGGGCATGACCATGCTCGTCGTCACCCACGAGATGGGCTTCGCGCGCAACGCCGCCCAACGGGTGGTGTTCATGTCCGACGGGGAGATCGTCGAGGACACCACCCCGCAGGAGTTCTTCAGCGCGCCGAAGTCCAACCGGGCTAAGGACTTCCTCGGCAAGATCTTGACTCACTGATTGGTTGGAGAAGCGGCTGCCAGAGCAGCCGACGAAAAGAAGGAGCTCACACGATGCGACTCCGGGGCCTGATGGTTGGCGCCGTAACCGCTGCTCTGGTCCTCCCGCTGGCGGCGTGCGGCGGCTCGGACTCCGGCAACAGCGGGAGCAACCCGCCGGTGGCCACCAGCGCGGCGTTCGAGGACGGCACCACGATGAAGAAGCTGGCCGACGCCGGAACGGTGAAGGTCGGCACGAAGTTCGACCAGCCGCTGTTCGGCCTGAAGGGCCTGGACGGCAAGCCGGTCGGCTTCGACGTCGAGATCGCGAAGATCATCGCGGCCAAGCTCGGCATCTCCGCGGACAAGATCGAGTGGACGGAGACCCCGTCCAAGGTCCGCGAGGAGGTCATCGAGCAGGGCAAGGTCGACTTCGTGGTGGCCACGTACACCATCAACGACGCCCGTAAGCAGCGCGTCTCGTTCGCCGGCCCGTACTACGAGGCCGGTCAGGACCTGATGGTGAAGAAGGACAACTCCGCGATCACCGGGCCGGACTCGCTCAAGGCGGCCAACGCCAAGGTGTGCTCGGTGACCGGTTCGACCCCGTCGGAGAACATCAAGAAGTACATCGACCCGGCCAACCTGGTGCTGTTCGACGTGTACTCCAAGTGCGCGGACGCGCTGCGCACCGGCCAGGTCGACGTGGTCACCACCGACAACGTGATCCTGCTGGGCCTGGTCGACGCCAGCAAGGGAGAGTTCAAGCTGGTCGGCAAGCCGTTCACCAAGGAGCCCTACGGCATCGGCATCAAGAAGGCCGACACGAAGTTCTGCGAGTTCATCCACGAGACCCTCGAAGAGGCGGCCGGCAACGGCGGCTACGAGAAGGCCTGGAAGGACACCGCCGGCACCGTCGCGCCCAACACTCCGAAGCTGCCGACCCTGGCCACCTGCGCCTGATCCACTACCTCCGGTCCGGGGCGCCCGCCATCTCGGTGGGCGCCCCCGGCCTTAACCGGGCTGGGAGCATCTGTGGGTGTCATCTTCGACAACTTCTCGCTGTACGTGGACGGGTTCCTGACCACGCTCAAGTTCTGCGCGTTCGCCCTGGTCGGCTCGCTGATCATCGGCACGGTCATCGCCGCGTTCCGGGTCTCGCCGGTGCCACCGCTGCGGTGGTTCGGCACCTCCTGGGTCAACGTGTTCCGCAACTGCCCGCTGACCGTGGTGCTGTTCTTCTGCGCGTTCGGCCTGCCGGAGCTCGGGATCAACGGGGAGTACTTCTGGTTCGGCGTGCTCGGCCTGGTGCTCTACACCTCGGCGTTCGTCTGTGAGGCGGTGCGCAGCGGGATCAACGCGGTGCCCGCCGGACAGGCCGAGGCGGCCCGGGCGGTCGGGCTCACGTTCCAGCAGTCGCTGTCGATCGTGATCATGCCGCAGGCGTTTCGCACCGTGGTTCCGCCGCTGGGCAGCGTGATCATCGCAATGATCAAGAACTCGGCCATCGCGGGCGCGTTCGGGGTTCCCGGCGACCTGTTCGACGTCGGCGAGGTGCTGACCTCGGCGCAGGGTCTGGCGGCCGTCCCGGTGCTCACCGGGGTCGCCCTGGGCTACCTCGCGATCACGATCCCGGTCGGGCTGCTGCTCGGCCTTCTGGAGCGGAAGGTGGCGATCGCCCGATGAGTTCGGTGTTGTACGACGCGCCTGGGCCGCGGGCCAAGCGCCGGATTCTGGTCGGCAGCCTGATCGCGGCGGCCGGGGCGGTCGTGGTGCTGGTCCTGGTCACCATCAAGCTGGACCAGCAGGGCCAGTTCGAGTCGGAGAAGTGGGCGCCGCTGACCGATCCGTCCGACCCCAGGTTCCCGCTGGTGTGGGACCTGCTGGGCGAGGGCCTGCAGAACACGCTGATCGCGGCGGCCTGGGCGATGCTGTTCTCCCTGGTGATCGGGACGCTGCTGGCGGTCACCCGGGTCACGGCCGCGGCCTGGTACCGCTGGGCGGTGGTGGGCGTGATCGAGTTCCTGCGCGGCATCCCGGTGGTCATCGCGATCTTCTTCGCGGCGCGGGCGCTGCCCGAGTTGGGGGTCGACCTGGAACCGTTGTGGTTCCTGGTGATCGGCCTGACCGCGTACAACTCGGTGATCATCGCCGAGATCGTGCGGGCCGGCATCAACTCGCTGCCGAAGGGTCAGCGGGAGGCGGCCGAGTCGCTGGGTCTGACCCGCGGGCAGACCCTGCAACTGGTGCTGCTCCCCCAGGCGTTCCGGATCATGCTGCCGGCGTTGATCAGCCAGCTGGTCGTGGTCCTGAAGGACACCTCGCTCGGGTTCATCATCTCCTACCCCGAGCTGGTTCGGACCGCCGGTTTCATCGTGCAGAACCTGAAGAACCCGATCCAGACCTACCTGATCGTCGCGGTCATCTTCATCATCGTGAACTACGCGCTGAGCCGTCTGGCGATCTTCGTCGAGCGGCGGCTGAGCCGGAGCAAGAAGTCGGTGGCGGGCGGGCCGGCCGAGACCATCGCACTGGCCGAGTCCAGCATGGCCGCCGGAGGTGTCGCGGGCGGCGCGTAACCCGATCGGGTTTGTCTCTTTATTGGGTCTTCCCTCAGCCTGTTGAGCCGTTACAGTAACCAGGCTACGGACGATTTCGCTAATGTTCGTCCAGTGGGGTGACGCATGAGAGGCGCCCTCATGACTGATAGTGACACCCGTTACCGGGACAACCCGTCCTGGCAGCGCTCCGAACTCAGACCTGGCGGGCGGTACGCCGGCCGGGACTACTTCGACCGCCGCCTGACCGAGCCCGGCGAGGACCTGCCGAACCCGATCCCGGCGCCGCCGGGCACCGCCGGCCGCGCGGTCAAGGTGGTCGGCCTGGTGCTCCTGGCGACCGGTTTCGCCGCCTGGCTGTGGCTGTTGCTGGCTCTGGTCAGCGCGATCGGCTCCGGGGTGCTCCCGAACGACCCGTTCGGCATCCGGATCACCGGCATCCCGCTCGGCTCCGGCGGGCTGATCGCGATCCTGGTCGGCGGCACGATCGCGGTGGTCGGCTCCGGCATGGAGCGGACCGCCCAGCGCAGGATCCGTTGGGAGCCGGTGGATCCCGCCTAGGACCGGCCGTGCCGGGTGCGTTGCTTGGCCCGGTTGCCGCAGCGTTCCATCGAGCACCAGCGGCGCTGCCCGGGACGGGACAGGTCCACGAACACCAGCAGGCAGTTGGCCGCGGCGCACTCCCGGATCCGCGCCGCGTAGGGGCCGCCGAACAACTCCACGGCATCCCGTGCGATGGCCGACAACGCCTGGCCGGCCGTGGTCGCCTCGGCCCAGGTTCGCCGCCCGGCCGCGAGCACCGGGGTCGGCGGTGTGGTCGCGGCCGCCTCGTTGATCGTGGCGACCGCCGCCTCGGGCACCGGTCGCCCGGTGGTCACGGCGGTCGCGGCCGCCCACAGCGCCGCGCGTAACCGGTGCGTGGCGGGCACGTCCACCGCGGCCACCCGCGCGCCGGCGAGCCGCAGGCGGCTCTCGGCGAGCCAACCGGCGAGGTCCGCGGGCGTATGCAGCGCCTCGGTGCCGGGGTGGGCGGCGACGCCCCCGGTGGTCAACAGTTCCAGGCACAGCGCGCCGGCGTCGAACCCGAACACCGCTCCGCTGTCCCAGCGCAAGATCAGCTCGCTTGACTCCCGCACCATGCCACCACTATAACTGGTGTGACACCGGTTATGGAGGTTAAATGCCGAAACCGCTGACGCTGCGCACCGACCAGGTACTGGCCTGGCGGATGGCCCGCCACCAGCTGGTCAAGCCCGGCGCCGCCAGCGCCGTCGAGCTCGCCCGGACGCTGTGCGGGATACAGGCCCAGGTGCCCTCCGCCGCCGAGCAGGCCATCGCGGTACGGCAGGACACACCGGACCCGGGCGAGGTGGGCCGGGCCCTACGCGAGCAGCGGACCCTGGTCCGGTGCTGGTCGGTGCGCGGCACCCTGCACCTGCACGACGCCGCCGACGCGGCCAACTACGGCGCCGCGCTGGCTGCGGTGCGGTCCTGGGAGCGGCCCAGCGTGCTGCGCGGCCATGGGATCACCCTCGCCGACTTCACCGCGATCATCGACGCGATCGCCGAGGTGCTGCCCGGCCGGATCCTCACCCGGGAGGAGCTCACCGAGGCGGTGCTCGAGCACACCGGTTCGCCGCACCTGGCCGAGCTGCTGCGCTCGGGCTGGGGCGCCGCGCTCAAGCCGGCCTGTTGGCTCGGGTTGCTCTGCCATGGACCGGCCGAGGGGAACCGGGTCACCTTCACCAGCCCGGCCACCTGGTTGCCCGGCTGGCGGCCGGTCACCGCCGATACGGCCGGGCCGGCGCTGTTGCGCGGCTACCTGGCCGCCTACGGTCCGGCCACCCTCGCCGACTTCGGGCAGTGGCTGTTCCGGGGCGTGGCCAAGGTATCGCTGCTCAAGGGCTGGCTCGCCGCCGTGCGCGACGAGCTCACCGAGGTGGAGGTGGCCGGCACGCCCGCCTACGTGCGCACCGCCGACCTCGCCGAACTGCGCGACACCAGGCCGAACAAGCTGGTCCGGCTGCTGCCCGCGTTCGACCAGTACGTGATCGCGGTCAACCGCGACCTGATCCCCGCGCCGCACCGCGCCAAGGTCAGCCGCACCGCCGGCTGGATCTCCCCCGTGGTCCTCTACGGCGGCCGGGTCGCCGGCGTGTGGAACACCGACGGTGGCACGGTTTCCGTCGAACCGTTCGAGGACATCCCCGACGGGCCGCTCGCCGCCGAGATCAAGCGAGTTGGGTTAGTTTGACCCGCGGGACTTTCGGAAGAGTTTGTTGCCCAGCCAGACGATCGGGTCGTAGCGGTCGTCGGCGACGCGCTCCTTCATCGGGATGAGCGCGTTGTCGGTGATCTTGATGTGCTCCGGGCAGACCTCGGTGCAGCACTTGGTGATGTTGCAGTAGCCCAGCCCGTGCTCCGCCTGCGCCTCCGGCACCCGGTCGGCGGTGTCCAGCGGATGCATGTCCAGCTCGGCGATCCGCATCAGGAACCGCGGCCCGGCGAAGTTCTCCTTGTTCTCCTCGTGGTCCCGGATCACGTGGCAGGTGTTCTGGCACAGGAAGCACTCGATGCACTTGCGGAACTCCTGCGAGCGCTCCACATCCACCTGCTGCATCCGGTACTCGCCCGGCTTGAGGTCCGCGGGCGGGGTGAACGACGGGATCTCGCGCGCCTTGACGTAGTTGAAGGACACGTCGGTCACCAGGTCGCGGATCACCGGGAAGGTCCGGATCGGGGTGACCGTGATCACCTCGTCCTCGGCGAACACCGACATCCGGGTCATACACAGCAGCCGCGGCATGCCGTTGATCTCCGCCGAACACGAGCCGCACTTGCCCGCCTTGCAGTTCCAGCGGACCGCGAGGTCGGGCGCCTGGGTGGCCTGCAGCCGGTGGATGATGTCCAGCACCACCTCGCCCTCGTTCACCTCGACGGTGAAGTCCTGCAGCTCACCCGAGTCGGCGTCGCCGCGCCAGACCTTGAACTCGGCCTTGTAGCCCATCTCAGCTCTTCTCTCCCGAGTAGGAGGCCAGCTCCGGTTCGGTGTAGTACTTGGCCAACTCGGACTTCTCGAACAGCTCGAGCAGGTCCGGGCGCATCGGCAGTTGCTCCTGCTCGGTGACGGTGACCCCGGGCACCTGCTCGCCGTCCGTCCGGCACACGAGCAACTTGTTGCGCCAGTTGGGATCCATCTCCGGGAAGTCGTCGCGCGTGTGTCCGCCCCGGCTCTCCCGGCGGGTCAGCGCCGCCTTGGCCACACACTCGCTGACCATCAGCATGTTCCGCAGATCGATCGCCAGGTGCCAGCCCGGGTTGAACTGCCGGTGGCCCTCGACCAGCACGTTGGCCATCCGCTGCTTCAGCTCGGCCAGCTTCGTCAGCGCCCGCTCGATCTCGTCGGCCCGGCGGATGATGCCGACCAGGTCGTTCATCGTCTGCTGCAGCTCACTGTGCAGGGTGTAGGGGTTCTCCGCCTGCACGCCGTTGCCCGGCGGGTCGAACGCCCGCACCGCGAACCGGGCCGCGGCGTCCACTTCGGACTCGTCGATCTTCGGCCGGGCCGCCAGGCCCTCCACATAGGACGCGGCGCCGAGGCCGGCGCGGCGGCCGAACACGATCAGGTCGGACAGCGAGTTGCCGCCCAGCCGGTTGGAGCCGTGCATCCCGCCGGAGCACTCACCGGCCGCGAACAGGCCGGCCACCACCGAGGAACCGGTGTCCGGGTCCACCTCGATGCCACCCATCACGTAGTGGCAGGTCGGGCCGACCTCCATCGGCTCCTTGGTGATGTCGACGTCGGCCAGCTCCTTGAACTGGTGGTACATCGACGGCAGCCGGCGCTTGATCTCCTCGGCCGGCAACCGGCTGGCGATGTCCAGGAACACCCCGCCGTGCGGGGACCCACGGCCGGCCTTCACCTCGGAGTTGATCGCCCGGGCCACCTCGTCGCGGGGCAGCAGGTCCGGCGTGCGCCGGTTGTTGTCCGGGTCGGTGTACCAGCGGTCGGCCTCGTCGGTCACCTCCGCGTACTGGCCCTTGAAGACCTGCGGGATGTACTCGAACATGAACCGCTTGTCCTCGGAGTTCTTCAGCACCCCGCCGTCGCCGCGCACGCCCTCGGTGACCAGGATGCCCTTCACGCTCGGCGGCCAGACCATGCCGGTCGGGTGGAACTGCACGAACTCCATGTTGATCAACGTGGCGCCCGCGCGCAGGGCCAGCGCGTGGCCGTCGCCGGTGTACTCCCAGGAGTTCGAGGTCACCTTGAAGGACTTGCCGATCCCGCCGGTCGCCATGACCACGGCCGGCGTCTCGAACAGGATGAACCGGCCGGACTCACGCCAGTAGCCGAACGCCCCGGAGATCGCGTCGCCGTCCTTGAGCAGTTCGGTGATCGTGCACTCGGCGAACACCTTGATCTTCGCCTCGTAGTCGCCGAACTCCTTGTAGTCCTCCTGCTGCAAGGAGACGATCTTCTGCTGCATGGTGCGGATCAGCTCGAGCCCGGTCCGGTCGCCGACGTGGGCCAGCCGCGGATAGGTGTGCCCGCCGAAGTTGCGCTGGCTGATCCGGCCGTCCTTGGTGCGATCGAACAGGGCGCCGTAGGTCTCCAGCTCCCAGACCCGCTCCGGCGCCTCCTTGGCGTGCAGCTCGGCCATCCGCCAGTTGTTCAGGAACTTGCCGCCGCGCATGGTGTCGCGGAAGTGCACCTGCCAGTTGTCGTTGGAGTTGGCGTTGCCCATCGCGGCAGCGCAGCCGCCCTCGGCCATCACCGTGTGCGCCTTGCCGAACAGCGACTTGCACACCACGGCGACGCTGTGACCGCGCTGGCGCGCCTCGATCACCGCGCGCAGACCGGCGCCACCGGCACCGATCACCACGACGTCGTAGGCGTGCCGCTCAACCTCAATCATGGGTTCCTTCTTAGTTGACGAAGCGCAGGTCGGAGATCCAGCCGGCGGACACCGCCATGATGTAGGCGTCGGTCAGGATCACGGTGAACAGCGAGATCATCGCGAACTGGCCGTGCCGGCCGTTGAGCTTGGACACGAACACCCAGTAGCGGTACCGCATCGGGTGCTTGGAGAAGTGCTTGAGTTTGCCGCCCACGATGTGCCGGCAGGCGTGGCAGGAAAGCGTGTAGCCCCACAGCATCACCAGGTTGATCCAGATGATCACGGTGCCGAGACCGAAACCGAACTTGTCGTCGGGGCCGATGAACGCCAGCACGCCGTCGTAGATGTTGAGCAGACCGAACAGCACCGCGCCGTAGAAGAAGTAGCGGTGCAGGTTCAGCAGCACCAACGGGAACCGGCTCTCGCCGGTGTACTTCTTGTGCGGCTCGGGCACCGCGCAGGCGGCCGGCGCGAGGAAGAAGGAGCGGTAGCCGGCCTTGCGGTAGTAGTAGCAGGTGCCGCGGAACCCGGCCAGGACCACGAATGTGATGATCGCCATCGGGATGAACACCGGCATCGCCGGCAACGGCGTGCCCAGGTGACTCGATCCAGGCACGCACGAGTCACTCAGACAGGGCGAGTAGATCGGCGTGAGGTAGTGGTAGTCCGCCACCCAGTAGTAGTCGTTCATGAAGATGCGCACCGTGGCGTAGACGATGAAGAACGCCAGGACGGCGCCGGTCGTCAGCGGCGCACGCCACCAGTTGTCGGTGCGAAGGGTGCGCGCCGCGATTGCCGCGCGGCCGGGGGCGTCGACGCCTGCGGTCATCTTGTCCTCGTCTTCAGCTCGAGACCTGACACGTGCCGGTGCAACGATTCAACACTGTCACCATTGGTAACCGCCGCTGACTGTGCCCTTCCGGTTCCGGGAGGACAAGTACCACACGCCGGGCGCACGCCAGGAAGCGCCCTATTGGTGGTGTGGTCGTCGCCTCATAGTGTCTTCCCTCGTGGCCGAGGCGGGCCGACCGGGCCTCTCGGGGCTGGCCGAGGGAGCCGCGGGGTGCTGACCGGCCGGGATGCTGCCGCACCTCGTGTTCGGCGACGGTAGCTCGTGCTCGCCGCGCACCTCGGGCAGCCGCGCACCGCCGGTGCACGCGATCGCGCTACGCCGGGTCGTCGACATCGGGCGCCGCGGGCCGGCCGCCGGCACGGCCCGGGTGCGGCGGCAGCTGCGGGACTGCTGGCCGCGGCTGTACCGCTGGCACGGCTGGCTGGGCTGGTGCACGGCTGGGAGTCCGGAATGGACAACGCGCCGCGTGCCGGCCGGGGTGCCGATCTGCGCCGTATGTCCGGGTGCGCTACGACTCCGAAGCGGTGGTGCGCACGTCGAGCTTCCTGGTGGCCGACGTGCTGTGCCGCCTCTCCGGAATGTGGATGTGGTGGTTGTTCCGGGGGTGGTGCGGGTGGCTGGTGGATTGTGGCTGGGTGGCGTCACGGTCCCCTGAGGTTGCGGTGGTCGGCCCGCGACCCGGGAAAGCCGGGTTCCTCGGTCCTCAGTGGAGGGTTGGGGGGTGTGGGTAGGCGTTAGTCGAGTGGGGTTTGGTCTAGGGGGGTGGTGTCTCGGCCGGAGATGGCGAGTTCGTCGCGGATGATGCGGAAGGTAAGGCTTTCGGGGTACCCCTTGCGGGCGAGAAGGCCGGCGAGGCGACGGATCGTGGTGGCCGTGTCGGTGGTGGGCGGCAGGACGCGGAGCTTCTTGCGGACGAGTTGGCGGGCACGGGCCTCTTCGGAGTCGGGGTCGACGGTGGCGACGGCCTCGCTGGTCACCGACTCGTCCACGCCCTTGCGGCGCAGTTCGGCGGCAAGCGCCCGCCGGCCGAGACCCTCGTAGGTGTGCCGGGAGCGAACCCACATCTCGGCGAAGGCCTTGTCGTCGATCAGGCCGACCTCGTCGAGCCGGCTGAGCACCTCGTCGGCCACGTCGGCGTCGATCCCCTTGCGGGCCAAGGCCTGCTGCAGTTCCGCACGGGTACGGGGGCGGAACTGCAGCAGCCGGAGACAGATGTCCTTGGCCCGCTGCACCGGGTCGTCAGCCTGCTGAGCGCTCACGCCCTGGGACATCGGTTCTCGTAAGCTCACTGACGGGCGACCCGAGGTCAGAACTCGACCGGCGCGGGGTCGGGGGACTCGGCGTCGAGCTTGGCGCCGATGCCCAGCTTGTCCTTGATCCGCTTCTCCACCTCGTTGGCCACGTCGGGGTTGTCCCGCATGAACTTCCGGGCGTTCTCCTTGCCCTGCCCCAACTGGTCGCCCTCGTAGGTGTACCAGGCGCCGGACTTGCGCAGGATGCCCTGCTCGACACCCATGTCGATCAGCGAGCCCTCCCGGCTGACGCCGTGCCCGTACAGGATGTCGAACTCCGCCTGCTTGAACGGCGGCGCGACCTTGTTCTTGACCACCTTGACCCGGGTGCGGTTGCCGACCGCCTCGCCGCCGTCCTTGAGGGTCTCGATCCGGCGCACGTCCAGCCGCACCGACGCGTAGAACTTCAACGCCTTGCCGCCGGTCGTGGTCTCCGGCGAGCCGAACATCACGCCGATCTTCTCGCGGAGCTGGTTGATGAAGATGGCCGTGGTGCCGGAGTTGTTCAGCGCACCGGCGATCTTGCGCAGCGCCTGGCTCATCAGCCGGGCCTGCAGGCCGACGTGGTTGTCGCCCATCTCGCCCTCGATCTCGGCCCGGGGCACCAGCGCCGCGACCGAGTCGATCACCAGGATGTCCAGCGCGCCGGAGCGAATCAGCATGTCCGCGATCTCCAGCGCCTGCTCGCCGGTGTCCGGCTGGGAGACCAGCAGCGCGTCGGTGTCCACGCCGAGCGCCTTGGCGTACTCCGGATCGAGCGCGTGCTCGGCGTCGATGAACGCCGCGATGCCGCCGGCCTTCTGCGCGTTGGCCACGGCGTGCAGGGCGAGGGAGGTCTTACCGGAGGACTCCGGCCCGTAGATCTCCACGATCCGCCCGCGGGGCAGACCGCCGATGCCCAGCGCCACGTCCAGCGCGATGGAGCCGGTGGGAATGACCTCGATCGGCGCGCGCCCCTCGTCCCCGAGGCGCATCACCGATCCCTTCCCGAAGTTCTTGTCGATCTGGGCGAGGGCTAGCTCGAGCGCCTTCTCCCGGTCGGGGGCTGTTGCCATCTTGGATCCACCTCGGTTGCTTCGAGACTGAGAACTCACGCTGCCGACGCTACGTGCGGGGTCTGACGTTTTCCGACCCGCCGCGCCGATCTGTGGACAACTGGGCGGGTTGTGGATAGCACCCTAGCCGAACTGATGTTCGAGGACGAGGCGACACGCCGGCACGCCCCTCAGCGCCGCTCCGGCGGAACCTCGAACGCGTCGCACACCACCCGCCAGATCTCCTTGGCCGACACGCCCTCCTCCAGCGCCTGGTCGACCGTGCGGCTGCCGAGCGCGCCGAAGACGTGGTCCCGGGCGAGCATGTCGGCACGCACCGCACCGAACTCCTCAGTCATCAGCCTGCGAAAAACCGTGATACGCATCGAGCGACACCCTACGCGCCGTACGATCCACGGCTATGGACCTCGAACCGTCGGCGCTCGAGTCGACGCTGCTGATCGTGGGTTCGATCGGCACCCTGATCGCCTGCATCGTCGTGGGCCTGATCGCGCTGCGGAACCGGCGGCGCTGAGCGTCAGCCGTTGGATCCGGGCTTCACGTGTTCGTTGAAGTAATCCGTGATGGACTCACCGGAGGAGTCCGCGGTCAGCTTCATCAGGGTGCCCATGACCGGGCTGTCGTTCACGGTGAACATCATCGCGCCGATGCCGGCGTAGAGGTCGATCGCGTAGTACCTGCCGGACAGGCCGCCGCCGCTCCAGTCCCCGCTGTCGGCCTCCTCCTTGGACTTGGAGAACGCGCCCAGGAACACGTCGACGTTCTGCTGGGCGATGTCCGGTGAGGAGAAGTGGTAGTAGAAGATCGTGTAGCCGTCGCTGAGCCGGCAGGTCGCCGCCGTCGCGCCGGGCGCGGGAATCGCGTTGCCGCCGGTGGGCATGACCACGCCGGACTGGCACTCGTTGTTGTCCACCACCTTGCCGGCCAGCGTGCGCATGCACTCGCTGAAGCCCTTGCTGTCCGGACTCTTGTCGGTGCACTGGTCGGCGGCGACCCCACCGCCGCCACCACCGGAGGTCATGAAGAACGTGACCGCCACCGCGATCACCGCGACGGCCACGATGGCGCCCAGGACGATCAGCGGTTTGCGGTTGGCCGACCGGGCCGGCGCCGGCTGGTGGCCGATGAACTGCGGGGTGACCGGAGGCGGACCGGTCGGCACGGGCAGGGACGGCGGACCGGTGGGCACCGGGCCGCTCGGCGGCTGGGACACCGGCTGGGGCACCCGCTGCGGGCCGCTGTTGGGGAACGGGCCGGGCACGGTCGGCCCGGCCTGCGCGGCGAACCCGCCCGAGGACGGGGCCATCGCCTGGGTCCGCTGGACGATCTCGATCGTGCCGCTCATGTCGCTGGTGCGCATCGTGATGCCCTCCTGCGGCACGTGGTGCGCACCGAGGGCGACGGCGGTCTCCGGCTGGTCCAGGCTGGTCGGCACGACCCGCAGCTGCTCGGCGATCAGCGTGGCGATCAGCGGGATCCGGCTGGAGCCGCCGACCAGGTAGATACCGGCCAGCCGGTCCGGGGACATCCCGGTGGACCGGATCGTCGCGGCCAGCAGCTCGACGCTGCGCAACATGCCGGGACGGATCAGGGCCTCCAGCTCGACCCGGGTGACCAGCACGTCGTCGAACGGCTCGGGTAGCGGCAGGTCGGTCTGCGGGTGCCGGGACAGCGACTCCTTGGCGGCGCGCACGTCCTCGCGCAGCGAGCGCTGGGCCCGCCGGTCGCCGGTGGACCGTGGCCGCAGCAGGTTCTGCCAGCGCACCGGGTCACGCTGGGAGACCTGCCGGCCGACGTGCTCGAGCAGCGCCTGGTCCACGTCGATGCCGCCCAGGTCGGGCAGGCCGGCCTCGGCGAGCACCACGAACCCCTTCTGGGTGGCGCCCACGATGGCCACGTCGAACGTGCCGGCGCCGAGGTCGTAGACGGCGAGCGCCTGGCCGGGCGCGAGGGTCTGGCCGGGGAAGGAGGCGAAGTGCGCGGCGGCGGCCACCGGCTCGGGGACCAGCACCAGGTTGGAGCCCATCCCGGCCTGGCGGGCCGCCGATAACAGGGTGTTGCGGCGCACCGGCCCCCACTGGGCGGGATGGGTCAGCCGGACCTCGTCCGGACGCTTGCCGGCGAGCTGGCGGGAGGTCTCGTCGGCGACCCGGCGGAGCACACCGGCCAGGGCGTCGGTCACCGGCACCACGGCGTCGCCGAGCAGCAGCGTGCCCTCGTCGACGCGGCGTTTGGGGTTGGGCTCGAACCGGGAGGGGTCCAGCCGGGCCCGGCGCTCGGCATCGCGGCCGACCACGAGGGTTCCGTCTTCGGCGGCGAACACGGCGGACGGCATCATGGAAGCGCCATCCACATCGACGACGCGGGGTGGCCGGCCATGCGCGGACAGCACGGCCACGGTATTGGACGTGCCGAGATCCACGGACAGGACGTTCACAGTGCTCCCCTCGTTACCGCTTGGCGGAGATGCTGCCATGACTGTCCATCGTCGTGTGCCCGGTCCGCCATATCGCGGCGCCGGGGATTGTCGGTGCGGTGCGTCAAGATGGTTCCCGTGAGTGACGTGCTCGAGCTGTTCACGCCGGCGACCAGGCAGTGGTTCACCGGCGCGTTCGCCGCGCCCACCGAGGCCCAGACCGGGGCCTGGCAGGCGGCGGCGGCGGGCGAGCACGCGCTGGTCGTGGCGCCGACCGGGTCCGGCAAGACGCTCGCCGCCTTCCTGTGGGCGCTGGACCGGCTGGCCGCGGCAGCGCCGCCGGCCGAGCGGACCCTCCGGTGCCGGGTGCTCTACGTCTCCCCGCTGAAGGCGCTGGCCCTCGACGTGCAGCGCAACCTGCGCGCGCCGCTGGCCGGAATCCGGCAGGCGGCGCACCGGCTCGGTCTGCCGGAGCCGTCGATCACGGTGGGGATGCGCACCGGCGACACCCCGGCCGACGAGCGCCGGTCGTTCGCCCGCACCCCGCCGGACGTACTGGTGACCACGCCCGAGTCGCTGTTCCTGCTGCTCACCTCGGCCGCCCGGGAGTCCCTGCGCGGCGTCGAGACGGTGATCGTGGACGAGGTGCACGCGGTGGCCGGCGGCAAGCGCGGCTCGCACCTGGCGCTGTCCCTGGAGCGGCTGGACGCCCTGCTCGGCCGGCCGGCGCAGCGGATCGGCCTGTCCGCGACGGTGCGTCCGGTCGACGAGGTGAGCGCGTTCCTGGCCGGCGGCCGGCCGGTGCGGGTGGTCCAGCCGAAGATCAGCAAGACCATCGAGATGCGGGTCGAGGTCCCGGTCGAGGACATGACCGCGGTGACCGAGCAGGAACCGGAGTCCGGCCAGGCGCCGCGCCCGTCCATCTGGCCCTCGGTCGAGCAGCGCATCCTCGACCTGGTCCGGCAGCACCGGTCGACGATCGTGTTCGCCAACTCGCGGCGGCTGGCCGAGCGGCTCACCGCCAAGCTGAACGAGCTGGACGCGGAGAACCCGGTCCTCCCGCGCGACACCGGCCGGTTCCCCGCCCAGGCGATCGCCGAGTCCGGCTGGGCGGCCGGGGTGGCGGCGCCGGCCATCGCCCGGGCCCACCACGGCTCGATGGCCCG
The DNA here is from genome assembly GCF_035712165.1 of Actinophytocola sp. GTDB lineage: Bacteria > Actinomycetota > Actinomycetes > Mycobacteriales > Pseudonocardiaceae > DASYTH01. The sequence goes on along the minus strand of NZ_DASTBH010000215.1, from coordinate 10,481 downwards.
GGAGAAGCGCACCTCCGTCGAGGAGGACCTCAAGTCCGGCCGGCTGCCCTGCGTGGTGGCCACCTCCTCGCTCGAGCTGGGCATCGACATGGGCGCGGTCGACCTGGTGATCCAGGTGGAGGCGCCGCCGACCGTCGCGTCCGGGATGCAGCGCATCGGCCGGGCCGGCCACCAGGTCGGCGCGGTGTCCCAGGGAGTGATGTTCCCGAAGTTCCGGGGTGACCTGGTGTCCTGCGCGGTGGTGGCCGAGCGGATGGCCGCCGGGGCCATCGAGGCGGTGAAGTATCCGCGCAACCCGCTGGACGTGCTGGCCCAGCAGATCGTGGCGATGCTGGCGCTGGAGCCGTGGACCGTCGAGGAGATCGCCACGCTGGTCCGGCGGGCGGCGCCGTTCGCCGCGCTGCCCGACTCGGCCCTGCACGCGGTGCTGGACATGCTGGCCGGCCGGTACCCGAGCGAGGAGTTCGGCGAGCTGCGGCCGCGGATCACCTGGGACCGGATCACCGGTGAGCTGCACGGCCGGCCCGGCGCGCAGCGGCTGGCGGTCACCTCCGGCGGCACGATCCCCGACCGCGGCCTGTTCACGGTGATGACGCCCGGCTCGGAGGGTTCGCCCGGCTCCCGGGTCGGCGAGCTGGACGAGGAGATGGTCTACGAGTCCCGGGTGGGCGACACGTTCCTGCTCGGCACCACGGCCTGGCGGGTGCAGGACATCACGCACGACCGGGTGATCGTGGTGCCGGCCCCGGGCGAGCCGGCCCGGATGCCGTTCTGGAAGGGCGACGCCCCCGGCCGGCCGCTGGAGCTGGGCCGGGCCTACGGCAGGTTCGTCCGCGATCTGTCCACGATGGACGACGCGCCGGCCCGGACCCGGATGGCGGAGGCCGGGCTGGACCCGTGGGCGGTGGACAACCTGCTCGCCTATCTCGCCGAGCAGCGCGCGGCCACCCGGCATGTGCCGGACGACCGGACGCTGCTGATCGAACGGTTCCGCGACGAGCTCGGCGACTGGCGGATGGTCGTGCACTCGCCGTTCGGCGGCCAGGTCAACGCCCCGTGGGCGCTCGCTATCAGTGCCCGGCTGCGGGAGCGGCGCGGCCTGGAGACGCAGGTCGTGCACTCCGACGACGGGATCGTGATCCGGCTGCCGGAGGCGTTGGACGACACCGGTTCGGAGATCGTCGCGGGCGCCGAGGACGTGCTGCTCGACCCGGACGAGGTGGAGCAGGTGGTGGTCGCCGAGGTGACCAGCTCCGCGCTGTTCGCCGCCCGGTTCCGGGAGTGCGCGGCGCGCTCGCTGCTGCTGCCCCGCCGCGACCCGCGCCGGCGCACCCCGCTGTGGCAGCAACGGCAGCGCTCGGCGCACCTGCTGTCGGTGGCCGCGAAGTACGAGCGGTTCCCGGTGGTGCTCGAGGCCATGCGGGAATGCCTGCAGGACGTGTACGACGTGGCCGGGCTGCGCGAGCTGATGACCGACGTGCGCGCGCGGCGGGTGCGGGTGGTCGAGGTGGTGACCCAGTCCGCCTCGCCGTTCGCGCGCAGCATGATGTTCGGCTACGCCGGCATGTTCCTCTACGACGCCGATCTGCCGCTGGCCGAGCGGCGTGCGGCGGCCCTGTCGCTGGACTCGGCCCTGCTGGCCGAGTTGCTCGGCTCCGAGGCGATCCGCGAGCTGCTCGACGCCGAGGTGGTGGCCGAGATCGAGCGGTCGCTGCAGCGGCTGGATCCGGCGCGGCCGGCCCGGCACGCGGAGGACGCCGCGGATCTGCTGCGGTTCCTGGGTGATCTGTCGGTCGAGGAGGCGGCGGCGCGGGGGGTGGCGCCGGAGTGGCTGTCCGAACTGGAGTCCGCGCGGCGGGCGATCCGGGTGCGGATCGCCGGGGACGAGCGGTACCTGGCGATCGAGGACGCCGGCCGGGTTCGGGACGCGCTCGGGGTCGCGCTGCCGGTCGGGGTTCCCGAGGCGTTCACCGAGCCGGTGGCGGACCCGTTGGCCGACCTGCTGTCCCGCTATGCCCGCACGCACGGGCCGTTCGCGGCGGTCGAGGTGGCCGCCCGGTTCGGGCTGGGCGTGTCGGTGGTGACCGGGGTGCTGGACCGGATGGTCGGGCTGGGCCGGTTGGTCCGCGGCGAGCTGCGTCCGGGCGGCACGCACACCGAGTACTGCGACGCCGACGTGCTGCGGCGGCTGCGGCGGGCCTCGCTGGCCCGGCTGCGGGCCGAGGTGGAGCCGGTGGAACCGGCCGCGCTCGGCCGGTTCCTGCCGGCCTGGCACGGGGTGGGCAAGCGGTTGCGGTCCGCGCCGACCGCCGACGACGTGCTGGCCGTGGTCGAGCAGTTGGCCGGCGCACCGCTGCCGGCGAGCGGTTTCGAGTCGCTGATCCTGCCGTCCCGGCTGCCGGGCTACTCCCCCGCCCTGCTCGACGAGCTGACCGCGGCGGGCGAGGTGACCTGGTGCGGGTGCGGGCCGCTGTCCGGTGGGGACGGCTGGATCGCCGTCGCCCCAACGGATGTGGCCGACCTGCTGCTGCCGGACGTGGAGGACGCGGTACCCTCCTCGCCGCTGCACGCCGCCATCGTGTCCGCGATGGACGGTGGGGCGCTGTTCTTCCGCCAGCTCGCCGACCGCGCCGCGGCGATGCTGCTCGACGGCGGCGCCACCGCCCCGGACGACGGGGATGTCGTTGCGGCACTGTGGGATCTGGTGTGGGCCGGGTTGGTCACCAACGACACGCTGACCCCGCTGCGCGCCCTGGTGTCCGGCCGCGGCGCCGCGCACAAGCCCCGCCGGTCGGCGCCCCGCGGGCGTTATGCCCGGCTGCGCGCCACCCGGCCGGCCATGCCCAGCCGCACCGGTCCGCCGACGGTCGCCGGCCGCTGGTCGCTGGTGGCCGAACGGGAGGCCGACCCCACCCGGCGCGCCCATGCCCGGGCCGAGGCTTTCCTTGAGCGGCACGGGGTGCTGACCCGGGGAGCACTGGACACCGAACGGGTCGCCGGCGGGTTCAGCGCGGTCTACCGGGTGCTGCGCGCCCAGGAGGAGTCCGGCCAGATCGTGCGTGGCTACGTGGTGGAAGGCCTGGGCGCGGCCCAGTTCGCCGCCCGGGGCGCGGTCGACCGGCTGCGCGCACTGTCCCGTTCGGACGGTGCGCCGCCGTCCGGCGACCTCCGCGCGGTGGTCCTCGCGGCGGCCGATCCCGCCCAGCCCTACGGCGCGGCGCTCACCTGGCCCGCCCCGGCCGGCGACGGAAAGCACCGTCCAGCAAGGAAAGCCGGGGCGCTGGCGGTGCTCGTCGACGGCACGCCGGTGCTCTATGTCGAACGCGGCGGCCGCTCACTGCTCTCCTTCACCGAGGACGAGGCCCCGCTGCGCACCGCGGCCCAGGCCCTGTCCCACGCCGTCCGGGACGGCTGGCTCGGCCAACTCGCCGTCCAACGCGCCGACGGCGAGGTCGCCCTCACCTCGCACCTGGCCACCATCCTGCGCGACGCCGGCTTCCGCGCCACCCCGACCGGCCTGCGGCTGCGGGCCTAGTGGTTCCTTCGCGGTGCGCGTTCCCTCACCTAGGGCGCGGGACGGCGCTCCAGGGCGGCGAGGCGGAGTTCGAGCTGGTCGATCCGGTGGCGGAGCAGGGTCACCTGGGCCTCCAGGCTGATCTCGCGTTCGGCCCGGCGTTGGATGCGGGGGGACTTGGCGGCGCGATCGACGACGGCGTCGAGGGGGACCAGGCGTTGCGGGCCGTTGGGGCCGTCGACCAGCCGGGACTCGATCTCGCCGTTGCGGTACCAGGCGCGCAGGGCGGACCGGGAAACCCCGGTCTCGGCTTCGGCCTGGGCCAGCGGGACCCACGGGGTGTCGTCGAGCTGGGCGAACAGGGCGAGCTCGTCCCGCCACTTCGCCAGCCGCTCCTCCCACTCCGATGCCATTGCCAGCCTCCCAGGGTCACTGACCCGGACACCATATCACTGATAGTGCATTGACATGGTTGTCACCATGGAAACATGTTCGAAAGGTTCACCGCCAAGGCCCGCGAGGTCGTCGTGCAGGCCCAGGAGGAGTCGCGGTCCTTACAGCACAACTACATCGGCACCGAGCACGTCCTGCTCGGCCTGCTCTCGGTGCCGGACACCACGGCGGCGTCGGCGCTGGCCCAGCTCGGCGTCCTGAAAGAGACGGTGCGCGCCGAGATCGAGCTCGCGGTCGGCCCGGGCAAGAAGCCGTCCAGCGGGCACATCCCGTTCACCCCGCGCGCGAAGAAGGTGCTCGAACTGGCGCTGCGCGAGGCGCTGAGCATGAAGCACAACTACATCGGCACCGAGCACATCCTGCTCGCGCTGGTGCGGGAGGGCGAGGGGCTCGCGGCCAAGATCCTGGCCAAACTGGTGCCGGACCTGAACACGGTGCGCGGCGTCGTCCTGGCGCGGCTGAGCATCGCGTCCCCACCGGAGGCCCCGGTACCGCAGCGCAAGAAGGGGACCACCGCCGCCGAGGAGGTCGTCTCGGCCGCGGAAGCCCTCGCCGGGGGTTCGCCGGTCGGCAGCCACCACCTGCTCGAAGCCCTGGTGCGCGCGGAGGGCAGCATGGCGGCGCGGGTGTTCGCCGAACTCGGCGTGGACGCCGAGGCGGTGGCCGCGAAGATCGACGAGCTGGACCCGGAGGGCACCACGGACGCCACGCCCGAGGAGACCGCCGCCCGGCGGATGGAGCTCCGCGTCGCCGACCAGGAGGTCCACCTGGTGTTCCGGGACGAGAACACGCTCGACCTCGCCACGAAGGTCACCGCGCTGGCCGGCGGCCCGATCGTCGGCACCGGGCCGGTCTCCGGCACCTTCGTGCCGCTGTGGCAGTCGACCAACGAGATGCTGCTCAACTTCCTGCGGACCATGCAGCCCGAGCCCGAAGGCGAGACGAAGGACGTGCTCAACAAGGCATCGCTGATGATGCGCCGGGTGCTGCGCGACCGGCTGCTGCGCCGGCTGCGCGACCTGCCGCCGGAGGGGACCCAGGGATGACGGCCGGGCGCAGCGTGCTGATCACCGGGGGCACCGGCGGGCTGGGCAGTGCCGTGACCGCGGCGTTCCTGGCCGACGGCTGGCGGGTGGTGGTGCCGTGGATCGCCGAGACCGAGCTGAGCCGGCTCGACGATCACCCTGGGGTGCATCCGATCCAGGCCGACCTGTTCGACGCCGGTTCGGCGGCCGGGGTCGCCGCGTTCGCCTCCGGCGAGCCGGACGCGCCGCTGCGGGCCGTGGTCAACCTGGTGGGTGGCTTCGCGATGGGCGGCCGGGTGCACGAGACCCCGGTCGAGGACTTCGAGCAGCAACTCCGGCTCAACCTGCGGCCCACCTACCTGACCTGCCACGCCGCCCTGCCGCACCTCCTCGCCGCCGGCGACGGGTCGATCGTGTGCGTGTCCAGCCGCGCCGCACTCGCTCCGTTCCCCGGCGCGGCCGGCTACATCACCGCCAAGGCCGCCGTACTGGCCCTGGTCGACGCGCTGGCCGCCGAGTACACGCCGGACGGGATCCGGGTCAACGCGGTGCTGCCGAGCGTGATCGACACACCGGCCAACCGGGCGTCGATGCCGGACGCCGACCATGCCAGCTGGGTCACCCCGGCCGAGATCGCCGGGGTGATCCGGTTCCTGTGCGGCACGGAGTCCGGGGTGATCAGCGGCGGGCACATTCCGGTGTACGGACGGGCCTGATCGCGTCAGCTCCGGGCCGGCGGCGGCCAGACCGGGATGACGACCCGGAACTCGTTGCCCTCCGGGTCGGCGAGCGTCGAGCAGGCCTGCGCACCGTCGGTGCGGCCGATCGGCCGGGCGCCCAGTTCCACGAGCCGGGCGATGTCGTCGTCGTGCTGGTGCGCCCAGAACGACTCGAGTCCGAGCGACACCGGACCCGGCTCGGGGTTGCGCCCGGGCACCCGGGAGAACTCCAGAAACGGGCCGCCCCAGGGCGGGCCGGGGGCGCGCAGCGCGGCGAACTCGGGCTCGTTCTCCACGATGGGCCACCCGGTGGCCGCCGACCAGAACTCCGCCAGGCCGGCCGGGTCGCCGCAGTCCACCACCACGGCCGCCAGCGCGCCCGCGCCGGCGTACCGCTCCCGCGGTTTGAGCAGACAGAACTCGTTGCCCGCCGGATCGGCCAGCACGGTCCACGGGACCAGCTCACCCTGGCCGATGTCCACCGGCGTCGCGCCGGTCAGCGGCATCGCCTCCCGCGCCGACTGGTAGTCGTGCGTGCCCCAGGTGTTCAGGTCCAGGTGGATCCGGTTCTTGCCGGTCTTCTCCCGTACGGACACCGGCGAGAACGCCAGGTCCACAGTGGACCCGTCGTCCTCGGGCGGCACGACGCGGACCTCGCCGCCGGCCACCGCCCGGGTGTGCCAGCCCTCGACGTTGGCCGTCCAGAAATAGGCGAGCGCGGCCGGGTCGGCGGCCTCGAACACGATGCTGGTCAGCCTCACGGGCATGGCCAGACGCTATCCGGTCGACCCGACATCCGACCCTCACCGGGTGGCGAGTCGCAGCAGCGCCCACAGCTGGGCGATGGCGTCCTCACTGCCCTCCCGTTGCAACGACTGGGTCTGCGGCGGAATCCGGCCCCACAGCCAGAGATAGACGTCCTGCGGCTCGCCGGACACGGCGCCGTCGGCCGGTTCGGGATCGCCCCCCACGGCCCAGGCCGAGGTGCCGGTGGGGGTGGCCCTGGCCAGCCACTCCCGCCCGCCGGTGCGGATCCGGACCCGCGCGTGCCGGGTGCCCCGCACCCCCAACACGGCCAGCCGGTGGGTGAACCACAGCGACAGACCCTCGCTCACCCCGTCGATGGCGACGTCGTCGGGCACCGGGCTCCGGTCGATCCCGGCCGCCTGCTGGACATCCACCCGGTGCACGGTCGCCTCGTGGGCCAGCCGCCGGTACCAGAACCCGTAGTTCTGCCGCTCCGGCCACCAGGTCGGACACTGCTCGGCCGGATCGTGCGCGGCCAGATGATCGACCACCGCGCGCAGCCCGGTCCGCAGGTACTCCTCCACCGGCTGGCCCCGGTCCGGCTCCCGCTGCCAGGACACCGGCCGCTCGCCGGATCGCAGCCAGGTCAACACCATGCGGTACACGCTGCCGACGTGCCGCACGGTCTCGCCGATGGTCAGGCCGGGACAGCCCGGGACGTCGAAGGAGTGGTCGGCGCCGGTGGCCGACGTGATCAGCAGTTCGGCCTCGGTCCGGATGATCTGCAGCAGGCGGCCGTAGCCGATCGAACCGGTCAGTGACTCGCTCGCGGGCATGCTCACGTCGCCTCCTCGCAGGCTCGGAGCCGCCGCGAGCGGACGCCCTGTGACATTGGTTCGCTCGCAAGCTCGCTCACAACAACCCCTCGCAGGCTCGGTGTTGTTGCTCAGACACGGCGCCCATCGATTCGCTCGCAAGCTCGCTCATGGGGTAGTGCGGATGGCGCGCCGGACCAGGCCGATGAACTGTCCGGTCTGCCGGACCAGATCGTCGGCTGCGCGCTCGCTGACCACCCGGGTGATGCCGGCCTGCACCGACGCGCGGGTGGCCGACCCGGCCGCGAAGAACGCCGCCCACTCCCGCAACTCGGGAGCCACGGCCGACAGGAGCGTCCACACGCTGGTGGGCCGGGACCGGCCCCGGTGCGGGCGGCCGCGCAGGGCGAGCATCGCCGCCGCGGCCCGCAGCGCGCACAGGTAGGCCATGGCGAACCGGTATGCCGGATGGGCCTCGCGCTCCGCCTCGGCCAGCCCCTGCTCGGCCTCCACCAGCAACCGAAGAGCGGATGCCGGAGCCGTAGGGTAGTCCAGAGTCGTTGTCATCGGGCCTCCTCCGATGCCGCGGGTCGTCACCAGGTGTGACGAGAGCAAGCCGTGGGGAAGCCGGCGGCGTCCGGTGGCGAGGCGCTTCCCCCACCCCACCACCGGACTTGCGCTCGAACACATGTTCGAACATGTCGAGCTTAACCCCCGCCGCTGACCCGCTCAACCCCAGGCCGGTAAACGTCTCGACGGGCGTGATGTGATGTCGGCGTGAGTACACTCGACCACCCCTCGATCAGCAGGTCGGCGGTGGCTCTGCGGGAGGCCGGGTTGCACGAGGCGGCGGAGCGGATCCGGATCCTCGACGACGACGTGCGCACCGCGGCGCTGGCCGCCGAGGCGCTCGGCGTCGAGGTCGGCGCGATCGCCAACAGCCTGGTGTTCCGGGCTACCTACGGTGACCGGGACCTGCCGCTGCTGGCCCTCACCTCCGGGGCGCACCGGGCCGATCCCGCGCGGCTGGCCGAACTGGTCGGCGCCGAGCGGGTGACCAAGGCGGACCCGGCGTTCGTGCGGGAGCACACCGGGCAGGCCATCGGCGGGGTCGCTCCGGTCGGGCATCCGCGCCCGGTGCGCACGCTGGTCGACGTGTGGCTGGCCAGGCACCCGGTGGTGTGGGCCGCGGCCGGTCACCCGAAGTCCATATTTCCCACCACGTTCGACGATCTGGTCGCGCTGACGGGGGGCGTGGCTGCGCGGGTTTGCCTCGAAGAGGAGGATGGACTTCCGTGACGTCCGTGCCGCCCCGCGTCGAACGGTTTGTCGAGCTGTCCGCCGACGAGTTGCGGGCCCGGCTGCATGAGGCGCTCGCGTTGTACGTCACCGCCATGCGCTACCCCAAGGGAACGGCCGAACAGCGGGCCCCGATGTGGCTGGCGCACATGCTGCGGGCCGGCTGGCGGTGCTGCGCCGCGGTGGACACCGACGAACGACTGGTCGGGATCGCCTACGGCTACCGGGGAGCGTCCGGCCAGTGGTGGCACGAGCAGGTCCGGCGCGGCATCATCGAGCGCTCCGGACCGGCCGCCGCGCAGTCCTGGCTCGACGACTACTTCGAGCTGACCGAGGTGCACGTGCGCCCGGACACCCAGGGCCGCGGCATCGGCGAGGAGCTGTTACGGCGCCTGCTGGCCGGGGTGCGCGCGACCAACGTGCTGCTGTCCACGCCGGAAGGGCCGTCGCGGGCCTGGAACCTCTACGGCCGCATGGGTTTCGTCGACGTGCTGCGGCACTACCGGTTCACCGGCGACCCCCGCCCGTTCGGGGTGCTCGGCCGCGCGCTGCCGCTGGATCCTTAAAGCGCGGCGAGGTTCTCCCGCAGGGTGTCCAGACCCATCGGGCCCATGCGCAGCGCCTCCATGTGGAACCGCTTCAGGTCGAACCCGGCGCCGTGCCGGGCACGCAGGTCGTCCCGGGCGCTGAGCCAGAGCCGCTCGCCGAGCTTGTACGCCGGGGCCTGGCCCGGCCAGCCCAGGTACCGGTCGATCTCGGAGCGCACCTGGTCCGGGTCGGTGATCGTCCGGGTGGTCATGAACTCCAGCCCCAGCTCGGGCGTCCAGCGCCGGCCCTCGTAGAACCCGGTACCGGCCGGAATCGCCAGCTTGAGGTGCATCCCGATGTCGATGATCACCCGGGCGGCCCGGAACAGGTGCGCGTCCAGCATGCCGAGCAGGTCGCCGTCGTCGTCGAGGTAGCCGAACTCCCGCATCAGCCGCTCGGCGTAGAGCGCCCAGCCCTCGCCGTAGCCGGGCACCCAGGCGAGCAGGCGCTGGAACCGGTTGAGCCGGGCGGCCTCGTACACGGCAGTGGCGACCTGCAGGTGATGGCCGGGCACACCCTCGTGGTAGACGGTGCTGGTCTCGCGCCAGGTCAGGAACTCCGCCTTGTCCGCCGGCACCGACCACCACATGGTGCCCGGCCGGCTGAAGTCGTCGGCGGGGCTGGTGTAGTAGGCGCCGAGGGTGCCGCCGGGCGGGGCGATCCGGCAGTCCAGGCGCATCAGCTCGGCCGGGATCTCGAAGTGCACCCCGCTCAGGTCGGCCAGCGCCTGGTCGGACAGCCGCTGCATCCAGTCGGTCAGCTCGCGCTGGCTGGACAGCCGATACCGCGGGTCGGTGTCCAGGAACGCGGCCGCCTCGGCCAGCGTGGCGCCGGCCTTGATCCGGCCGGACACCTCCTTCATCTCCGCCTCGATCCGGGTGAACTCGGCCCAGCCCCACTCGTAGGCCTCGATCAGGTCGATCTCGGCGCCGAGGTACAACCGCGAGTGCAGCCGGTAAGAGTCCGCCCCGACGGCGTCCTCGGCCGGAGCCCGCGGCGCGATCCGCTCGCGCAGGAACGCGGCCAGCCCGGCGTAGGCCTCGCCCGCGGAGCGGGCCCCGGCGTCCAGTTCGGCCCGCAGTGACTGATCCACTCCGGCCACCTGGTCGGCCCCGGCGACCAGCGTGCTGAAGAACGAGCCGCCGCCGTTGCCCCCGGCCCAGCCCGCGCACTGCTCGGCCACCTTCTCCACCTGCCGCAGCGCGGCGACCAGCCCCCGGTCGGCGCTGTGCGAAAGCGCCGCCTGGTAGCCGGCGACCGCGGCCGGCACGGCGGCCAGCCGCGCCGCGATGGCGGCCCACTGCTCGGCGGTCTCGGTCGG
>NZ_DASTBH010000214.1:0-33322 GCF_035712165.1 Actinophytocola sp. | reverse complement strand
GGGCCGCCGCCGAGGCGCGGGCCGAGGTCGGCGCAGCCGGGCGGCTGGCCGAGGAGCTGGCGGCCGAACTGCGCGGCGCGCCGCCCGCCGATGAGGTCGACGCGGCGCTGGAACACCGGCAGGCCGCGGAGAGCGCGGCGGACCGCGCCCGGACCGCGGCCGGCGCCGCCCGCCGAGCGGTCGAGCAGGCCAGGGCCGAGCGGGACGCGCTGCGCGCGGAGGAGCAGCAGGCCTGGTCGGCGCTGCGGGACCGGCGCGACGCCGTCGTCGCGCTCGGCGCGCCCGCGGTGGACGGCGCCGACCTGGCGACCGCCTGGCGGGACCTGCTGGCCTGGGCCGATGACCGGCGCGTGGAGCTGTCCGGCCAGGTCGCCGAGCTGGAGTCGGCCGAACGGGACCTGCGGTCCCGGGGCACCGCGGCGGCCACCGGGCTGGTCGGGCTGCTGGAGCGCACCGGCGTGGACGTCGCCGATGCCGGCCAGGCGCAGGTCGCGCTGGCCCGGCACCGGGAGCGGGCCGCGCGCGACCTGGCCGAGACCCGGGAGCGGGCACAGCGGGCGGCGGCGCTGGCCGCTGAGGTCGAACGGCACCGGGCCGACCATCAGGTCGCCGAGCTGCTCGGGCAGTTGCTGCGCTCGGACGGGTTCGAACGCTGGCTGTGCGCCGAGGCGCTGGAGTCACTGGTGCTGGAGGCGTCGCAGACCCTGATGCAGCTCTCCGGCGGGCAGTACGAGCTGCACCGCGGCGCGCGCAACGAGCTGTTCGTGGTGGACCACAACGACGCCGGCACCCGGCGACCGGTGAACACGCTGTCCGGCGGTGAGACCTTCCAGGCTTCGCTCGCTCTCGCGCTCGCCCTGTCCCATCAGGTCGTCGGGCTGTCCGGCGGCCGGCGCGACCTGAACTCGATGTTCCTCGACGAGGGCTTCGGCACGCTCGACGAGTCCACGCTGGACACCGTGGCCAGCACGCTGGAGCGGCTGGCGCAGGAGACCGACCGGATGGTCGGCATCGTCACCCACGTCCCGGCGCTGGCCGAACGGGTGCCGGTGCAGTTCGCGGTCAGCCGCGACGGCGCGTCGTCCCGGCTGCGCCGGGTCGGGATGTGAGGGTGGTGATATGACCGCCCTGCTTCGGCCGACGTCCTACACGGTCGACCCGTGGGATCCCGGGTACGGGATGGCGCTCGAGATGGACGAGCGGGAGTCGAGCGCGCGCCTGGACCTCGACCTGGAGCTGCCGGCCGCCCGCTGGCGGGCGGTGACCCCGGGCACGGCGGCCGCGCTGCCCCCGGCGGTGCTGTTCCTGGACGGCGTGCGGCGCATCGACGCCCGGGTCTGGGTGCACACCGAGGAACCGCAGCCGGTTCCGGCGGTCGCCGCGTCGCTGGCCGCCGGGCTGGTCTGCTGCGACGGCGCGGCCACCATCGTGGATGTGCGGGTGGACCGTGGGCTGTACACGGCGGCGGCCGCCGGGGACATCGTCACGCCGCACGCCACCTACCGGCTCCGTCCCGCCCGGCCCGGGCTGGACGCGCTGTCGCTGGCGGTCCAGAACCGGCTCGCCGAACTGGAGGTCGAGCTGGCCGCGACGTGGCGGGCGGGGGCCACCGGCGACGACCTGCTGGTCGTCGACGGGCCGCTGCGCGGCCGCACCCACCTGCCGCGCACCGTCGGCTATGTCAAGACACACCACAAGACCTACCTGCCCGCGCCGCAGGCCGCCGTGGTCGCCGGGCTGGCTCCGGGGCAGCGCAGCCCGGTGTTCGGCATGGGCACCTCCTGGGAGCGGCGGTCCTGGTATCTGCGGCTGCCCGGCGGTTCCCGCGCCCCCTGGTCGGCCACGGTCCGTCTGGAGTGCTCGCCCGACCTGCCGGCCGGCGAGGTGACCGCGCTCGCCGACCTCACCTGCCGGATCCTTCCGCCGCTGGCCAGCGCCCCGCACAAGGACCCGCGCGCGCCGCAGAACCTGGTCCCCATCGGCGGCCTGGAACGCCAACTCCGGCACCGCCTCGGCGACGCGGCATTGCTCTATCGCTCATTGCGCTCTCCCGCGTCATAGGCTCCGGGTATGACCGGACGAGCGTTGGTGTTGGGTGGCGGCGGGGTGGCGGGCGTCGCGTGGACGACTGGGATGCTGGCCGGACTGGCCGCCGAGGGGCACGACGTGACCGACGCGGAAACGCTGATCGGCACCTCGGCCGGTTCCGTTGTCGCCGCACAGGTCGGCACCGGCGTCGCGCTGGAAACCCTGTACCAGCGCCAGGTCGACCCGGCACTGTGGACTCCCGAACTGCCCCCGGGCGGAATGCCGGTCAGCGAACTGTTCGAGACCGTCGCCGCCTGGGCCGAGGAGATCGGCGATCCCGCCGAACTGCGCCGCCGGGTCGGCGCCCTGGCGTTATCCACCCCGTCGGTCCCCGAACCCGAGCGCCGTGCCGTGATCGCCGCCCGGCTGCCCGTGCACGACTGGCCGGACCGCGCGTTGTCGATCGTCGCCGTGGACGCCAACACCGGTGACCCCTGGGTGTTCACTCGCGACTCGGGGGTCTCGCTGGTCGACGCCGTCGCCGCCAGTTGCGCCGTCCCCGGCGTCTGGCCGCCGGTCACCATCGGCGAGCGCCGCTACGTCGACGGTGGCGTGCGCTCCCTGGCCAACGCCGACCTCGCCGCCGGCCACGACGTGGTGGCGATCATCGCCCCGATCGACGACCCCTCGGTGGCCGATCAGGCGGCCGAGCTCGCCGACGCCGGCACCCGCACCGCCATCTTCACCCCGGACGAGGAGTCCCTGGCCGCCTTCGGCCCGGACGTGCTCGACCCGGCCACCCGCGCCCCGGCCGCCCGGGCCGGCCGCGCCCAGGGCCAGCACCTGGCCGCGACCGTCGCCACGCTGTGGGGCTGAGATGTGATCTTGTCGGGCCGGCCGGGTAGCGTCGAAGGCATGGCTACGCTGGTGTCTTTTCACGCGCATCCGGACGACGAATGCATCTCCTGCGGTGGGGTCATGCGCAAAGCTGCCGACGAGGGGCACCGGGTGGTGCTGGTGGTCGCCACGCGCGGGGAGAACGGGGAGGTTCCGGACGGTTTTCTGGACGAGGGGGAGCAGCTCTGGGAGCGGCGGGTGGCCGAGACCGAGGCGTCGGCGGCCATCCTGGGGGCGCACCGGGTGGAGTTCCTCGGCTATGTCGACTCCGGGATGATGGGGACGGCCACCAACGACGCGCCGGGGTCGTTCTGGATGGCGCCGGTGGACGACGCGGCGGCGAAGCTGGCGGCGATCCTGGTTCAGGAGCAGGCCGACGTGCTGACCTGCTACGACGACAACGGCCAGTACGGGCATCCGGACCACATCCAGGTGCACCGGGTCGGCATGCTGGCGGCGAAGCTGGCCGGCACGCCGCGGGTGTACCAGAGCACCATCAACCGGGACGACATGCTGCGCGGGATGGCGGAGCTGGGCGAGGCCGGGGAGGCGGAGGGGCCGGAGATCGACCCGAGCACGTTCGGCAAGCCCGAGTCGGAGATCACCGCGGCGGTCGACGTCACGCCCTATCTGCAGGTCAAGCGCGCGGCGATGCGGGCGCACGCCAGCCAGATCAGCGAGCAGTCCTTCTTCCTGGCCATGCCCGACGAGGCCTTCGCGCGGGCGTTCGGCACCGAGTGGTTCATCCGGGTCGGGGAGGGCCCCGGGATCACCGAGACCGACCTGCTCGCCGGGCTCTGAAACCGGGGGCCGACCCTGTAGCGTGCGCGCATGTCGCAGCCACGTGACCCGTACCGGCAGTACCCGCAGCAGTCCTACGGCCAGTACCCGCCGGACTACGGGCAGCGGTACCCGCAGCCGCAGCCGCCGCAGCGTCCCCGGTACCCGGAGCACGAGCGCGGCTACGAGCGGGACGCACCGGTGCGGCAGCGTCCGGAGCCCCGGCCGCCGTCCCGGCCCGCGCCGCAACCGTCCCGGCCGGCCTCCGGGCCGAGCCTGGTGCCGAAGCGGCTGCCGGGGTTGGGGTTGCTGCTCACCGGGCTCGGCCTGGCGATCCAGATCCTCTGCCTGACCGTGCTGCCCTGGGTGCGGGTCGACGCGGCCCAGGGGGCATCGCTGTCCCTGCCCGAGTTGTTCGACCTCGCCACCGAGGTCGGCGCGCACGGCTTCGGCGCCTGGTACGTCGTCCTGGCCGGCTACCCGCTGGCCGTGCTGAGCATCCTGCTGGCCCTGGCGAGCGTGCTGAACTCGGTCGCGCTCAAGATGATCTGGGGCGGGCTGACCGTGGCCGGGCTCGGCTTCCTGGTGCTGCGCTACGGGTTCGGGCCGTTCGCCGAGCTTGCCACCGGGGACGGTCCGCTGGACTTCAGCCGGCAGGAGATCACCACCGCGGCCATCGCCGCCGCCGCGCTGGTCGTCGTGATCTTCGCGTTGAAAATGGCGGTTTCCATGTTCCGGCGGGTCGCCGGTCTGATCCTGCTCGGATTCGCGGCGATCCATGTAGCGGCGGTGGCCGATCTGGCGACCGACTCCACGGCGGAGTTGGGCATCGGCGCCTACGGACCGGCCGTCGGCTACGTACTTGTCGCGATCGCGGCGTTTGTCGGGCCGCGCAGGCTTCCCGGAGTCTGATCCCGCGCGCTACCATGCACTTCCCGGATAGTGGGAGCACTTCGCTTACCAGATCCGGCAAAGTCAACCGGAGTTCCCCGCTTTGCGCGGCTCTAAACATGGCACCGGAAAGAATCTCAAAATAGTTCCCTGACGGATAGTGACTACGCATGTTTGTCACATATCATGATGGCCCGTTCGGCGGATTCGCAGTGTCCAGAATCGCGTCTACATTTGGTCTCAGTGATCCAATAACAAACTGAGGTTTCACCCTCGGGTAAAACGGCAAGTTCATGTGGCGCTCCCGGTATCGCCTTTCGCCACCAAGGTGGCTCGGTTCTTTACTGAGGAGTAGCTCCACCTGTGCCGACTTCTCCACCGACGTGAGGACCAATGGATACCGCCTGTCTTTCTCATGCGTTAGAGCGATTGGCCCGCACCGCCGCGGTGCCGGGGGCCCAGCTGGCCCTGCACACCCCGGCCGGGTCCTGGACCGCCGCCTACGGCGTCGAGGAAAGGGGGGACGGGCGGGTGCTGACGCCGGAATCCACCATCCCCGTCGGCTCCATCAGCAAGACGTTCACCGCGGCCCTGGCCATGGTTCTGGTCTCGGACGGAGATCTCGACCTGGACACCCCGGTCACCGAGTACCTCCCCGACCTGCGCCGCGCCGGTGGCCACGCGACCCGGCTGACCCTGCGCCACCTGCTCAGTCACACCTCCGGCCTGCCATCCGACCGCGAGCATCCGAGCGCCACGTCGCTGCGCCGGCACGTCCTGGACTGCCTGCGCGAACTCGACCCGCTGGACCGCCCGGGCCGCGCGTTCTCCTACTCCAACATCGGTTACGTGCTCGCCGGCTACCTCGTCGAGGCCGTCACCGGCATGACCTGGTGGGAGGCCATGGAGGTGGTGCTGTTCAAGCCACTGGGCCTGGCCCCCAGCTTCGTGGTCGGTCCCGCGACCCGCCGCCAGACCGCCTCCGGCCACTCGGTCAACCCCGCGCTCGGCCGTATCCGTCCGGTGCGTCAGTCGTTGGCACTGGTGGAAGCACCGGCCGGAGCAATCGCGGCCAGCGCCTCCGACCTGGTCGTTCTCGGCCGGCTGCTGGCCGGGCACGACGACAGCGGTCTGATCGACGCCGCGGTGCTCGCCGAGATGCGCACGCCCCTGCCGGGAGCCGAGCCGTTCGGCGTCGCCGACGGTTGGGGCCTCGGCCTCGCGCTGTTCGACACCGACGACCGGGTCTGGTTCGGGCATGACGGAACCGCCGAGGGGACCTCGTGCCACCTGCGGTTCGAGCCGGTCAGCGGCACCGTGGTGGCGCTGACCACCAACGGCAGCACCGGCATCCCGATGTGGCACGAGTTGGTCGCGGTGCTGGGCGAGATGGGCCTGCGAATTGGCGACTACCACGGTGCCGCGCGGATTGAAAGCCCGACCGTGCCGCTCGCCGAGTACGCCGGATGCGTTGGCGGCTACCGAAACGGTGAGATGGAGTATTCGGTCCGGCAACACGCGGACAAACTCCGGCTCACCGTCGATGGCGAGCCTTACGGTGAACTCGTCCTGTATCGCGATCTGGTTTTCGCGGTCCGCGACCTGGATACCGGATTAGTCGACCAGACCGGCCGCTTCATACGCGACGCGCGGCATGGCGAAATCGGTTGGGTGCAGGTGGGCGGACGGCTCGCCCGGCGCCGCGACCTGGCTCGCGAAGTGGCCTGACGCCGGCCCCCGGCCGCCGGAAACCGAATTCTCGAAAGGTTCTCAGCATCATGATCCAGGACGGTATTCGCCTGCCCGAAAACGGGTCGGACGTGCCGGTGCGGACATTTCCCCGGATGTTCGCCGGGGCGGTGGCCCGGTTCGGGCCCGAGCCGGCCGTGCTGGCCGACGACCGCATGCTGACCTACGCCGACCTGGATGCCGAGGCCAACCGCCTGGCGCACTGGCTGATCGAGCGGGGCGCCGGGCCGGAGCGCATCGTCGCGCTGCTGCTGCCCAGGTCAGTGGCCATCGTGGTGGCCCAACTCGCGGTCATGAAGGCCGGCGCGGCGTACCTGCCGATCGACCCGGACTATCCCGCCGACCGGATCGACTTCATGATCGCCGACGCGGCTCCGCTGCTGTGCCTGACCGCCGGCGACCCGCCCGACGTGCGCGGATACCCGGCCACCGACCCGGGCGTGGCGATCTCGGCGGACCACGCCGCCTACGTCATCTACACATCCGGTTCGACCGGCCGGCCGAAGGGCGTCGTCGTCTCACATCGTGGACTGGCGAACTTCTCGGCGGCCGAGATCGACCGGTTCGACGTGCGGCCCGGGGATCGGGTGCTGCAGTTCTCCTCCCCCAGCTTCGACGCCTCGGTCCTGGAACTGTGCATGTCGCTGCCGGCCGGGGCCGGGCTGGTCGTCCCGCCGCCGGGACCGCTGGTCGGCGAGCACCTGGCCGAGGTGATCGACACCCGGGGCGTGACGCACGCGCTGATCCCGCCGGTGGCGATGGCCACGGTTCCGGACGTCCCGCTCGCCGGGTTCCGGACGCTGATCGTGGGGGGCGAGGCCAGCACCGCCGAACTGGTGGCCACCTGGGCGCCCGGCCGCCGAATGATCAACGCCTACGGCCCGACCGAGAACACCGTGGTGTCCACCTGGAGCACGCCGCTGCGCCCGGGCGGGACGCCGCCGATCGGCGCGCCGCTGCCCAACATCACCGCACACGTGCTCGACGACGACCTCGCCGTGGTGCCGGACGGCACCCCGGGCGAACTGTACGTCGGCGGGATCGGCCTGGCCCGGGGCTACCTGGCCCGCCCCGGGCTCACCGCGCAACGCTTCCCGGCCAACCCGTACGGCCCGCCGGGCAGCCGCATGTACCGCACCGGGGACGTGGTGCGCCGCCGGCCGGACGGCGACCTCGAGTTCGTCGGCCGGGCCGACCACCAGGTCAAGATCCGCGGCTTCCGGATCGAGCCCGGCGAGATCGAGGCCGTGCTGCGCCGCCATCCCCAGGTGCGCGACGCCGTCGTGGTGGCCCGCACCGAAGGGGCGCACAAGCGGCTGGTCGGTTACGTGGTGGCCGACCCGGAGCCGCCGGCCGGCCTGCGCGAGCACGTCGCGGCCACGCTGCCCGACTTCATGGTGCCCTCGGCGTTCGTCGTGCTGGACCAGTTCCCGTTGAGCCCCAACGGAAAGCTGGACCGCGACGCGCTGCCGGCGCCGGTCGCGGGGGCCGGCGCCGGTCGCATCGAGCCGCGCGACGAGCGGGAACGCGCGCTGGCCGCCATCTGGGCGCAGGTGCTCGGCGCGCCCGAGATCGGTGTCGAGGACGACTTCTTCGCCCTCGGCGGCGACTCGATCACGGCGGTGCGGGTGCTGGCCCGGATCCGGACCGCGTTCGGCGCCGACCTGTCGCTGCGGGACCTGTTCGACGCGCCGACGGTCGCGGCTCTCGCGCCGGCGCTGCCGCTGCCCGGCCGGGACACGCACACCGGGATCCCGCGCGCCGCGCGCACCGGGCCGGTGCCGCTTTCCGCCGCACAGCACCGGTTGTGGCTGCTCGACGACGGGATCGCGCACAACACCGGAGTGGCGCTGCGGTTGTCCGGCCCGCTGGACGTGCCGGCGCTGCGCGCGGCGCTGACCGCACTGGCCGCCCGGCACGAGGCGTTGCGCACCACGATCGGCACCGCCGGCGGTCAGGGCGTGCAGATCGTGGCCGAGCACGGCGACCTGCCGCTGCGCGTGGTCGAGGTGGCGCCGGACGATCTGGACGCCGAACTGCGCCGCGAGCTGACCCGCCCGTTCGACCTGGGCGCCGGACCACTGGCCCGAACCCTGCTGGCCCGGCTGGCCGAGGACGACCACGTGCTGCTGCTCTGCCAGCACCACATCATCACCGACGGCGCGTCGGTCAGCCTGCTCATCGACGAACTGGCCGAGCTGTACACCGGGGCGAGCCTGCCCGAACCGCCCATCCAGTACGCCGACTTCGCGGTGTGGCAACAGGAACAGCCGGTCCCGGCCGAGCGGATCGACTACTGGCGCCGCGAGCTGGACGGCCTCGGCGTGCTCGACCTGCCCACCGACCGGCCGCGGCCGCCGGTGCGCACCACGGCCGGCGCGGTGCTGCGCAGGCGGCTGTCCGCCGACACCGTCCGCCGGCTCGGTGTGCTGGGCCAGGCGCACGGAGCAACCCCGTTCATGACGCTGGCGGCGGCGACCACCGTGCTGCTCGCCGGTCGCAGCGGGCAGCGCGACATCGCGCTGGGCACGGTGCGCGCCGGCCGGGACCGCCCGGAGCTGGAGAAGCTGGCGGGGTTCTTCGTCAACACGCTGGTGCTGCGGTCCCGGCTGGACGGCGCCCGGCCGTTCACCGACTTCCTGGGCGACATGCGGGAGACCGTGCTGGCGGCGTTCGCCAACGAGGTGCCGTTCGACCGGCTGGTGGACGGCGTGCGTTCGCCGCGCGACCCCGGCCGGACCCCGCTGGTGCAGGCGGTGGTCGCGGTGCACCAGCCGCTCGTGCGGCGCGCGGAGATCGGCGCGCTACGGGTCGCCGAGCACGACCTGCCGCGCCCGGCCGCGCGGTTCGACCTGGTGGTGGAGTTCTGGCCGCGGGCGGACACCTTCGACCTCACCATCGAGTACAGCACCGACCTGTTCGACGCCGGCACGATCGAGGCGATCGCCGCCGACCTGGTTTCGCTGCTCGACTCGGTCACCGCCGATCCGGACCAGCCGCTCGCCGGGTTCCTCGGCGCGGAGCGGGAAACCGAGCCGGCGCCGGCGCGACCCGCGCGGCGGCCGGGCCACGTCCCGCCGCGCACCCCGGCCGAGGCGGCGCTGGTGGCCGTGTTCGCCGAGGTGCTCGGCGAGCGGCGGATCGGCGTGCGGGACAACTTCTTCGAGCTGGGCGGGGACTCGATCCTGGCGATCCAGGTGGTCAACCGGGCCCGGCAGGCCGGCTTCGCGCTCACCTCGCGGGACATCTTCACCCACCAGACGATCGCGGAACTGGCCCGGCACGCCGGCACGGCCGGGCCGGCGGCGGGGGAGCAGGGACCGGTCACCGGGCCGGTTCCGCTCACCCCGGTCCAACGCTGGTATCTCGAGTCCGACCCGGTCAACCCCGCGCTGTTCCACCAGACCCTGGTCACCGACTTCGACGAGGACGTCGACCCGGACGCGCTGCGGGCGGCGGTGGCCGCGCTCACCGAACACCACGACGCGCTGCGCATGCGCTACAGCCAGCAGGACGGGCGCTGGCGGCAGGACGGCGCCCCGGTCGGGGAGCACTCCCAGCTGAGCTTCGCTCTGCTGAACCCGCGGTGCGTCGCGCTGGCCGCGCACCACCTGGTCGTCGACGGGGTGTCCTGGCGGATCCTGGTCGAGGACCTGCACACCGCCTACGCGCAGGCACGCGCCGGCCAGACCATCCACATCGGACCGAAGACCACGTCGTTCCGGGACTGGGCGACACGTCTGGTCGGGCACGCCGAGTCCGGCGGCTTCGCCGACGAACTGGACCACTGGACCGCGGTGGCCGGGGCCGGCATCCCCCGGGACGAGACCGGCCCGAACACCGTGGGCTCGCTGCGGTCGGTGCGGGTGCGGCTGGACGAGGCGGAGACCCGGGCGCTGCTCCGCGACGTTCCCGGGGTCCACCAGACCCGGATCAACGACGTGCTGCTGGCCGCCGTCGGCCGGGTGCTGGCCGAGTGGTCCGGTCAGGACCGTGTGCTGATCGACCTGGAGGGCCACGGCCGGGAGGAACTGTTCGACGGCGTCGACCTGTCCCGCACGGTCGGCTGGTTCACCACGATCTACCCGGTCGCGCCGGACACCTCCGGCGCCGACTGGGCGGAGCGCCTGAAGTCGGTCCGGGAACACCTCCGGTCCGTCCCACGGCGCGGCATTGGCTACGGCGCGCTGCGTTACCTCGCCGGCGCGCCGGGCCTTTGTCATCAGGCCCAGGTCAGCTTCAACTATCTCGGCCAGTTCGATGGTTCGACCCGCGACCTCGACCTCGACGAGGACACCGACGCACGCCGCCCGCACCTGATCGACGTGGTCGGCAAGGTGGAGCGCGGCCGCCTGGAGCTCACCTGGTACTACTCGGCCAACGCACACTCGGAGCGCACCGTCGCGGCGCTGGCCGAGCGGGCCGGGGCCGCGCTGCGGGAGATCGTGCGGCACTGCACGGCCGCGGTCGATCCGACCACCGGGTCCGGTGTCGAGGACGTCTATCCGCTCACCGCGATGCAGGCCGGCATGGTGTTCCACGGCCTGTCCCAGGGCGAGCAGGGCGTCTACTTCCAGCAGGTCAGCTTCCTGCTGGACGACGTGCCGGACCCGGCGGCGCTGGCGCGGTCCTGGCAGCGGGTGTTGGACCGGACACCGGTTCTGCGTAGTTCCGTTGTCTGGCAAGGAGTTCCGGAGCCGTTGCAGGTGGTCCACCGGGAGGCACGGCTGCCCGTGCGGCAGTTGGACTGGACCGGTCTGCGCGGCCCGGAGCTCCGGGCCGCCCTGACCGAACTGCTCGACGCGGACCGGGCCCAGGGACTGGACCTGGCCGTCGCGCCGCTGATGCGCGTGGTCATCGCCCGGCTGTCGGCCACCGAGGTCCGGGTGGTGTGGAGCTTCCACCACGTGCTGCTGGACGGCTGGAGCGTGTTCCACGTGCTGGCCGACGTGCTGGCCGACCACGCCGGCGCTGAAGTTCCGCAACGCCGTCCGTTCGGCGACTACGTGCGCTGGCTGCGCGAGCAGGACGAGCGGGCGGCGGAGCGGCACTGGCGATCCGTGCTCGGCGACCTGACCGGGCCGACCCCGCTGCCGTTCGACCGCCCGCCCACCGACGCGCACCACGCCGTGTCGTCGGACCGGCACGGCTTCGAACTGTCCACTGTGGAGTCCAGCCGGCTCTACGAGTTCGCCCGGCGCAACCGGCTGACCGCGAGCGCACTGGTGCAGGGGGCGTGGGCGCTGCTGCTCGCCCGGCACAGCGGCCAGTCCGACGTGTGCTTCGGCGCCACCGTCTCCGGCCGGCCGGCCGAGCTGCCCGGCGTTGCCGACATCGCCGGGATCTTCATCAACACCGTGCCGGTGCGGGTCGACGTGCCCGCTGACACCCCGGTGGCCGTGTGGCTGCGCTCCCTGCAGGCCGCCCAGGCCGAGTCCCGCCGGTTCGAGCACGTCGGCCTGCCCCGGCTGCGCACGCTGAGCGGCGTTCCGGCCGGCGCCAACCTGTTCGACAGCATCCTGGTGTTCGAGAACTACCCGGCCGGCGCTCTGCCGCTGCGCGAGCTCAGCGCGGTGGAGAGCACCAACTTCCCGCTGAGCGCCACGGTCTACCCGCACGAGCGGCTGGCCGTCCTGCTCGGCTACGACCCCGAACTGTTCGACGCGGCGACCGCGCGCCGGCTCGGCGAGCACCTTCGCGTGCTGCTGACCGAGATCGTCGCCGACCCGGACCGGCCGGTCGGGCGGGTTCCGATGATCACGCCGGCGGAACGGGCCCAGGTGCTGCGCGGCTGGAACGACACCGCCGGACCGGTCGCCCGCACCACCATCCCGGCCCTGTTCGCCGCCCAGGCCCGCAACACCCCGTGGGCGCAGGCGTTGCGGATGGACGGCGCCGGGCTGACCTATGCGGAGCTCGACGAGTGGTCCAACCGGTTGGCACACAAGCTGATCGAGGCGGGCGTCGGTCCGGAGCGGTTCGTCGGCGTGGCCCTGCCGCGCTCGATCGAGCTGGTGGTCGCGCTGCTGGCGGTGCTCAAGGCGGGCGGGGCGTACCTGCCGATCGACCCGGACCTGCCCGACGAGCGGGTGCGCTTCATGCTCGACGACAGCGATCCGGTGCTGGTGCTGGACCGGGTGGAGACGGTGCACGCGGCCGACGGTTTCCCGGCCGCCCCGCCGGAGATCCGGCCGGATCCCGCGCACCCGGCCTACCTGATGTACACCTCGGGCTCGACCGGGCGGCCCAAGGGGGTCGTGGTGCCGCACCTCGGCGTGGTCAACCGGCTGCTGTGGGGCCGAACCGAGTACCCGCTGGGCATCGGCGACCGGCTGCTGCAGAAGACCCCGGCCAGCTTCGACGTGTCGGTGCCGGAGTTCTTCGGCACCCTGATCACCGGCGCCACGCTGGTGCTCGCCGCGCCCGGCGGGCACCGCGACCCCGGCTACCTGGCCGAACTGATCCAGCGTGAGTCGATCACGTCCGTCCACTTCGTACCGTCGATGCTGCGGGCGTACCTGGCCGAGCCGAAGGCCGCCGGCCGCACCGGGCTGCGGCGGGTGTTCTGCAGCGGCGAGGCGCTGCCGCCGGATCTGGCGCAGGCCTGCCACGAGGTGCTGGGGGTCGCCCCGCACAACCTGTACGGGCCGACCGAGGCCTCGGTGGAGGTCACCTTCTGGGACTGCCCACCCGCGGCGGACCGGGTCCCGATCGGCCGGCCGGTGTGGAACACCGCGCTCTACGTGCTGGACGCCGAGCACAACCCGGTGCCGGCCGGTGTGGCCGGTGAGCTGTACCTGGCCGGCGTGCAACTGGCCCGCGGCTACCACAACCGGCCCGGCCTGACCGCCGAGAAGTTCGTGGCCAACCCGTTCGGGCCGCCGGGATCGCGGATGTACCGCACCGGGGACCGGGTGCGCTGGACCGATGACGGCACCGTGGAGTACCTGGGCCGCACCGACTACCAGGTCAAGATCCGCGGTTTCCGGGTGGAGCTGGGCGAGATCGAGGCCGTGCTGGGCCGGCAGGCCGGGGTCCGGGAGGTGGCCGTGGTGGAACGCGACGGGCACCTGATCGGCTATGCCGCACCGGCCGAGGTGGACGTCGCCGCCCTGCGCTCGGCCGCTGCCGCCGAACTGCCCGAGTACATGGTGCCCTCGGCGATCCTGACGCTGGACCGCCTTCCGGTCAACGCCAGCGGAAAGCTCGACCGCAAGGCGCTGCCGGCGCCGGACTGGAACCACACCGCGAGCGCGGGCTACGTCGCGCCCCGTACCGAAACCGAGCAGGCCGTGGCCCGGATCTGGGCCGACGTGCTGCGCCTGCGCCAGGTGGGCGCCGAGGACAACTTCTTCGAGCTGGGCGGCGACTCGATCGTCAGCATGCGGGTCGCCTCGAAGATCGCCACATCGTTCAACGTCCCACTCTCGCCGCGCGACGTGCTGACCGCGCGGACCGTCTCGTCCCTGGCCGACCTCGTCGAGGAGCTGATCCTGCGCGAGCTCGAGCAACTGGCGCTCGCCGACGGCGCCGAACACGAAGGGTAGGAACCGACCGATGTCGTCCAAGCAGAGCCGAATCTCCGCGCTGCCCGCCCACCTGCGGGCCGCGCTGGCCGACCGGTTGGCCGGTAGATCGGACCCGGCGCGACCCGCCGCCACGATCCCGGCCGCACCCCGCGACGAACCACTGCCGCTGTCGTCGGCGCAGCAGCGGCTGTGGTTCCTGCACCAGTTCCAGCCCGGCAACGACTACAACAGCGGCACCGCGCTGCGCCTGACCGGCGACCTGGACCTGCCCGCACTGCGGCGGGCGGTGTCCGAACTGGTGCGCCGGCACGAGTCGCTGCGCACCACGTTCGACGAGGCGGACGGGGTGCCGGTGCAGATCGTGCACCCGGCAGCGGACACCGCGCTGCCGGTAGTGGAGTGCGCGCCCGGCGGCCTGGACCGGTTGCTGCGGATGGAGACGTCCCGGGTCTTCGACCTGCGCACCGGGCCGCTGTTCCGGGCCCTGCTGATCCGCCTCCGGCCCGACGAGCACGTGCTGCTGCTGGCCGCGCACCACATCGTCATCGACGGGTGGTCGTTCGGGGTGCTCACCGGGGAACTGGCCCAGCTCTACGCGGGCGCCGACCCCGAGGCGCCGGCCGTGCACTACGCCGACTACGCGGTGTGGCAACGAAACCGCCTGGCCGGGCCGGAGCTGGCCGAAGCCACCGGGTACTGGCGCACCAAGCTGGCCGGTGTGCCGCCGCTGGAGCTGCCCACCGACCGGCCCCGTCCGGCGGTGCGCCGCGCGGCCGGCGCCACCCACGAGATCACCGTCCCGGCCGGGCTGACCGCCCGGCTGCGGGAACTGGCCCGGGCCACCGAGTCGACGCTGTTCACCACCTTGATGGCGGCCTGCCAGGTGTTGTTCGCCCGGTACAGCGGACAGGACGACGTGGCGATCGGCACGGTCACCGCCGGACGCGGCCGGCCGGAGCTGGACCGGGTGGTCGGCTTCTTCGTCAACACCGTGGTGGTCCGGTCCACTGTGGACCTCGACCGGTCGTTCGCCGGCCTGCTCGAGGACACCGGCGCCGACGTGCTGGACGCGCTGCGCCGGGACGAGGTTCCGTTCGAGACGATGGTGGATCTGGCCGGGGTGCGGCGGGACGCGAGCCGCAACCCGCTGTTCGACGTCATGGTGGCGCTGCAGAACGCGGCGCCGGACCTGCCCGGCTTCGCCGGCCTCGCCGTCGAGGAGGTCCCGATCGCCCGGTCGAAGGCCACCTTCGACCTGTCCGTCGACTTCCACGAGCGGGCCGACGAGCTCGACTGCGCGCTGGAGTACGACACCGACCTGTTCGACTCCGACACCGTGGTGCGCCTGGGGGAGCACCTGCTCGCGCTGCTGGACGGGATCACCGCCGCGCCCGGCCTGCCGCTGTCCGCGGTGCCGATGTGCACGGCGGCGGAGCTGCGCCAGGTCACCGAGGAGTGGACCGGCCCGGCGATCGAGGTGCCGGACACGACGTTCCCGGAGCTGTTCGCCGCGCAGGCGGCCCGCACCCCGCAGGCCACCGCGCTGGTGTTCCGCGACGAGCGGTTGACCTTCGCCGAGCTGGACGCGCGCGCCAACCGGCTGGCGCACCACCTGATCGAGCGGGGCGCCGGCCCGGAGCGGCTGGTGGCGCTGATGCTGCCGCGCACCGCCGAGATGATCGTGGCGATGCTCGGGGTGCTCAAGGCCGGCGCGGCGTACCTGCCGCTGGACCCGGGGCTGCCCGCCGGCCGGGTGCAGGCGCTGCTGGCCGACGCGAAACCGGTGCTGCTGCTCGATGCCCTGCCCGACCTCGACAACCTGCCGGACACCGAGCCGACGCTCGCCCGGCGCCCGGAGCACGCCGCCTACGTGATCTACACCTCGGGTTCGACCGGGACGCCGAAGGGAGTGCTGGTCGAGCACCGGCAGCTGGTGAACCTGCTGCACAACCACCGGGAGCACTTCGCGGGCGCCGGCCGGATGCGGGTGGCGCTGACGGCGGTGTTCTCCTTCGACACCTCGGTCGAGGGCCTGGTGCTCATGGCCGACGGGCACGAGCTGCACCTGATCGACGACGACACCCGGCTCGACCCGCTCGCGCTGGTCGACTACGTGGCCGGCAACGATATCGACTTCGTCGACCTGCCCCCGTCCTACCTGCCGGCGCTGATCTCCGTGGGGCTGCTGGACAACCGCCGGCACCGCCCACGGTTCGTCATGATCGGCGGCGAGGCGGCCGGCGAGGTGCTGTGGGAGCAACTGGCCGCCGCGCCGGACTCCACCGTGTTCAACTTCTACGGTCCGACCGAGTGCACGGTGGACGCGGTGTCCTGCCAGGTGTCGGGGAACCGCCCGGTGATCGGGCGGCCGATCGCGAACCTCCGGGCGCTGGTGCTCGACGCGTGGCTGCGCCCGGTCCCGGTCGGGGTGCCGGGCGAGCTGTATCTGGCCGGGGCGCAGGTGACCCGGGGCTATCTGAACCGGCCGGGCCTGACTGCGCAGCGGTTCGTGGCCGACCCGTTCGGTGCGCCGGGGTCGCGGATGTACCGCACCGGCGACCGGGTGCGCTGGCTGCCGGACGGCACCCTGGAGTACCTCGGCCGCACCGACCAGCAGGTCAAGATCCGGGGCTACCGGATCGAGCCGGGTGAGGTCGAGGCCACGCTGCTGCGGCACCCCGACGTCCGCGCGGCGGTCGTCCTGGCCCGCGACGACGACGGGCGGCAGCGCCTGGTCGCCTACCTGACCGGCGACGGTGTCCCGCACGACGACCTGCGGGCCTGGCTCAAGCGCACCCTGCCCGACTACCTGGTGCCCTCGGCGTTCGTCGACCTGGACGCGATTCCGTTGACCCCCAGCGGAAAGGTGGACCGGGCCGCGCTGCCCGCGCCCGCGGCCGAGATGGCCGCCGACCGGGTGGCGCCGCTGCCCGGCCCGGAAACCGAGTTGGCGGCCATCTGGGCCGAGGTGCTCGGCACGGCGGACATCGGCTCCACCGACAACTTCTTCGCTCTCGGCGGCGACTCGATCCTCAGCATGCAGGTCGTGTCCCGGGCCCGGGCGGCCGGGCTGGCGCTGACCTCCCGGGACATCTTCACCCACCAGACCATCGCCGAGCTGGCGATGGTCGCCGGTGTGCCCGCGGAAAGCGCGGCGGCCGAGCGGCAGCCCGAAGGCCCGGCGCCGCTGACCCCGATCCAGCACTGGTTCTTCGGCACGCACGGCCCGCTGGCGCAGTTCACCATGTCGATGTTCGTCGAGCTGGCGCCGGACCTGGACGAGCAGGCACTGCGCCGGGCGGTGCACACCGTCGTCGACCACCACGCCGCGCTGCGCACCCGGTTCACCCGGGTCGGCGAGGAATGGCGGCAGGAACCCGGAACACCGGACCCGACCGGCATCTTCCGCATCGCGTCCGATGTGGACTACGAGCGGCACGCGCTGGCCGCGCAGCAGAGCCTGGACATCGCCGACGGCCCGATGCTGCGCGCGGTCCTGTTCCGCGGTCCGGCGCCCCGGCTGTTCCTGACCGTGCACCACCTGGCGGTGGACGGGGTGTCCTGGCGGATTCTGCTGGAGGACCTGGAAAAGGCGTACCGGGGGGCGGCGCTGGAACCGGTCGGCACGCCGTTCACCGGGTGGGCGCACCGGCTCGCCGCGCACGCCGGCTCCGGCGCCTTCGACGCCGACCTCGACCACTGGCGCACCCGTCCGGCCGTCCCGGACATCCCGGTGGACCACGACGGCGCCAACACCGCGGCGTCGACCCGCGCGGTCACCGTGCGGCTCGGCCGCGAGGACACCGACGCCCTGCTGCGCAACGTGCCCGACGCCTACCGGACCCAGATCAACGATGTGCTGCTGAGCGCCCTGGGCACCGTGCTGGCCCGGTGGACCGGGCGGGCCGAGGTCGCCGTCGCCCTGGAGGGCCACGGCCGCGAGGAGATCCTCGACGGGGTGGACCTGTCCCGCACCGTCGGCTGGTTCACCAGCCAGTACCCGGTGGTGCTGCGCCTGACCGGCCATGGCTGGGAAACCGTGCTGAAGTCGGTGAAGGAGCAGTTGCGGGCCGTCCCGGGCCGGGGCCTGAGCTACGAGGCGCTGCGCTACCTGCGGGCGGACAGCGGGCTTTCCGGTCCACTGCCGCAGGTCAGCTTCAACTACCACGGCCAGTGGGACCAGACCCACACCGACGCCGGGCTGATCCGGCGCCGGCTGGAGCCGATCGGGCGGGACCTGGCGCCCGAGGAGACCCGCTCCGGCCTGCTGGACATCTCCGGTCTGGTCGAGAACGGCGAACTGGCGCTCACCTGGCAGTACTCGGCGAACGTCCACGACGAGGCGACCGTGGCCCGGCTGGCCGAGCAGACCATGGCCGCGCTGCGCGAGATCGTCGCGCACTGCGCCACGGCCGGTGGCCGGACCCCGTCGGACTTCCCGCTGGCCCGGCTCACCCAGGCCCAGGTCGACGAGATCGCCGGCGACGGGCGCGACGTCGAGGACATCTACCCGCTCACGCCGCTGCAGGCCGGGATGCTGTTCCACAGCCTGATCGACGCCAACACCGGCGCCTACGTCGACCAGCTGAGCCTGGTGCTGGACGGGGTGTCCGACCCGGCCGCGCTCGGCGAGGCGTGGCGGCGGGTCGTCGAGCGCACCCCGATCCTGCGGACCCGGATCGTCTGGGAGGGCGTGGACGACCCGGTGCAGGTGGTGCACCGCACGGCGACGATGCCGATCAGCTACGACGATGTGGTGGTGGGCCGGCGCATCGACCTGGCCAGCGCCCCGCCGATGCGGCTCAACATCCGCACGGTCGGTCCCGACCGGGTGGAGCTGACCTGGACCTCGCACCACATCCTGCTGGACGGCTGGAGCACCGGGCAGGTGTTCACCGAGGTGTGCGCGGAGTACGCGGCGATCACCCAGGACCGCCCGGCGGTGCTGGAACGCCGCCGCCCGTTCCGGGACTACCTGCGCTGGCTGTCCGAACAGGACAGTGCGGCGGCGGCGCAGTACTGGCGCACCACGCTCGCCGGCTTCGACACCACCACCCCGCTGCCGTTCGACCGGATCCCGCGGGAGGCGCACCGCGCCGAGTCGATCCGTTCGGTGCGCACGGCACTGCCCGCGGACCGGTCGACCCGGCTGCGGCAGGCCGCCCAGCGCGGCGGCCTCACGGTCAACACGGTCGTCGCGGGCGCCTGGGCGCTGCTGCTGTCCCGCTACAGCGGCGAGTCCGACGTGGTGTTCGGCACCACGGTGTCCGGCCGGCCGCCGGAGCTGGCCGGGGTCGAGTCGATGGTGGGCATGTTCATCAACACCGTGCCGACCCGGGTCGCGGTGCGGCACACCCAGCCCACCGGCGAGTGGCTGCGCGCGCTGCAGACCGCGCAGAGCGAGTCCCGCCGGCACGACTTCCTGTCCCTGGCCCAGATCCAGTCCGGCAGCGACCTTCCGGCCGGGGCGTCGCTGTTCGACAGCGTCCTGGTGTTCGAGAACTATCCGTTCGACGGCACGGACTCCACCGGGGTGCGGGTGGCCGCGGTGCGCTCGGTGGACACCACCAACCTGCCGATCACCCTGACCGCGCACGTGGACAGCCAGGTGCACCTCGACCTCGCCTACGACCCGCGCCTGTTCGACGCGCCGACCGCGACGCTGATGGCCGAGCGGCTGACCCTGCTGCTCGACTCGATCGCCGCCGACCTGGACGCCCCGGTCGGCACGGTCGACTGGATGCCGGCCCAGGAGCGGGACCGGGCTCTGGTCGAGTGGAACGACACCGCGCTGCCCACTCCCGGCCGGCTGTTCCACACCGAGTTCGAGCGCCAGGCCTGCCGCACCCCGGCCACCACCGCGCTGGTGTGCGCGGGGGAGAGCCTGACCTTCGCCGAGCTGAACGCGCGCGCCAACCGGTTGGCGCACCACCTGATCGGCCAGGGCGCCGGGCCGGAGCGCACGGTGGCCGTCGCGCTGCCGCGCAGCGCCGACTCGATCGTGGCGATGCTCGCGGTGCTCAAGTCCGGCGCCGCCTACCTGCCGATCGACCCGCAGCTTCCGCCCGAGCGCGTGGAGTTCATGCGCGCCGACGCGGACCCGGTGTTCGTGGTCGACGCGCTGCCGGAGCT
Source organism: Actinophytocola sp. (assembly GCF_035712165.1). GTDB lineage: Bacteria > Actinomycetota > Actinomycetes > Mycobacteriales > Pseudonocardiaceae > DASYTH01. The sequence goes on along the minus strand of NZ_DASTBH010000214.1, from coordinate 13,316 downwards.
GGACGGGTATCCGGGCACCGACCCGGAGGTCCCGGTCGGCGACGACAACGCGGCCTACCTGATCTACACGTCGGGTTCGACCGGCCGGCCGAAGGGCGTCGTGATCTCGCATCGCGGTCTGGCCACACTGTTCTACGGACATCGCGCGCACCTGATCGAGCCGCACGCCACCCACGGCCGGATGCGCTTCGCGCTGACCGCCACCTTCTCGTTCGACACCTCGTGGGAGGGACCGCTGTTCCTGGCCGCCGGCCACGAGCTGCACGTGATCGACGACGAGCTGCGGCTGGACCCGCCCGCGCTGCTGAGCTACGTGACCGCCCACGGCATCGACGTGATGGACCTGACGCCGTCCTACGCGCAGCAACTGGTGCCGCTCGGCCTGCTCGACTCCGGCCTGCGGGTGCTGATGCTGGGCGGGGAGGCGACCGGCGAGCACCTGTGGCGCGAGGTGGCCCGGGCCGAGGGCATCACCGCGTACAACTACTACGGCCCGACCGAGGTCACCGTCGACTCGGTGGCCTGCCGGTTGATGGACAGCGACCGCCCGGTGATCGGCCGCCCGATCGCCAACGTGCGCGGCTACGTCCTCGACGCCGAGCTGCGCCCGGTCCCGGTCGGCGTGGCCGGTGAGCTGTACCTGGCCGGACCGCAACTGGCCCGCGGCTACCACGACCGGCCCGGCCTGACCGCGCAACGGTTCCTGCCCGACCCGTTCGGCGAACCCGGCAGCCGGATGTACGCCACCGGCGACCGGGTGCGCTGGAGCGCCGAAGGCCTGCTGGACTACCTGGGCCGCACCGACGGCCAGGTCAAGATCCGCGGGTTCCGCATCGAACCCGGTGAGGTGGAAGCGGTTCTGGTCGGCCGGCCCGGAGTCCGCGAGGCCGCCGTTGTCGTGCGCGAGGACCAGCCCGGTCGCCGGCAACTGGTCGCCTACCTGGTCGGCGACCCGGAGCCGGACCTGCGCGAGGCGCTCGCCCGGGTGCTGCCCGACTACCTGGTTCCGGCCGCGTTCGTGGTGCTCGACGCGCTTCCGTTGACCCCCAGCGGAAAGCTGGACCGGCGCGGGCTGCCGGCGCCGGAGTTCGCCGGGGCGGAGCACGTGCCGCCGCGCAACCCGGCCGAGCGGACCGTCGCCGAGGTCTGGTCGGAGGTGCTCGGGGTGTCCCGGGTCGGCGCGCGGGACAACTTCTTCATGCTGGGCGGCGACTCCATCCTCAGCATCAAGGTGGTCTCCCGGCTGCGGGCCGCGTTCGGCGTGCAGGTCTCGCCGCGCGCGCTGTTCCAGCACCCGACCGTGGCCGGCCTGGCCGAGGCCGTGTCGGCCGAGTCGCAGACCGCCGCGATCCCCAAGGCCGCGCACGACCGGGTCGCGCCGCAGTCCTTCGCCCAGCAGCGGCTGTGGTTCCTCGACCAGTTCGAGCCGGGTGGCACCGACTACATCACGCCGACCGCGCTGCGGCTGCGTGGCCGGCTGGACACCGACGCGCTCAACCGGGCGCTGACCGCGCTGGTGGCCCGGCACGAGTCACTGCGCACCACGTTCGACGAGATCGACGGGCGCGGCGTGCAGATCGTGCACGAGCCCTACCCGGTCGCGGTCGCGGTGGTACAGGGCGACATCGACGAGATCCTGCTGGCCGAGACCAACACCCCGTTCGACCTTCGGCGCGGGCCGCTGCTGCGCACCGTGCTGATCGAGGCCGGGCCGGACGAGCACGTGCTGGTCCTCACCCTGCACCACATCGTCACCGACGGCTGGTCCACCAGCGTGCTCACCGACGACCTCGCCGCGCTCTACGCCGGTGCCACCGACCTGCCCGCGCTGCCGGTCAGCTACGTCGACTTCGCCGTGTGGCAACGCGAACAGCCGCTCGACGCGCACCTCGACTACTGGACCGGGCAGCTGGCCGGGCTGACCCCGCTGGACCTGCCGACCGACCGGCCGCGCCCGCCGGTGCGCACCTCGGCCGGCGCCATGCACGAGTTCGCCGTGCCCGCCGAGGTTTTCGCCCGGCTGACCGAGCTCGGCCGGGGCCGGGACAGCACCTTGTTCATGACGCTGCTCGCCGCCTGCCAACTGCTGCTCGCCCGGTACTGCGGCCAGCGGGACGTCTCGGTCGGCACGATCGCCTCCGGCCGGGACCGGGCGGAGCTGGCCGGGCTGATCGGGTTCTTCGTCAACACGCTGGTGCTGCGGTCCGATGTGGACGAGTCGCTGACCTTCGGCGACTACCTGGCCACGGTCCGGCGGACGGTGCTGGACGCCTTCGCCCACCAGGACGTGCCGTTCGAGCGGGTCGTCGACGCGCTGCAACCCGAGCGGGACACCAGCCGCAACCCGCTGTTCGACGTGATCGTGCTGCTGCAGAACACTCCCGACGAGATCCCGGAGCTGTCCGGCCTGGTGGTCGACGAGGTGCAGCTGCCGATCGTGACCGCGAGCCATGACCTGACGTTCGAGTTCGAGGAGTCCGGCGGGCTGCTGCGCGGCGCGGTCGAGTACAACACCGACCTGTTCGACGCCGCCACGGTCGAGCGGATGACCGGGCACCTGCTGATGCTGCTCTCGGCCATCGCCGACGGCCCGGACCGGGCGCTGGGCGAGCTGCCGCTGCTGACCGCGCCCGAACGGCAGCGGGTGCTCGTGGACTGGAACGACACCGCGCTCGCGGTGCCCGAGACGACCTTCCCGGAGCTGTTCGCCGCGCAGGCGGCGCGCACGCCGGAGGCCACCGCGCTGGTGTTCGGCGCCGAGCGGTTGACCTTCGCCGAGCTGGACGCGCGGGCCAACCGGTTGGCGCATCACCTGATCGAGCGGGGAGCCGGGCCGGAACAGCTGGTGGCGCTGATGTTGCCGCGCACCACCAACATGATCGTGGCGCTGCTGGCGGTGCTCAAGGCCGGTGCGGCCTACCTGCCGGTGGACCCGGCCCAGCCCACCGACCGCATCGACCTGGTGCTGGCCGACGCGCGACCGGTGCTGGTGCTCGACCATCTCCCGCCGCTGCACCGCTATCCCGACCACGCGCCGCCGGTCGAGGTGCGGGGCGGGCACGCCGCGTACGTGATCTACACCTCGGGTTCGACCGGAACGCCGAAGGGCGTGCTGGTGGAGCACCGGCACCTGGTGAACCTGCTGCACAACCACCGCGCCGACTTCGGTGGCGCCCGGCGGTTGCGGGCGGCGCTCACCGCGGTGTTCTCCTTCGACACCTCGCTCGAGGGCATCGTGCTGATGGCCGACGGCCATGAGCTGCACCTGATCGACGACACCACCCGGCTCGACCCGCAGACCCTGGTCGAGTACGTGGTGGCCAACGGGATCGACTTCCTGGACCTGTCGCCGTCCTACCTCGCGCAGTTGCTGCCGGCCGGGTTGCTCACCGATGAGCGGCACCGCCCGGCCCTGGTGATGGTCGGCGGCGAGGCGTTGAGCGACGCGCTGTGGGCGGAGCTCGCGGCCGCGCCCGACACGGTGGCGCACAACTTCTACGGCCCCACCGAGTGCACGGTGGACGCGGTGTCCTGCCGGGTGACCGGGGACCGCCCGGTGATCGGGCGGCCGCTGTCGAACCTGCGGGCGCTGGTGCTGGACGCATGGTTGCGTCCGGTTCCGGTCGGGGTGCCGGGGGAGCTGTACCTGGCCGGCGCGCAGGTGGCCCGGGGTTACCTGAACCGGCCGGGGTTGACGGCGGACCGGTTCCTGGCCGACCCGTTCGGTGCGCCGGGGTCGCGGATGTACCGCACCGGCGACCGGGTCCGCTGGCTGCCCGACGCCACGCTGGAGTACCTCGGTCGCGGCGACGACCAGGTCAAGATCCGCGGCCACCGGGTCGAGCCCGGTGAGGTCGAGGCCGCGCTGCTGCGCCATCCCGAGGTGTCGGCGGCCGCGGTCGTGGCCCGGCAGACCACCGGCGGTCACAAGCAACTCGTCGCCTACGTGGTCTCCACCGCCGGCGATCTGGCCCCGTGGCTGCGCAAGATCCTGCCCGACTACCTGGTGCCGTCGGTGTTCGTCGACCTGGACGCGATCCCGCTGACCCCGAGCGGCAAGGTGGACCGGCGTGCGCTGCCCGCGCCCGACCTGGCCGAGCGGGACGACTTCGTGGCGCCGCAGGACGGCGTCGAGAGCGAGCTGGCTCGGATCTGGGCCGAGGTGCTGGGTCTGCCGCAGGTGGGCACCACGGACAACTTCTTCGCCCTCGGCGGCGACTCCATCCTCAGCATGCAGGTGGTGTCCCGAGCCCGGGCGGCCGGGTTCCGGTTGACCGCCAAGGACATCTTCCTGCGGCCCACGGTCGGTGAGCTGTCGGTCGGGCTCGCCCCGGCGGACCCGGCCGGCGAGGTGGCCGGTCCGGTGGCCGGTCCGGCGCCGCTCACCCCGATCCAGCACTGGTTCTTCAGCACCGAGGGCGCCAACAACCAGTTCCTGATGTCGACCTTCGTGGAACTGGCGCCGGAGGTGGACCCCGACCGGCTGCGGCAGGCGGTGCACGCCGTCGTCGACCACCATGCCGCACTGCGCACCCGGTTCATCAGGACCGGCGACGGGTGGCGGCAGGAGGTCGCCGAACGGGAAGGCGCCGAGGTGTTCCGCGCTCTGTCCGATGTGGACATCGAGGCGGCGGCCCTCGCCGCCGGGCGGAGCCTGGACATCACCCGCGGGCCGGTGCTGCGCGTGGTGTTGTTCCAGGGCGCGACGCCCCGGCTCTACCTCGCCGCGCACCACCTGGTGATGGACGCGGTCTCCTGGCGGATCGTGCTGGAGGACCTGGACCGGGCCTACCGGGGCGAACCGCTGGCGCCGGTGTCCACCGCGTTCACCACCTGGGCGCACCGCCTCGACGAGCACGTGCGCTCCGGCCGACTGGACGCCGATCTGCCGTACTGGTCGGCGGTTCCGGTCGACGAGCCCACCGGCACGTCGGTCGGTTCGGCCGCCACCGTGTCCGTCCGGCTCGATGCGGCCGACACCGACGCGCTGCTGCACGAGGTTCCCGACGTGTACCGGACCCAGATCAACGACGTGCTGCTGGCCGCGCTGGGCCGGGTGCTCGGCGACCGGGACGGCCGCGCCCTGATCACGTTGGAGGGCCACGGCCGCGAGGAGATCGTCGACGGCGTCGACCTGTCCCGCACCGTCGGCTGGTTCACCAGCCAGTTCCCGGTCGCGCTGGACGTGCCGGACGCGGACTGGGGCACCGTGCTCAAGTCGGTCAAGGAAACCCTGCGGGCGGTTCCCGGCCGGGGGCTGAGCTACGAGGCGCTGCGTTACCAGCGGCCCGACTCGGGCCTGTCCGGCCCGCTGCCCCGGATCTGCTTCAACTACTTCGGGCAGTACGAGTCCGGCGACGACGGCGACGGGCTGTTCCGCGCCCGGCTGGACGGGATCGGCCAGGACCTCGCGCCGGACCGGACCCGCCCGCACCTGCTGGACATCAGCGCCGCGGTCGAGGACGGCGAACTGCGGCTGGACTGGGAGTACTCGACCGAGGCGCACGACCAGGAGGCGGTCGGCCGGCTGGCGCAGCGGGTGCTGACCGCCCTGCGGGAGATCGTCGAGCACTGCCGCCGGCCCGACGCGGGTGGCCGCACCCCGTCGGACTTCCCGCTGGCCCGGCTCAACCAGTCCCAGGTGGACACGCTGGCCGGCGCCGGACGCGACGTCGAGGACATCTACCCGCTCACCCCGCTGCAGGCGGGGATGCTGTTCCACGGCCTGGTCGACGCCGAGTCCGGCGCCTACTTCAACCAGGTGCACCTCAGGCTCACCGGCGTGACCGACCCGCAGGCGCTGGGCCTTGCGTGGCAGCGGGTGGTGGACCGCACGCCGGTGCTGCGCAGCGGCGTGGTGTGGTCCGGTGTGGACGACCCGGTGCAGGTGGTGCACCGCTCGGTCGCGCTGCCGGTGACCTACGCGCAGATCACGCCGGAACTGCTGGCGGCCGACCGGGCAACGGGTTTCGACCTGTCCAGCGCGCCGCTGATGCGGATCACCATCTCCCCGGCCGTGTCCGGGACGGTGGAGCTGCTCTGGACCTCGCACCACATCCTGCTGGACGGCTGGAGCACCGCGCAGGTCTTCGACGAGGTGTGCGAGCAGTACGCCGCGATCACCCAGGGCCGGCGGCCGAAGCTGGCCACCCGGCGCCCGTTCCGCGACTACCTGCGCTGGCTGTCCGAACAGGACACTACGGCGGCACAGGAATACTGGCGGGCGAGCCTGGCCGGGTTCGGCGAGCCCACCCCGCTGCCCTACGACCGGATGCCGGTGGACGCCCACCGCACCGAGTCCAGCGAACTGGTCACCCTCGACCTGCCGGCCGGCGAACTGCTGCGGGTGGCCCGGGACAACGGGTTGACCGTCAACACCGTCGTGCAGGGCGCCTGGGCGATGCTGCTGTCCCGCTACAGCGGGGAGTCCGACGTCGTGTTCGGCACCACCGTGTCCGGGCGGCCGGCCGAGCTGCCCGGGGTGGAGTCGATGGTCGGCATGTTCATCAACACGGGGCCCACCCGGGTCCGGGTGGAGCGCACCGCGTCCCTGCTGCCGTGGCTGCGGGCGCTGCAGGCCGAGCAGACCGAGACCCGGCGGTTCGACCACGTGTCGCTGGCGCAGCTGCAGGCGTGGAGCGACCTGCCGGCCGGCACCAACCTGTTCAACAGCCTGGTGGCCTTCGAGAACTACCCGATGGGCGAGGACGGCGGCGACGGCACGCCGGGCGTGGCGGAGATCGGCGGGCTGGACACCAGCAACTTCCCGCTGTGCCTGCGCGCCCACGTCGACGACGAGCTGCACCTCGAGCTGAACTACGACCCGCAGCTGTTCGACGAGGCCACGGTGCGCGCGATGGCCGGCCACCTCGGAGTGCTGCTGCTGGCCGGCATCGCCACCCGACCCGACCAGGAGGTCGGCCGGCTGCCCGTGCTGACCGGCGCCGAGCTGCACCGGATGCTGACCGTGTGGAACCGCACCGGCCCGGTGGTGCCCGGCGCCACCTTCGCCGATCTGGTGCAGGCACAGGTGATCCGCACGCCCGACGCGCCCGCCGTGTTGTTCGACGGCGGCGAGCTGAGCTATGCCGAGCTCAACGCGCGGGCGAACCGGTTCGCCCGCTGGATGGTCGAGCGCGGGGTGGGACCGGAACGGCTGGTCGCGGTGGCGCTGCCGCGCTCGGTGGAGATCATCGTGACGGAACTGGCCATCGCCAAGGCCGGCGGGGCGTTCCTGCCGCTGGATCCGGCGTATCCGGCGGACCGCACCGAGTTCATGGTGCGCGACGCCGATCCGGTGCTGGTACTGGACTCCGTGCCGGACCTGTCCGGCTACCCGGACACCGACCTGACCGATGCGGACCGGTTGGCGCCCCTGCGGTTGACCAACCCGGCCTATGTGATCTACACCTCCGGGTCGACCGGCCGGCCCAAGGGCGTCGTGGTCACCCACGCCGGGCTGGCCAGCTTCTCCGCCGCCGAGATCCACCACTTCCAGGTGCGGCCGGGGGACCGGGTGCTGGAGTTCTCCTCGCCCAGCTTCGACGCCTCGGTGCTGGAGCTGTGCATGTCGCTGCCGGCCGGCGCGGCGCTGGTGGTGCCGCCGCCGGGTCCGCTGCTGGGCGAGCAACTGGCCGAGGTGATCGCCGAACGCGGCGTGACGCACGCGTTCATCCCGCCGGCCGCGCTGGCCACGGTCGGCGATCCCGAGCTGCCCAGCCTGCGCTGCCTGGCCGTCGGCGGCGAGGCGGTGCCGGCCGAGCTCGCCGACCGGTGGGCCCCGGGCCGCCGGCTGCTCAACGTCTACGGCCCGACCGAGGCCACCTCGCTGTCCACCTGGAGCGACCCGCTGGAGGCCGGCGCCGGCGCCCCGCCGATCGGCCGTCCGCTGTGGAACTTCCAGGTATACGTGCTGGACCCGGAGCTGCGTCCGGTGCCGGTCGGGGTGGCCGGCGAACTGTACATCGCCGGCGTGGGCCTGGCCCGCGGTTACCTCAACCGCCCGGGCCTGACCGCGCAACGGTTCGTGGCCAACCCGTTCGGCGCGCCGGGTGCGCGGATGTACCGCACCGGTGACCTGGTCCGCTGGACCCGCGACGGGTTGCTGGACTTCGCCGGCCGCCTGGACGACCAGGTCAAGATCCGCGGCATGCGGATCGAGCTGGGCGAGATCGAGTCGGTGCTCGCCAAGGACGTTCAGGCCGTCGCCGTCGTGGTGCGCGAGGACGAGCCGGGGGTGCGGCGGCTGGTCGCCTACGCCGTGCCGGCGGACGCCTCGACCACCCCGGCCGCGCTGCGCGACCTGGCCGCCCGCTCGCTGCCCGCCTACATGGTTCCGGCGGTCGTGCTGCTCGACGAGCTTCCGTTGAACACCAACGGAAAGCTCGACCGGCAGGCGCTGCCCGCGCCGGTCTGGACCTCAACCGCGGACCACGTCGAGCCGCGGCCCGGCGTGGAGGCGCTGATCGCGCAGGTGTGGGCGGACGTGCTCGGGCTCGACCGGGTCGGCCGGACCGACAACTTCTTCGAGCTGGGCGGTGACTCGATCATCAGCGTCCGGGTGGTCGCCCGGCTGCGTGCGGCGCTCGGCGTGGACGTCTCGCCCCGCATGCTGTTCACCGATCCCACGGTCGCCGCGCTGGCCGAGGCGATCGGCGCCGACCCCACCGGCGCCGCGCCGATTCCCACGGTGTCCCGGGATCGCGCGCTGCCACTGTCGTTCGCTCAGCAGCGGTTGTGGTTCCTGGACGAGTTCGAGCCGGGCGGCACCGAGTACATCACCCCGCTGGCCGTGCGGTTGCGCGGAAAGCTCGACACCGGTGCGTTGGACCGGGCGCTGACCGCGCTGGTGGCCCGGCACGAGTCGCTGCGCACCACGTTCCGGTCGGTCGACGGCCGGGCCGAGCAGGTCGTCGGGCCGGCCGCCCCGGTGCGGGTGCCGGTGCTGGACGTGGCCGCGGGCGACCTGGACGCCGCGCTGGAGCGCGCCGCGACCACGCCGTTCGACCTGGGCGCCGGGCCACTGCTGCGGCCGGTGCTGCTGCGGGTCGCACCGGAGGACCACGTCCTCGCGCTGACCATGCACCACATCATCACCGACGGCTGGTCCGGCGGCGTGATCATGGCGGACCTGGCCGAGCTGTACCGGGCCGAGCTGACCTCGACCGAGCCGGACCTGCCGGACCTCGCCGTGCAGTACGCCGACTTCGCGGCCTGGCAACGGGACCACGCCGGCGAGCTGGACGGCCAGCTCGACTACTGGCGCCGCCAGCTCGCCGATGTGCCGGCACTGCAACTGCCCACCGACCGGCCCCGCCCGCCGCTGCACACGATCAACGGCGCGCAGCACGACTTCACCGTGCCGGCCGAGGTGACCGAGCGGCTGCGCACGCTGGCCGGCGCGCGGGACGGCACGCTGTTCATGGCGCTGGTCGCCGCCTGCCAGGTGCTGTTCCACCGGTGGAGCGGCCAGGAGGACATCGCGGTCGGTACCGTGACGGCCGGCCGCGAGCGGGCCGAGCTGGAGCGCCTGGTCGGGTTCTTCGTCAACACCGTGGTCCTTCGGTCCACTGTGGACGGTCTGGCCTCGTTCGGCGAGCTGCTCGGCGCGGTGCGCCGCACCGTGCTGGATGCCTTCGCCCACCAGGACGTTCCGTTCGAGCGGGTGGTGGACGCGGTGCAGCCGGAACGGGACACCAGCCGCACGCCGCTGTTCGGGGTGATGGTGGTGCTGCAGAGCGCGCCGAACCGGCCCGCCGAGCTGACCGGGCTGACCGCCGAGGACGTCGAGCTGCCGGTCACCACCGCGAGCTTCGACCTCACCGTGGAGTTCTTCGAGGATCCGGACGGCGGCCTGACCGGTTCGCTGACCTACAACACCGACCTGTTCGACCCGGCGACGGTGAGCCGGCTGGCCGGCTCGCTCGGGATGCTGCTGGCCGGGATCGCCGAGGATCCGGACCGGTCGGTCGGCGCGCTGCCGGTACTCACCCCCGGCGAGCTGTTCCTGGTGCGGCACGGCTGGAACGACACCCGGCGCGAGCTGCCCCCGGCGACCTTCCCTGAGCTGGTCGAGCTGCAGGTGGCCCGGACGCCGGACGCGCCCGCGGTGCTGTTCGACCATTTCCGGCTGAGCTACGCCGAGCTGAACGCGTGGGCGAACCGGTTCGCCCGGTGGATGGTCGCGCGGGGCGTCGGTCCGGAGCGCGTGGTCGCGGTGCGGCTGCCGCGCTCGGTGGAGATCATCGTGACCGAGCTGGCCGTGACCAAGGCCGGTGGCGCGTTCCTCCCGGTGGACCCGGCGTACCCGACCGACCGGATCGCGTTCATGTTGCGCGACGCCGACCCGGTGCTGGTGGTCGACGAACTGCCCGACGTGAGCCGGTATCCGGACACCGACCTGACCGACGCGGACCGGTTGGCGCCCCTGCGGTTGACCAACCCGGCGTACGTGATCTACACCTCCGGGTCGACCGGCCGGCCCAAGGGTGTCGTGGTCACCCATGCCGGGCTGGCCAGCTTCTCCGGCGCCGAGATCGAGCACTTCCAGGTGCGGCCGGGGGACCGGGTGCTGGAGTTCTCCTCGCCCAGCTTCGACGCCTCGGTGCTGGAGCTGTGCATGTCGCTGCCGGCCGGCGCGGCGCTGGTGGTGCCGCCGCCGGGCCCGCTGCTGGGCGAGCAACTGGCCGACGTGATCGCCGAACGCGGCGTGACGCACGCGCTGATCCCGCCGGTGGCCATGGCGACCGTGCCGGCCCGGCCGCTGCCTTCGTTCCGCACCCTGATCGTCGGCGGCGAGGCGTGCTCGGCCGAGTTGGTGGCCCGCTGGTCGACCGGCCGGCGGATGATCAACGCCTATGGGCCGACCGAGTCCACCGTGGTCACCACCTGGAGCGAACCTCTCACGCCGGGCGGCGCCGCGCCGCCGATCGGGACGCCGATCTGGAACACCGAGGTGCACGTGCTGGACGCGAACCTGCGCCCGGTGCCGATCGGCGTGGCCGGTGAGCTGTACGTGACCGGGCTGGGCCTGGCCCGCGGCTACCTCAACCGGCCGGGGCTGACCGCGCAGCGGTTCGTGGCCAACCCCTACGGCGAGCCGGGAGCGCGGATGTACCGCACCGGCGACCTGGTCCGCTGGACCCGCGAGGGCGAACTGGAGTTCGCCGGGCGGGTGGACGACCAGGTCAAGATCCGCGGCTTCCGGATCGAGCTGGGCGAGATCGAGACGGCGCTGCTGCGGCACCCGTCGGTCAGCGAGGCGGTCGCCGCGGTCCGGCAGGACGAGTCCGGGCACAAGCGGCTGGTGGCCTACCACGTCGGCGCTGCGGACGGCCTGCGGGAGTTCCTCGCCGAACAACTGCCCAGCCACATGATCCCGTCGGCGTTCGTGCCGCTGGACCGGATCCCGCTGAGCCCCAACGGAAAGGTGGACCGCGAGGCACTGCCGGCGCCCGATGCCGCCGCGGTGGCCACCGCCGTGCACGTGCCGCCGGAGGGCCCGGTGGAGACCGCGCTGTGCGAGATCTGGGCCGACGTGCTCGGCCTGCCGAAGGTCGGCCGGACCGACAACTTCTTCGCCCTCGGCGGGGACTCGATCCTGAGCATCCAGGTGGTCGCCCGGGCCAGGCAGCGCGCGCTCCGGCTGTCCACCAAGGACCTGTTCGCCAACCAGACCGTCGCCGCCCTGGCCACCGTGGTGTCCACAATGGACGAGACGGTCGTCGATACCGGCCCGGTGGTCGGCCCGGCGCCGCTCACCCCGATCCAGGAGTGGTTCTTCCGCTCCGGCCGGACCAACCCGCACCACTTCAACCAGTCGCACCTGACCGAGCTGTCCGGCCGTCCGGACGAGCCGGCGCTGCGCCGGGCGCTGGAAGCGTTGCTGGCCCAGCACGACGCGCTGCGGATGCGGTTCGAGGCGCGCGACGGCCGGTGGCATCAGTACAACGCCGGGCTCGAGCCCGCCGAGGTACTCGTCCGGCACGACCTGTCGCAGGTGGACTCGGCGCGACGCGCCGAGGTGCTGGAACGGCTGGCCGACGAGCTGCACGCCGGCTTCGACCTGGGCGCCGGGCCGCTGCTCCGGGCCGCCCTGTTCGACCTGGGGGCGGGCGACAACCCGCTGCTGCTCCTGGTCGGCCACCACGCTGTGGTGGACGGGGTGTCCTGGCGCATCCTGCTCGACGACCTCGACACCGCCTACCACCAGGCGCTGCGCGGGGACGAGATCAACCTCGGCGCCAAGACCACCTCGTTCCGCGACTGGGCGATCCGCCTGCGCGACCACGTCGCCGCCGGCGGTCTGGACCACGAGCTGGACCACTGGACCACCCAGCAGTCCGGCGCGCGGGTGCCCGTCTCCGGAACCCCGTCGGCCAACCCGGTCACCGGCGCGATCCCGGTCGAGCTGAGTCCCGAGGACACCGACGCCCTGCTGCGCGGCGCCCCCGCGGTCTTCCGCACTCGCATCAACGATGTCCTGCTCGCGGCCCTGGCCTACGCCCTGTCCCGCTGGACCGCCGCCGACCGCGTGGTGGTCGACCTGGAAGGCCACGGCCGCGAGGACATCTTCGACGACGCGGTGGACCTGTCCCGCACGGTCGGCTGGTTCACCACGGTCTATCCCGTGGCCCTGGATGTGCCGGCCGGCGGCTGGCGCGACCTGGTCAAGTCCGTCCGCCGCCAGCTACGCACCATCCCCGGCAACGGCTTCGGCTACGGCGCGCTGCGCTACCTCGGCGGGCTCACCCCCGCCGGTCCGGATCCCCAGGTCGCCTTCAACTACCTGGGCCAGTTCGACACCCGCTCCGCCGACGACACCCAAACCCTCTACCACGCGGTGCACACCTCCATCGGCGCCGACCACGACCCCGCCGACCGCCCCGACCACCTGATCGACGTCGTCGGCGAAACCGGCGGCGGCCAGCTCGCCTTCACCTGGTACTACCAGGCCGACCTGCTGGACCCCGCCGCCGTAGAAGCCGCCGCCGCCGACTTCGCCCACGCCCTCCGCTCCATCGCCGCCGAATGCCGAGACCCCCAATGACCCCGCCGGACTTGGCAACCCGCGTGCTGGAAATGGGGACACGCGGGAGAGGTGGCGTTGTGCTCGGCGAGTCCCCGTTTCCAGCCCGGCGAGTCCCCACCTCCAACCCGCCGAGCCGCCCCTCACCCGGCACTCGGTTACCCCGCCACCCGACCCGTCCCGGCCCCGCCCGCCGCCGCGCCGCGCCTGCGGCGCGCCCCGGTGGTGCGACCAGAACGCCAATAGTCCCGCCGAACCTGGCAACTCGCGTGCTGGCGCGGGCGACTCG
>NZ_DASTBH010000213.1:0-3213 GCF_035712165.1 Actinophytocola sp. | reverse complement strand
CGGCGACTGGCTGGTCGCGCGGCTGTGGCCGGACGAACGGGTGACGGCCGAGGCGGTGCTGCCCCGGCGCACGGCGCTGGTCCGCCGCACGGCCGGCAAGGACTCGACCGGCCAGGTGCTCGCCGCGAACGTGGACGTGGCCGCCGTGGTCGAGCCGATCGACCCGTCGCCCGACCTGGGCCGCATCGAGCGGCTGCTCGCGCTGGCGTGGGAGTCCGGCGCCCGGCCGCTGGTGATTCTCACCAAGGCCGACCTGGCGGCCGAACCCGGCGCGGTGGCCGAGCAGGTCGCGGACGCGGCTCCCGGGGTGGAGGTGCTCGCCGTCAGCGCCGAGCGGGGTGAGGGGCTGGCCGCCCTGCGACCGCTGGTCGCGCCGGGGCGGACGCTGGGGTTGCTCGGCCCGTCCGGCGCCGGCAAGTCGACGCTGGTGAACGCGCTGGCGGGCGCCCGGGTGATGGGCACGCAGGAGATCCGCCGGGTGGACGGCAAGGGCCGGCACACCACCACGTACCGGGCGCTGGTGCCGATTCCCGGCGGCGGCGCGGTGCTGGACACCCCGGGCCTGCGCGCGGTGGGCCTGCTGGACGCCGACGATGGCCTCGGCCAGGCGTTCGCGGACGTGGAGGCGCTGGCGGCGGCGTGCCGGTTCGCCGACTGCGGGCACGCGGGGGAGCCGGACTGCGCGGTGGCGGCGGCGGTCGAGTCGGGCGCGCTGGCGCCGCGGCGCCTGGAAAGCTGGCGGCGGTTGGCGCGGGAGGTGGCGTACGAGTTGCGCCGCCGCGACGCCCGATTGGCGGCGGCGGAGCGGGCCAGATGGCGGCGGATTCACCGTGAGCAGCGGCAACGAGGATTTCGCCCGTAGGTGGCAGCCGAGGGCCCCGAACTTTGTCGGACCCCCTGGATACAGTTGCGCCCGGCGCTCGGGTGAGCGCTAATACGTGACAAGAGGTGAGGGCGGGACCTGGTGGCCGACCGACTGATCATCCGCGGTGCGCGCGAGCACAACCTGCGGGACGTCCATCTGGACCTGCCGCGGGACGCGCTGATCGTGTTCACCGGCCTGTCCGGGTCGGGCAAGTCGAGCCTCGCGTTCGACACGATCTTCGCGGAGGGTCAGCGGCGGTACGTGGAGTCGCTGTCGTCGTACGCCCGCCAGTTCCTCGGCCAGATGGACAAGCCCGACGTCGACTACATCGAGGGCCTGTCCCCGGCCGTGTCGATCGACCAGAAGTCGACCTCCCGCAACCCGCGCTCGACCGTCGGCACGATCACCGAGGTGTACGACTACCTGCGGTTGCTGTTCGCCCGGGTGGGTGACCCGCACTGCCCGGTCTGCGGCGAGCGGATCTCCCGGCAGAGCCCGCAGCAAATCGTCGACCGGGTGCTGACCATGCCGGAGGGCACCCGGTTCATGGTGCTCGCGCCGGTGGTGCGCGGCCGCAAGGGCGAGTACGTCGACCTGTTCGCCGAGCTGCAGTCGAAGGGCTACGCGCGGGCCCGGGTCGACGGCGTGGTGCACCCGCTGACCGACCCGCCGAAGCTGAAGAAGCAGGAGAAGCACACCATCGAGGTGGTGGTCGACCGGCTCTCGGTGAAGGCGGGCGCGCAGCGCCGGCTGACCGATTCCGTCGAGTCGGCGCTCGCCCTGGCCGGCGGCATCGTGCTGCTCGACTTCGTCGACCTGCCGGAGGACGATCCGCGCCGCGAGCGCCGGTTCTCCGAGCACCTGGCCTGCCCGAACGACCACCCGCTGGCCATCGAGGACCTGGAGCCCCGGGTCTTCTCGTTCAACTCCCCGTACGGCGCCTGCCCCGAGTGCACCGGCCTGGGCACGAAGAAGGAGGTGGATCCGGATCTGATCATTCCGGATCCGGAGCGCACCCTGCGCGAGGGCGCGATCCAGCCGTGGGCCGGCGGCACCACCCAGGAGTACTTCCTCCGCCTGCTGGCGGCGCTGGGCGAGGCCGAGCACTTCGACGTCGACACACCGTGGCGCAAGCTGCCGTCCCGCGCGCAGAAGACGATCCTGCACGGCGTCGAGGACCAGGTGCACGTGCGCTACCGGAACAAGTACGGGCGGGAGCGCTCGTACTACACCGGCTTCGAGGGCGTCGTGCAGTGGATCGAGCGGCGGCACGCCGACACCGAGTCGGACTGGTCGCGCGAGAAGTACGAGGGCTACATGCGCGACGTGCCGTGCGCCGCCTGTCGCGGGGCCCGGCTCAAGCCCGAGGTGCTGGCCGTCACCCTCAACGGGAAGAACATCGCCGAGGTCTGCGCGCTCTCGGTGGGTGAGTGCGCCGACCTGCTCGGCGGCATGACGCTCACCGACCGGCAGAAGATGATCGCCGAGCGGGTGCTGAAGGAGATCAACGCGCGGCTGCGGTTCCTGGTCGACGTCGGGCTGGACTACCTCTCGCTGGACCGGGCGGCCGGCACGCTGTCCGGCGGCGAGGCGCAGCGGATCCGGCTGGCCACGCAGATCGGCTCGGGCCTGGTCGGCGTGCTGTACGTGCTGGACGAGCCGTCGATCGGCCTGCACCAGCGGGACAACCACCGGTTGATCGAGACCCTGGTCCGGCTCAGGACGCTGGGCAACACGCTGATCGTGGTGGAGCACGACGAGGACACGATCCGCACGGCCGACTGGGTGGTGGACATCGGCCCCGGCGCCGGCGAGCACGGCGGCCGGATCGTGCACAGCGGCTCGCTGGAGGGGCTGCTGGCCAACGAGGAGTCGGCGACCGGGGCGTACCTGTCCCGGCGCAAGGTCATCCCGACCCCGCAGCGGCGCCGGCCGCGGACCAAGGGGCGCGAACTGGTCGTGGAGGGTGCGCGCGAGCACAACCTGCGCAACCTGACGGTGAGCTTCCCGCTCGGCCAGTTCATCGCGGTCACCGGTGTCAGCGGCTCGGGCAAGTCCACGCTGGTCAACGACATCCTCTATGCGGTCCTGGCCAACCAGGTCAACCGCGCCCGGCTCGTGCCGGGCCGGCACACCCGGGTCTCCGGGCTGGACCACGTCGACAAGGTGGTCGGCGTCGACCAGTCGCCGATCGGGCGCACCCCGCGGTCGAACCCGGCCACGTACACCGGGGTGTTCGACCACATCCGGCGGCTGTTCGCCGAGACCACCGAGGCCAAGGTCCGCGGGTACGGGCCGGGCCGGTTCTCGTTCAACGTCAAGGGCGGCCGCTGCGAGAACTGCGCCGG
>NZ_DASTBH010000212.1:0-9936 GCF_035712165.1 Actinophytocola sp. | reverse complement strand
ACGCCGGAGACCACCCGGGGCGAGTTCCTCGGCCAGTTCGAGAAGGTCACCGGCGGCCGGCTGTCGCCGGACCGCTTCGAGGACCTGGAGAGCAAGTTCCACGCCTTCCGGCACGAGTTCACCCTGGCCGCGGGGTTAGGTAGTTGATCATCATGCTCATCCGGATCGCCCCGCTGACCGAGCTGGCCAGCCAGATCATCGCCGAAGCCGCTCCCCTGGACACCCGCTGGGACCTCGTCGACGAGTGCTTCCACGCCTGGGCGGCGCAACCAAACCTCCGCGCCATACTGCGCGACCACGTGCACGACCTGGCCCCGGCGCAGGCCCAGGACGTGATCAACCGGTCCCGGGAGACCACCACCCATTTCGCCTGGTGCCTGCGCGACCAGCCGGACGAGCCGTTCACCTTCTGGCTGCACGAGTACAAACCGCAGCGGGACTGGCGGCCGGGCTACGCCGACTCGGTGCACAACCACCGCTACCACTTCTGCACCACGATCGTGCGCGGCGGCTACCTGCACGAGCACTACCGGGCGGAGATCGACCCGGCCACCAGCCTGGTCACCGGCGCCGAACTGGTGGCCAGCCGGCCCTACGAGGTCGGCACGGTGGGCACGATGCGTTCCACCGAGTTCCATCGCATTCCGGTAGCGGACGACGCGACCATGACATTTCTGGTGAAATCGCGCGCGCTGACCGACTGGAGCCTGTCGTTCGACCCGAACACCCAGGTCAGCCACAAGCATGTCCCGGTGGAGTCGCGGCTTGACGAGCTGGTCAGACGTATCTGACAAACGTGACATTCACCGGTAGGGAGGAGTTCCACAGAAGACAATTCCGTTTTTCGCGGCTACCATCCACCCCACCGGCACGCCGCCACTGCCGGCTGGTTAGAGGGGTGCGATGTCTGCCGAACGGGTCGTCCCGGCGACGGATGTGGTGTGCACGCCGTCCCGGGGGTCGATCGACGCCGTCGAACGCTACGTCTACCAACTGTGCCAGCGGTTCGCGCAGCGGCTGCAGTTCCACGGCTGGCACCACGTGAGCTTCGTGCGGGCCAAGGCGGTCGAGTTCGCCGACGCCAACGGCGCCGACCAGGCGCTGGTCGAGACCGCCGCACTGGTGCACGACCTGAACTACATCGTGGAGCGCAACTCCCCGGCCGCCGCCGGAGCCTCGCTGCGGCTGCAGATCCTGGACGTGGCCGGCGTGGCGACGAGGACCGCGGAGCGGATCGACGAGATCGTGCGGGACGCCGAGATGGCCGGCCGCCATCCGGACATCTCGCTGGAGGCACAGGCACTCTCCGACGCGGACACGCTGTTCAAGGCCCTTCCGGTGACCCCGGTCGTGCTGGCCCACCGCTACCTCGCCGAGAACGGCGTGAGCCTGCGGGAGTTGGCCAACAAGATCGTCACCGAGCAGCAGACCGTGCACGACGAGGGGTACTACTTCTACAACCCCGAGGCGGCCTCGACCTACTCGCGCTGGGCCGAGGCGAACCTGCAGTTGTGGCGCTGCATCCGGGAGTCACTGGACGACCCCACCGTGGAACAGCTGCTGCGCGCAGTTTCGTAGCCGCCTCTCCGGGATTTACTCCTGTCGTCCCGTTGGGTCGAGACGGTCGGGTTCGGTGGGTGGCGGTGGCTGGGTTGCGTCACGTTCCCCTGAGGTGCGGTTGGCGGCCCCGCGTCAGGCGGGCTGCTCGGGTCGGTTGAAGAAGTCGGCTAGTAGTTCGCCGACCTGTTGGGGGGCCTCTTCCTGGATGAAGTGTCCGCAGTCGGGCAGGGTGGTGACCTCGGCGTGGGGCAGGTCGCGGCGCACGCGGGCCATGGTTTCGGCGACGTCGGGCAGGATCCGGTCGCGCTCGCCGTAGATGATCCGCACTGGGACGTCCAACCGCGGCAGCCCGGTGGCGATCTCGGCGAACCCGCGGACGCTGAGGTTGAACCCGGCCCGGGCCAACGCCAGCCGCGCGTCCGGATCGGCGAAGGGCCGCCGCACCTCGGCGACGACCTCGTCGGTCAGGCGGTCCGGGTCGGCCAGGCCGAGCCGCAGGATGTCGGCAAGCCCCTCGGGGCTGACCATCCGGTCCCGGGTCTCCGGCCGGGCCAGACCGACCGCGAACTCCATCACCTCGGGGTGGAACTCCGGGTAGAGCAACGTGTTGAGCAGGGCGAGGCGGCGCACCCGGCCAGGGTTGCGCAGCGCCCAGTGCACGGCGATCGGGCCGCCGATGTCGTGCACGGCGATGTCCACCGGATCCATCTCGAGCTTGTCCAGGAAACCGTCGAGGACCCGCGCGTAGAGGTCGAAGTCGTACCGGACGTCCAGCGGTTTGTCCGACCCGCCGAAGCCGGGCAGGTCGAGCGCGATGACGCAGTTGTCCCGGGCGATCGCCGGCATGACGTCGCGCCACAGGTAGGACGAGGTGGGCCAGCCGTGCAGCAGCAGGACCGGCGGGCCGGAGCCCAGTTCGCGGTAGGCCAGGGTCATGCCGTCCCCGAGGGTGACGGTGGACAGGGCGGGGGCGGTGAGGGTGGGGCGCATGCGGTGCTCCTCGGGGTCGCCTGAGAAAACAAACCGACTGTCGGTCCGCAAGTTAACAGACCGACAGTCGGTCGGCTACCCTGTTTCGCCATGGACCTGCGGATCGAACGGGGCAGAACGACCCGGGAGCGGCTGATCGCGGCCGGGATCGACCTGTTCGGCCGGCTCGGCTACGAGGCCACCTCGATCGGCGCGATCCTGGAGGCCACCGGTCTCGCCCGGGGCGCCTTCTACCACCACTTCGCCAGCAAGGCCGAACTGTTCGACGCGGTCCTGGACCGGATGATCGGGCACATGGCCGAGCAGTCCGCCGAGGCCGCCCGCAGGTTCGACGACCCGGTCGACACCCTCCGGGCCGGCTGCTCGACCTGGCTGGACGTCGCGCTCGACCCGGTCGCGCAGCGGATCACGATCATCGAGGCCACCGCGGTGGTGGGCTGGCAGCGCTGCCGCGAACTCGACGAACGGCACTCGCTGGGCCGCACCAGGGCCACCCTGCGCCGGATCGCCCGGTCCGGGCGGATACCCGCGGAGAACGTCGACATGCTGGCGCACATGGTGTGCGCCGCGGTGGCCGAGGCGGCAATGCTGATCGCCAGGGCGCAGGACAAGCGGGCCGCCCGGGACGCCGGTCAGGCGGCGCTGGACATCCTGCTCAACCGGCTGGTCAGCCCAGAACCAGCGGAAGCCCCAGCGCCGAGTCAACCGCCAGCGCCACGAAAACCAACGTGAGATAGCTGTTGGACAGGTGGAACAGCTTGATCGGGTTGCCCTTCTCGCCCTGTCGCACGCTGCGGTGGAGCCGGTGCGCGTAGGTCAGGAACCAGCCGCCGGCCAGCAGCGCGGAGGCGACGTAGAGCCAGCCGGTGACCGGCACCAGCAGCAGCGTCCACGCCACCATCACCCAGGAGTAGACGACGATCTGCCGGGCCACCCGTTCGGCGGTGGCCACCACGGGCAGCATCGGCACGCCGGCCCGGGCGTAGTCCTCGCGGAACCGCATGGCCAGCGCCCAGAAATGCGGCGGGGTCCAGAAGAAGATCACTCCGAACATCACCAGCGCCGGCCAGGCCACCTCGCCGGTGACCGCGGCCCAGCCGATCACCACCGGCATGCAGCCGGCCGCGCCGCCCCAGACGATGTTCTGCGCGGTACGCCGCTTGAGCACCAGCGTGTACACCAGGACGTAGAACAGGATCGCGCCGACCGCCATCGCGGCCGCCAGCAGGTTCGTCGTGACGTACAGCCAGGCGAACGACACCA
This sequence comes from Actinophytocola sp., assembly GCF_035712165.1. Classification (GTDB taxonomy): domain Bacteria; phylum Actinomycetota; class Actinomycetes; order Mycobacteriales; family Pseudonocardiaceae; genus DASYTH01. The sequence continues at coordinate 6,123 of NZ_DASTBH010000212.1, read as the reverse complement.
CCCCGAGGGTCAGCCCGAAGACCAGGGCGTGCCGGGTGGGCACCTCGTGCCGGGCCAACGGACGCGACCGGGTGCGCTTCATGATCGCGTCGATGTCCGCGTCGGCCACGCAGTTGAGCACGTTGGCGCTGGCCGCGGCCAGCGATCCGCCGAACAGGGTGGCGAACACCAGCCACGGCGCCGGGATGCCGCGCTCGGCGAGCATCATCGCCGGCACGGTGGTGACCAGCAGCAGCTCGATGATCCGCGGCTTGGTCATCGCCAGGTACGCCCGCAGCACCCGCGCCCGGCTGCGCGACGTGGACGAGTCCACGTCGGCCGTGCGCACCGGCATGACTCTCCTCGCTGGGTAGGGCTCGGGTTATGGCGAAATCGTAGCCGCGCCGTCGCTGGTCATCCGGCTCGGGTCGGCCTCCAGCCACCAGATCGGTTACAGATCACACACTGCGGGGTACCCGACTAGGCTGACCGCGACGAGGGATGACATGGGGCGGAGGGTGCGCCCAGCGACTACGGGAGTTCATGTTCGTGTCCAACAATGTTGACGTTCCTGCCGAACTTGCCGACCGTGTGCGGACCCGGGTGCCGCAGGACTGGACCGATCTCGACACGCGCGCGGTGGACACGATCCGGGTGCTGGCCGCCGAGGCGGTGCAGAAGGTCGGCAACGGCCATCCCGGTACCGCGATGAGCCTGGCGCCGACCGCCTACGCCCTGTTCCAGCGCATCATGCGGCACGATCCCGGTGATCCGGAGTGGATCGGCCGGGACCGGTTCGTGCTCTCCGCCGGGCACTCCAGCCTGACCCTGTACCTGCAGCTGTTCCTGGCCGGCTACGGCCTGGAGATCGAGGACATCGAGGCGCTGCGCACCTGGGGCTCGAAGACCCCGGGCCACCCCGAGCACGGCCACACCCGGGGGGTCGAGGTCACCACCGGCCCGCTCGGCCAGGGCCTGGCCAACGCGGTCGGGATGGCCATCGCCGCCCGGCGCGAACGCGGCCTGTTCGACCCGGACGCCCCGGCCGGGCAGAGCATCTTCGACCACTACATCTACGTGATCGCCTCGGACGGCGACATCGAGGAGGGCGTCACCTCCGAGGCCTCCTCGCTCGCCGGCCGCCAGCAGCTGGGCAACCTGGTGGTGATCTACGACGCCAACGAGATCTCCATCGAGGACGACACCAACATCGCGCTGTCCGAGGACACCGCCGCCCGCTACGAGGCGTACGGCTGGCACGTGCAGACCGTGGACAGCGGCGAGGACGTGACCGCGATCCTGGCCGCCGTGGAGGCCGCGCGGCAGGAGACCTCCCGGCCGTCGTTCATCCAGCTGCGCACCGTGATCGGCTATCCGGCGCCCACCAAGATGAACACCGGCAAGGCGCACGGCGCGGCCCTGGGCGACGACGAGGTGGCCGCGATCAAGAAGATCCTCGGCTTCGACCCGGACCGCTCGTTCGTCGTCGAGGACGCGGTGCTGGCGCACACCCGGCAGGCCGTCGAGCGCGGCAAGCAGGCGAGGGCCGACTGGGAGCGGGCGTTCGAGGGGTGGGCCGCGGCCAACCCGGAGCGCAAGGAACTGCTCGACCGGGCCAGCGCCTACCGGCTGCCGGACGGCTGGACCGCGAAGCTGCCCGCCTGGGACCCGGACCCCAAGGGCGTGGCCACCCGCAAGGCCTCCGGCGAGGTCCTCAACGCCCTGGCCGACGTGCTGCCGGAGCTGTGGGGCGGGTCGGCGGACCTGGCCGAGAGCAACAACACCACGATGAAGGGCGCCGACTCGTTCGGCCCCGTCGAAGCGTCCACAAAGGAATGGCAGGCCAACCCGTACGGCCGCACGCTGCACTTCGGGGTCCGCGAGCACGCGATGGGCTCGATCCTCAACGGGATCGTGTTGCACGGCCCGACCCGGCCGTACGGCGCCACGTTCCTGGTGTTCAGCGACTACATGCGGCCGCCGGCCCGGCTCGCCGCGCTGATGAAGCTGCCGGTGACCTACGTGTGGACGCACGACTCGATCGGCCTGGGTGAGGACGGGCCGACCCATCAGCCGATCGAGCACCTGGCCGCGCTGCGGGCGGTGCCCGGGCTGGTGATCCTGCGCCCCGGGGACGCCAACGAGACGGCCGCGGCCTGGCGGGCCATCCTCGAGCAGCACGACCAGCCGGTCGGCCTCGCGCTGACCCGGCAGAACCTGCCGGTGCTGGCCGGCACCCGGGAACTGGCCGCCGAGGGCGTGGCCCGGGGCGGTTACGTGCTCGAGGAGGCGAGCGGCGGGGAGCCCCGGCTGCTGCTCATCGCCACCGGCTCCGAGCTGCAGCTGGCCGTGGCGGCCAGGAAGGTCCTGGAGGAGTCGGGCGTTGCCACGAGAGTGGTCTCGATGCCGTCGGTCGAATGGTTCGACGCCCAGGACGAGACCTACCGCAACGAGGTGATCCCGCCGTCGGTCCGGGCCAGGGTCACGGTAGAGGCCGGTGTCGCGCAACCGTGGCACCGCTTCGCGGGCGACGCGGGCGAGATCGTCTCCATCGAGCACTACGGCGCGTCCGCGGACCACCAGACCCTGTTCCGGGAGTTCGGGTTCACCACCGAGAACGTCGTGGCTGCGGCACACCGCAGCCTGAGGAAGGCCGGAGAGGCGGAAGCGTGATCTCGCGGCAATCAAGGCGACCATCGAGCGCGACTGCGGCAACGTGCAGATCGCGAAAGGTAAAGGTAAGCACTGATGACTGACCGACTTGCGAAGCTGGCCGAGGCCGGAGTGTCGATCTGGCTCGATGACCTGTCCCGGGAACGACTGGTGACCGGCAACCTGGACGAGTTGATCCGGGACCGGCACGTGGTCGGCGTGACCACCAACCCGACGATCTTCGCCGCCGCCCTCGCCAAGGGTGAGACCTACGACGAGCAGGTCCGCGAACTGGCCGCGCGGGGAGCGTCGCTGCACGACGTCGTGCGCGACCTCACCACGACCGACGTGCGCAACGCCTGCGACAAGTTCCGGGACGTGTGGGCCGCGACCGGCGGTGTCGACGGCCGGGTGTCGATCGAGGTGGATCCGCGCCTGGCGCACGACTCCGACCGCACCACCGCCGAGGCGCTGGACCTGTGGAAGACGGTGGACCGGCCCAACCTGCTGGTGAAGATCCCGGCCACCTCGGCCGGGCTGCCGGCGATCAGCGCCGCCCTCGCCGAGGGCGTGAGCGTGAACGTCACGCTGATCTTCTCGGTGCAGCGCTACCGCGAGGTGATGGAGGCCTTCCTGACCGGGTTGGAGCAGGCCCGCGCCAACGGGCACGACCTGGCCGCGATCCGTTCGGTGGCGTCGTTCTTCGTGTCCCGAGTGGACACCGAGGTGGACAAGCGGTTGGAGGCGATCGGTTCCGACGAGGCGCTGGCGCTGCGCGGGACCGCCGCGGTGGCCAACGCCCGGCTCGCCTACGCGGCGTTCCAGGAGGTCTTCGCCTCCGAGCGCTGGCAGACCCTGGCCGCGGCGGGCGGCAACGTCCAGCGTCCACTGTGGGCGTCCACCGGCACCAAGAACCCGGACTACCCGGACACCAAGTACATCGCGGAGCTGATCGTCGCCGACACGGTCAACACCATGCCGGAGAAGACCCTGCTCGCCTTCGCCGACCACGGCGAGGTGCCCGGCGACACGGTCAGCGGGTTGGCCGGCGAGGCCCGGCAGGTGTTCGACGCGCTGGCCGCGGCCGGGGTGGACATCGACGACGTGTTCGAGGTGCTCGAGACCGAAGGCGTGGAGAAGTTCGAGAAGTCCTGGCAGGAGTTGCTCGACACCGTCCAGGGGCAGCTCGATGCCTGACCGCGCCACCGAGGTCGGCGTGACGATCGTGGACCAGCGGCTCGCCGAGGAGGCGGCGCCGCTGGTCGAGCGGTTGGTCGCGGAGAACGTGGCGTCCCGACTGGCCGCACAGGATCACACCCTCTGGGGCGAGCCGGCCGAGTCCGAGGCGCGGATCCGGTTGTCCTGGACCACGTTGCCCGAGACGTCCCGGCCGCTGCTGGCCGAGATCGACGCGCTGCGCGCGGAGCTGCGGGCCGACGGTGTGGACCGGGTCGTGCTGGCCGGAATGGGCGGCTCGTCACTGGCCCCCGAGGTGATCACCAGCACCGCCGGGGTGCCGCTGGTCGTGCTGGACACCACCGATCCCGGGCAGGTGGCCGACGCGCTGGCCGGCGATCTCAACCGGACGGTGCTGGTCGTGTCGTCCAAGTCCGGGTCCACCGTGGAGACCGACAGCCACCGCCGGATCTTCGAGAAAGCCTTCCGTGCCAACGGGATCGACGCCGCATCGCGGATCGTGGTGGTCACCGACCCGGGTTCGCCGCTGGCCGAGCTGTCCACTGCGGCCGGTTACCGCAGGGTGTTCCAGGCGGACCCGAACGTCGGCGGGCGGTACTCCGCGCTGACCGCGTTCGGGCTGGTGCCCGCCGGGCTCGCCGGTGCCGACGTGGCCGCTCTGCTGGACGAGGCGGCCGCCGCCGCGCCGCTGCTGTCCGCGGACGACGCCGACAACCCGGCGCTGCTGCTGGCCGGCGCGCTCGGGGCGGCGCACGCCCGCGGCGCCGAGAAGGTCGTGCTGGCCGACACCGGGTCCGGCATCAAGGGCTTCGGCGACTGGGCAGAGCAGCTCATCGCCGAGTCCACCGGCAAGGACGGCACCGGGATCCTGCCCGTGGTGGTCGAGGGACCGGACGCGCCGGGCTTCGCCGACGCCGGCGACGACGCCACCCCGTGCGCCATCGGCGCGCCGGACGGGGCTGCCCAACTCGGCACCGCCGGCTCGCTGGGTGGCCTGATCCTGCTGTGGGAGTACGCGACCGCGGTGGCCGGCCGGCTGCTCGCGATCAACCCGTTCGACCAGCCGGACGTGGAGGCCGCCAAGAAGGCCGCCCGCGCGCTGCTGGACGCGCCCACCGCCGAGTCCGGGACGCCGGCGCTGGTGGACGGTCCGGTCGAGGTGCACGCACCGGACGGACTGCTCCCGGCCGGCACCGCCACGCTGGCCGACGCCATCGCCGCGCTGCTGGCCGCGGCGCCGGATCACGGCTATCTGTCCGTGCAGGTCTACCTGGACCGGCTCGAGGACGCCTCGGCGATCGTGCTGCGCGGCGAACTGGCCCGCCGCAGCGGGTTGCAGACCACCTTCGGCTGGGGTCCGCGGTTCCTGCACTCCACCGGGCAGTACCACAAGGGCGGCCACCAGAACGGGGTCTTCCTCCAGCTCACCGGCGAGGTGGACAAGGACCTCGAGGTGCCCGACCGGCCCTACACGCTGGGCACGCTGCAGCGCGCCCAGGCGCTCGGCGACGGCCAGGTGCTCATCGAACACGGCCGGCCGCTGCTGCGCCTGCACCTCACCGACCGGATCGCCGGCATCGCCCACGTCGTCCGAGTCATCCAGGAGGTCGGGCAGTGACACGTGAGTGGGAGAACCCGCTGCGCGATCCCCGGGACAAGCGGTTACCACGAATCGCCGGGCCGTCCGGGTTGGTGATCTTCGGGGTGACCGGGGACCTGTCTCGCAAGAAGCTCATGCCGGCGATCTACGACCTGTCCAACCGCGGCCTGCTGCCGCCGGGCTTCGCGCTGGTCGGCTTCGCCCGCCGGGACTGGGCCGACGAGGACTTCATGAAGGTGGTGCACGACTCGGTCAAGCAGCACGCCCGCACCCCGTTCCGGGAGACGGTGTGGGACCGGCTGGCCGAAGGCATTCGGTTCGTGCAGGGCACCTTCGACGACGACAACGCCTTCGACACCCTGGCCAAGACGCTGGAGGACCTGGACCGCGACCGCGGCACCGGCGGCAACCACGCCTTCTACCTGTCCATCCCGCCGGGCGCCTTCCCGGTGGTGTGCAAGCAGTTGGCCCGGGCCGGCCTGTCCTCGCCGCAGCCGGACCAGTGGCGCCGGGTGGTGATCGAGAAGCCGTTCGGGCACGACCTGAAGAGCGCCTGCGAGCTCAACGAGATCGTCAACGAGGTCTTCCCCGAGGAGTCGGTGTTCCGCATCGACCACTATCTCGGCAAGGAGACCGTGCAGAACATCCTGGCGATGCGCTTCGCCAACATGATGTTCGAGCCGATCTGGAACTCG
>NZ_DASTBH010000211.1:0-9354 GCF_035712165.1 Actinophytocola sp. | reverse complement strand
GGACCAGAACACCACGGTCGGGGCGAACACGTCGGCGTCAGGCCCGGTCGGCGTCCGGTAGGCCACCGCGTACTGCTCGTCATGCAGGATCACGACATCGGCGTAACCGCCCCAGTCCAGCACTCCGGCGACCATGGCCGGACCGTTCCGGCCATCATGTTCGAACTGGTGGATGAGGTATCCCGACCGGCCGAGCCGGTCCAGCAACAGGTGAAGCTCATCGAGGATCGTGGTCCGCACAGATCCGACGCTAAGGTCGGCACTGACAGGCCGCTGGAAAGTTTCTTATGGTTTCTCGGAATATCTCGATTACCCGGAATTCGGGAAATCAGGCGCTATCGCCAGGCTCCTCGGGGGCGATGTCCTCGATCACCCGGTTGATGATCTTCCGCGCGCTCCTGCCGTAGCTCGCGATTCCGGCCAACTGCTCGAAGGTGTTGGTGTACAGCTCGATCTCCTGTGGTTGCCGCAGGTCGAGTTCTGCCGAGTAAGTCTCCACCAACACGCGCTCGTCGTCGTGGATCCAGAAGCCGTGCTGTGGTGGGGTTGCGTAGGGCGTCTCGAAGCCGATGATGCCGAGCCGTACGGTGGGCAACTGGGACAGGGACAGCAACCGGTCGAGCTGTCCGAGCATGACCTCGGTCGGACACAGACGGAAACGAACCGCCGCCTCGGTCAGCACGAAGTGGAACCGCTTGTCCGGCCGGTACAGGATCTCCTGCCGCCTCACCCGCGCGGCCACGGCATCGTCGATGTCGTTCGGCAGATTGAGACTATGGGCGACTTCGGCGAACCGGAACCGGGCGTACTCGGCGGTCTGCAGCAGTCCGGGAACCACAGTCACCTCGAAGGCACGCAGGAGCCGGGTCTTCTGGTCCAACTCCATGAGGTCCCGTTGGTGTGGTTTCAGTCCCGTTCGGAGAATGCGCTGCCACTCGGCGTGTTGAACCTCCAGCGTATGTAACGAGGCGAGCAGCGCGTCGGTTTCGTCCTCGGCGCCGGTGGCGCCGGTCCAGGCGCGGATGTCATCGTCGGTTGGGGCCTGGCGGCCGTTCTCCAGCTTGGACACCTTGGATGGCGGCCATGACAACGACTCCGCGAGCTGCCGGCCGCTCAGTCCGGCGGCCTCGCGAGCCTCGCGGAGTCGTTTGCCGAGCGCGGTCCTGGCCTCGTGGACGTTAGTCGAGCCCGAGGCCCTGTTCTGTGGCAAAGTCGTCCCGTTTGATCGCGTGATGCCAGGCGGCGTCACGCCAGTAGTTGTGTCGCACGATCTCAGCCGCATCGTCGACGACCTCGTGGTCGAGCGGAACGTCGTCGTCGTCAAAGTGCATACGAAGGAGCTTGGTCGAGTCGAACAGCCAGTAGTCGTGGTTGGGCAGGCCGATCGCCTCGGCCTTGTTCCTGGGCAGGTAACGAATGTCCTCGCCCGCGCCGTTGGTGAACTGCGCACCCCACAAGCCGAACCGGCTGTAGTCGGTGAGGGGCACCGTCACCACCCGGACGCGGCGGAACCGCCGCCCGGCAGCCGTTGCCTCGCGGACCATGTCCAGCCAGCTCCGCGCCATGATCAGATCGTCCGGCTCACCGGCGAGGAACTTCCGCAGCGATTCCTGCTCATAGCTGACGTTGTAGGCGTCGCGGACCTCGAGCCGGAAGGCCGTGTACTCGAACGAGTGGAAGAGTTGGCGGAACTCCGGCCCGGTCGAATTGATTCGGTTCAGTTCTTTCCCTCCCGCTCCGGGTAACGGCGAGTGTAGAACTTGAGCACGTCTTCAGGGATCTCGACCAGCGTCTCGTGGTCCGGGACCGGGCCGATGTCCGCCAACACCCGCGGGTCGGTGACCTTCCAACCCTGCGCGATGTAGGTCGCGCGGTCCGTTCGGTCCGTCGCGTACAGGGTGGGCGAGTTGCCCCCTATTGAGTCGGGATCCTTGCCGAGGAATCGAGCGCGCATGAAGCACCTCATTTCGAGAAATCAGCAGAACCGTTCTCGGCTAGGGTGGCGCATGCGGCGGCGGTCGTCAAACCGACGGGGCGGCGCCTGTGGCGCCGCCCCGTCGGTGAGAGTTGGTTGGTTACCGGCGCTTGGGCCGGGGTGTGGGAGTCGCGGTGCTGTCCCGGACGACGAGGTGGGTGGCGAGTTCCACCCGGGGGCTCTCCACTTCCTCGCCCTTGGCCAGGCGCAGGACGGTGCGCGCGGCGAGGGTGCCCATCTCGGCCAGCGGCTGGCGGATGGTGGTGAGCGGGGGAGAGGACCAGCGTGCTTCCGGAAGATCGTCGAAACCGATCACGCTGAGATCGTCCGGAATGCGCAGGCCACGCTGGCGGACCGCCTCGTAGACGCCGAACGCCATCTGGTCGCTCGCGGCGAAGATCGCGGACGGCGGGTCCGGCAGGTCGAGCAGCGATCGGCCGGCCTGGAAGCCGGACTCGTGGTAGAAGTCGCCGGGGCGGACGAGTTCGGGATCGGAGTCGATGCCGGCGGCCTCAAGCGCGGCCCGGTGGCCGTCCAGCCGGGCGCGGCTGCACAGCAGGCGCGGCGGGCCGGCGACGAAGCCGATCCGGCGATGGCCCTGCGAGATCAGGTGTTCGGTCGCGGCCAGCCCGCCGGCCCAGTTGGTGGCGCCCACCGTGGGCATCTCCAGCGCCGGTCCGCCGGCCGGGTCGACCGCGACGATCGGCACGTTGAGCCGGCGCAGTTCGGCCTGGTGGGTCGGCTGCAGGGTGGACAGCACCAGGATCACGCCGTCCGACGCTCTGGTCCGCAGGTTCTCCAGCCACTGCCGGGTCGAGGTGGACCGCCGGTGGACCGCCGACACCACGGTGCCCACCGCGGCGGCGTGCGCGACCTCCTCCACCCCGCGAATGATCTCCACTGCCCACGGGCTGTCCAGGTCGTTGAAGACCAGGTCGATCAGGCCGGCCCGGTCCCGGCGCCGCGAGGTCCGCCTGCGGTAGCCGTGCTCGTGCAGCAGTTCCTCGATGCGCGCGCGGGTCGCCGGCGACACGTCGGACCGGCCGTTCACCACCCGCGACACCGTGGGGACCGAGACGCCGGCCTCCCGCGCGATGGCGGTGATCGTGATTTTGCGTTCCCCGTCGATCGTCAACGACCTCTCCTTCGCCATCCTGTTCGGCCTCGGGGCCGAAAGGTTGCGCGCCCAGCATAGGCCCCTCCTCCCCGGGTTTCCCCTTCTGGTTGCCAGTTTGTTGGTCGTTCTTCCGCTTGACGCTCAAAACCCCAGACCTCTAATCTTCCGTTAGAGTAACGGAAGTGTTGCTGAAAGTTTTCGGGATTCGCCCTGTCTCTCGGCGAGGAGCCGTTCAATGAAGGTGACCAGCATCGCGGCCGTCACCCTTCTGGCCGCATCGATCCTGTTCTCCGCCAACCTGACCGCCAGCAGCGCCGACCAGGCCGGCGCCCAGCGACACCAGGTTCCGGTCGACTCACCCCTGCGTGAGCTGGCCAAACGTCAGGACTTACTGATCGGGACCGCGGTAGACCACGCGGCGTTCACCACCGACACGGTCTACCGGGACCGGATCGCCACCGAGTTCTCCTCCATCACCGCCGAGAACGTGATGAAGTGGGAGGTCGTCGAGCCGGAACGGGGCCGCCTGGACTTCACCGCGGCCGACGAACTGGTCGCCGCGGCCAGGCGCAACCACCAGGGCGTTCGCGGCCACACCCTGTTGTGGCACAACCAACTTCCCGCCTGGCTCACCGAGGGCGTGAACAGCGGCGCGATCACCCCGACCGAGCTGCGCCAGATCCTGCGCAAGCACATCTTCGACGTGGCGGGGCACTTCCGGGGCAAGGTCTACCAGTGGGACGTCGTCAACGAGGTGATCGACGACAACGCCAACCTGCGCGACACGATCTGGCTGCGCAACCTCGGCCCCGGCTACATCGCCGACGCGTTCCGGTGGGCCCGCCAGGCCGACCCGAAGGTCAAGCTCTACCTCAACGACTACAACGTCGAGGGGCTGAGCGCCAAGAGCGACGCCTACTACCGGCTGGCCCAGGAACTCCTGCGGCAGCGCGTGCCGGTCGACGGGTTCGGCGCGCAGGGCCACTACGGCGTGCAGTTCGGCTTCCACTCGGCGTCCGAGGTGATGACGAACCTGCGCCGGTTCGAGGACCTCGGGCTGGAGACGTCGATCACCGAGGTGGACGTGCGGATGCTGATGCCGCCCGACACCGTCAAGCTGCAGGCGCAGGCCCAGGGCTACAGCGTGCTCATGCAGGGCTGCCTGCTGGCGCGCAAGTGCACCTCGTTCACGGTATGGGGCTACACCGACAAGTACTCCTGGGTGCCCGGGTTCTTCACCGGGGAGGGCGCGGCGAACCTGCTCGACGAGAACTTCGCCGCGAAACCGGGTTACCGCGAACTGCAGGCCGTGCTCGCGTTGGCCGGACGGTAAATCGTCATGGCAGGGCGGAGATCCCTCCGGCTGGTCATCGCGGCACTGGGCGCCGCCGCGCTGGTGGGGGCCACGCCCACCGGCGCGGCGGCCATGCCCGGGGCGGCCGGGCGGATCGACTTCGGCGACCGGTTGCAGTCGATCGACGGTTTCGGGTTCGCCCAGGCGTTCCAGCGGGCGGCGGCGATCAACGGGTTGTTCGGCCTGACCCCGGAGAACCAGCGCGCGGTGGTGGATCTGCTGCTGTCCCGGGAACGCGGGGCGGGCCTGTCGATCATGCGGCTGGGCATCGGGTCCTCACCGGAGAACCCGTACGACCTGATGAAGTCCATCCAGCCGGTCGACCCCGGCGGGCCGAACGCTCCGCCGCAGTATGTCTGGGACGGCTACGACGGCGGCCAGGTCTGGCTCGCCCAGCAGGCCAAGGCCTACGGCGTCGAGCGGTTCTTCGCCGATGCCTGGAGCGCGCCGGGCTACATGAAGACCAACGGAGACGACCGCAGTGGCGGCAACCTGTGCGGGCTGCCCGGCACCGCGTGTGCCAGTGGTGACTGGCGGCAGGCCTACGCCAACTATCTGGTGCGGTACCTCCGGTTCTACGCCCAGGAGGGCATCCGGATCAGCGATCTCGGGTTCACCAACGAGCCGGACTTCACCGCCAGCTACGCGTCGATGCGCTTCGACGGCCCGCAGGTGGTCGACTTCCTCAAGGTGCTCGGCCCGACGCTGGCCCGCTCCGGGCTGCGCACCAACCTCGTCTGCTGCGACGCGGCCGGCTGGACCGAGCAGGAGGAGCTGACCAGGGCGATCGAGGCCGACCCGGCGGCGCGGCACTGGACCGACGTCCACACCGGACACATCTACAAGAACCCGGCCAACCGCCCGCTGCCGACCCGGCGCCCGGTGTGGATGACCGAGTGGCAGCCCACCGGCAACACCTGGAACGAGTCGTGGGACGACGGCAGCGGGTGGAGCGGGATCACCGTGGCCGAGAACATCCACGACACGCTGACGCTGGCGGGCGCCAATGCCTACGTGTACTGGTTCGGCGCCTCGCTCGGGGCCACCCGGGCGTTCATCCAACTCGACGGCGCCAACTACCACGTGGCGAAGCGGTTGTGGGCGATGGCCGCGTACAGCCGGTTCATCCGGCCGGACGCGAACCGGGTGGCGGCCAGCACCGCCGAGCCCGGCGTCAAGGTGAGCGCGTTCCGCAACGCGGACGGCTCCAAGGTGATCGAGATTCTGAACACCGGCAGCACCACCACCCGGACGTCGTTCGCGGTGCGCGGGCTGGCCGGGGCCAGGACGGTCAGCTACCTGACCGATGAGGCTCATTCGTTGTCCAGGACCGGCAATGCATCCGTGCGCGGCCGGAACCTGGTGGTCGAGCTAACGCCACGGTCTCTGACGACCGTGGTGATCAGCCGATAGCTCGACCGAACGGGCCCAGGGCCGGCGTGCGGAATGCTGCAACCCCGCCGGCTCTGGGCTCCCCGTTCCCGGCGGTCAGGTCTTCCCTGCGGGCGACGGGCACGCTACGCTAGGTTTCTGGGAGCGCTCCCAGAAACGGAACTGTTGCAGGACAACGGGTTGGCGATGCCGCCAGCCCGTTGTCCAAGAAGGACGCGGGATGATACGACGATTGCTGGCGGGCGCACTGGTGTCGGGCATGGTGGGCGCCATGGTGCTCGGCGCCACCCCAGCCGCCCAGGGAGCCGACTCGGTGTTCTATGTAGATCCGCAGACGCAGGCCGCCCGGTGGGTGGCCGCGAACCCGAACGACTCGCGGACGCCGGTGATCCGCGACCGGATCGCGAACGTTCCGCAGGGTCGCTGGTTCACCACCACCAACACCTCGGCGGTCCGTTCTCAGGTGGACGCCTACCTGGCCGCGGCGGCCGGCGCCGGCAAGATCCCGATCATGATCGTGTACAACATGCCGAACCGCGACTGCGGGGGAGCCAGTTCCGGCGGAGCGCCCAGCCACGCCGCCTACCGCGCGTGGATCGACGAGGTCGCCGCCGGTCTGGCCGGCCGGCCGGTCACCATCATCCTCGAACCGGACGTGCTGCCGCTGATGAGCGACTGCATGACCGAGGCGCAGCAGGCCGAGGTCCGGGCCTCGATGGCCTACGCGGGGCAGCGGCTCAAGGGCGGCTCCACGCAGGCCCGGGTGTACTTCGACGCCGGGCATTCGGCCTGGCTCTCGGCCAGCGCGATGGCCGCGCGGCTGGTCGCCGCGGGCGTGGGCACCAGTGCCGACGGCATCTCGACCAACGTGTCGAACTACCGCGCCACCAGCGCGGAGGTCAACTACGCCAAGGCGGTCATCGCGGCGACCGGCGTGTCCCGGCTGCGCGCGGTGATCGACACGAGCCGCAACGGCAACGGGCCGCTGGGCAGCGAGTGGTGTGACCCGGCCGGGCGGGCGATCGGCACCCCGAGCACGAACGTCACCGGCGACTCGATGATCGACGCCTTCCTGTGGATCAAGCTGCCCGGCGAGGCCGACGGCTGCATCGCCGGCGCCGGCCAGTTCGTCCCGCAGCGGGCCTACGACCTCGCGATCGCGGCCGGTGGCGGCGGTGACACCACCGCTCCGTCGGTTCCGGGAACGCCGGTGGTCTCGAACCTCACGGCCGGCGGCGTCACGCTGTCTTGGACCGCTTCGACCGACAACGTGGGCGTAATCGGTTACGAGGTGTTCCGCGAGCAGGGTGCGTCTGACCCGCAGCTGGCCGTGTCGGGCGGGAACTCGGTGGCGTTGACCGGTCTCAGCGCGAACACCACGTATCAGGTGTACGTGCGGGCCCGGGACGCCGCCGGGAACCTGTCCGCAAACTCCGGCCTGGCCACCTTCACCACGCCGGGCGGCGGAGGCGGCTCGTCCTGCGCGGTTCGGTACGTGCCGAACACCTGGAGCAACGGGTTCACCGCCGAGGTGTTCATCACCAACACCGGCGCGGCCGCGGTCGCCGGCTGGACCCTGGCGTTCAGCCTCGGCGCCAACCAGGTGATCACCGGCCGGTGGAACGCCACGGTCACGCAGAACCAGCAGGCCGTCTCCGCGGTCAACGTCGACCACAACCGCACCATCGCGCCGAACAGCACCGTGTCGTTCGGATTCCAGGGAACGCACAGCGGCAGCAACCCGTCGCCGGCGGCCTTCACCCTCAACGGCGCGGCCTGCTCGATCACTCCCTGATCTCCACCGTCCACGCCGGTGTCCGCTCGCAGACACCGGCGTGGCCCATTGCCCCGGGGAAGGGCGCCCACCTACGATCGACGCAATCGAAGCGGTTCGACAGTGAGCTGGTGAGCGATCTTGGCCAAGATCGACGACGTGGCACGGCACGCCGGGGTGGCGCCCAGCACCGTGTCCTACGTCCTGTCCGGCAAACGGGCCATCTCGGAGGAGACCCGCCAGCGGGTGCTCAAGAGTATCCGGGTGCTCGGCTACCAACCGCACGCCGGCGCCAGGGCGCTGGCCAGCAACCGGTCCAATGTGCTCGCCCTGTTCATCCCGCTGCACGCCGGCATCCACGTCCCGGTGATCATGCAGTTCGTCGTCTCGGTGGTCACCACGGCCCGTCAGTTCGACCACGACGTGCTGCTGCTGACCCAGGACGAGGGGGTCAAGGGGCTCGAGCGGGTGGCCAACACCTCGCTGGTCGACGGGCTGATCGTGATGGACATCGAACTGCAGGACCCCCGGCTGCCGGTGCTGCGTTCGCTGCGCAGGCCCTCGGTGCTGATCGGCGTGCCGGACGACCCGGACGACTTCCACTGCATCGACCTCGACTTCACCGCGGCCGGCGCGAAATGCCTCGACCATCTCGCCGACCTCGGCCACCGGCGGGTGGCCCTGATCGGGTCGCCGCCGGAGGTGTACAAGCGGGAGACCGGCTACGCCACCCGGCTCTCGGCCGGGTTCAAGGTGGCCGCTTCCCGCCGCAAGGTGGCCGCGACCGTGCATCCGTGCGGAAGCTCGAACCTGGACGCCTCGCTGGTGGCCAGCGAGGTGTTCGAGGACCATCCCGACACCACCGCACTGGTGGTGCACAACGAGGACGCGGTCGACGGGCTGATGCGCTGGCTCGGCAGGAACGGGCGCCGGGTGCCCGAGGACGTCTCGATCGTGGCCATCTGCCCGGACGAGATCGCGCATCGGGTGAACCCCCCGTTGACCTCGGTCGCCATCCCGGCCGAGGAGATCGGCGAGGAGGCCGTCCGGACGGTGATGGCCATGGTCGAGGGTGGGGTCATGGACGAGCTCGGCGGCTCGACCACGTTGATCGGACCCCGGCTCACGGTGCGCGACAGCACGGCTCCGCCGAAACCGTAAAAAGATCACGAAGGAGTAAGTATTCCCACGTCATGACTGGTGAAGCGCTTCGACAGTGACCGCTAGGAGGAACAACGATGTTCAGGGCAAAGGGCGCGCGACTGCTGGTGGCCCTCACGGCGGCGACGATGACGCTGGCCGCCTGCGGCGGCGAGGAACCGGCGAACAACAGCGGGCCGCGCGATTTCACGTTATGGCACTACGAGGGTCCGAACAGTGCCATGGGCACCGCCTGGGCCGCCGCCATCAAGGAGTTCCAGAACAGCCATCCGAACGTGACCGTCAAGTTCGAGGAGAAGGGCTTCGAGCAGATCCAGAAGACTGCGCAGATGGTGCTCAACTCCAATGACGCGCCGGATCTGATGGAGTACAACAAGGGCAACGCCACCGCCGGCCTGCTGTCCAAGCAGGGGCTGCTCACCGACATGAGCGAGGAGGTGGCCAAGCGCGGCTGGGACAAGCTGCTCAGCCCGGGCCTGCAGACCACCAGCAAGTACGACGAGCGCGGCGTCATGGGCGGCGACAAGTGGTACGGGGTGCCGAACTACGCCGAGTACGTGCTGGTCTTCTACAACAAGGAC
>NZ_DASTBH010000210.1:0-11069 GCF_035712165.1 Actinophytocola sp. | reverse complement strand
ACGTCGTCGCGGACGGGCCGTTCGACGCCGCCGCGGCCCGGGACCGGCTGACACGCGCGCTGCCGGCAGCGCTGGTGCCGCTGCTGGCCGAGGTGGCCACGCTGCCGACGCGGACCTCCGGCAAGGTGGACCGCGCCGCCCTGCCCTGGCCGCTGTCCACGGTGGACGAGCCGGGTTCGGCGCTGCGCGGTACCGCGGCGTGGCTCGCCCAGCGATGGGCCGAGGTGCTGGGCAGCGCCCCGGCCGGTCCGGACGCCGACTTCTTCGCCAGCGGCGGCGGCAGCCTGGCCGCCGCCCGGCTGGTCTCGCTGATCCGCGCCGAGTACCCGCAGGTGGCGGTCCGCGACGTCTACCAGCGGCCCACGGTCGCCGCGCTGGCAACGCTGTTGGACGAGTCGGCGACGGCGCGCACCACGAGCCGTCCGGTCGCGCCCACCCCCCGGCGGGCCGGGCTGGTCCAGACGCTGTTGCTGCTGCCGCTGTTCACCCTGGTCGCGGCGCGCTGGGTGGTGGTGCTGGCGGCGATCACCAACCTGCTTTCCGTGCCCTGGGCGCCGGCGGTGTCCTGGTGGTGGATCGGGCTGGGGGCGGTGCTGCTGATCAGCCCGCCGGGCCGGATCGCGATCGCCGCGGGCGGCGCGCGGCTGCTGCTGCGCGGCGTTGCGCCGGGCAGCTATCCGCGCGGCGGGAGTGTCCACCTGCGACTGTGGGCGGCCGAGCGGCTGGCCGAGATGTCCGGCGCCACCGGCCTGGCCGGCGGCTGGCTGACCGGCTACGCCAGGGCGCTGGGCGTGCGGATCGGGCCGGACGTGGACCTGCACTCGATGCCGCCGGTCACCGGCATGCTCAGGCTGGGCCGGGGCAGCGCCGTCGAACCGGAGGTCGACCTGTCCGGGCACTGGCTCGACGGCGACCGGCTGCACATCGGGACGATCCGGATCGGCGCCGAGGCGACGGTCGGCGCGCGCAGCACGCTGCTGCCCGGCGCCCGGATCGGCAGGCGGGCCGAGATCGCCCCCGGATCCGGCGTCACGGGCGCCGTGCCGGCCGGCGAGCGCTGGGCCGGCGTGCCCGCGACGCGCACCGGCCGGGCCGCCCGGCGCCATCCGGCCGGCCGGCCGCGCCGGACCTGGCGGTGGACGCTGGGCTACGGCATGACCTCGGCGCTGCTCATGCTGTTGCCGGCGTTGGCCACGGTTCCCGCGCTGCTGATCGTCGCCGCGTTCCTGCGGGGCGAGGCCGACCTGTCCGGGGCGCTCGGCGCCGCGCTGCTCGCCGTGCCGCTGGCCACGGTCGCGTTCCTGGCGAGCTACGCGCTGCTGGTGCTGGTTCTGGTGCGGGCGCTCGGGATCGGGCTGCGGGCCGGCCAGCACGCCGTGCACGGGCGGATCGCCTGGCAGGCCTGGACCACCGAGCGGCTGATGAGCATGGCCCGGGTGGCGCTGTTCCCGCTGTACGCGAGCCTGCTCACCCCGGTATGGCTGCGCGCGCTCGGCATGCGGATCGGCCGGGGCGTGGAGGCGTCCACAGTGCTCGCGCTGCCCAGCATGACCACCGTCGGCGACGGCGCGTTCCTCGCCGACGACACGATGATCGCCTCCTACGAACTGGGCGGCGGGTGGCTGCGGATCGCCGAGGCCCGGGTCGGCAAGCGCGCCTTCCTCGGCAACTCCGGGATGACCGCTGCGGGCCGGGCGGTGCCCAAGCGCGGCCTGGTCGGCGTGCTGTCGGCGGCGCCGAAGCACGCCAAGGCCGGCAGTTCCTACCTGGGCATGCCGCCGATGAAGCTGCCCAGAACGGCCGAGGGGGCCGAGGCGAGCCGCACGTTCAGTCCGCCAAGGAGGCTCCGGATCGCGCGGGCGGCGGTGGAGCTGTGCCGGATCGTGCCGGTGATGGGCACCGTCGCGCTGGCCGTGCTCACCATGGCCGCGCTGGCCGCGTTGGGGCCGGTGCGCGCGCTGATGCTCGGCGGGTTGGTGCTGCTGGCCGCCGGGACGCTCGCGGCCGTGGTGTCGATCGCGGCGAAGTGGTTGCTGCTCGGCCGGTTCCGGGTCACCGAGCATCCACTGTGGAGTGGGTTCGTCTGGCGCAACGAGCTGGCCGACAACTTCGTCGAGGTGCTGGCCGCGCCGTGGCTGCTCGGTGCGATCAGCGGCACCCCGCTGCTCGGCCTGTGGCTGCGCGGGCTCGGCGCTCGGGTGGGCCGCGGCGTGTGGTGCGAGACTTACTGGATGCCGGAGGCCGATCTGATCCACCTCGGACCGGGCGCGACCGTGAACCGCGGCTGCGTCGTGCAGACCCACCTGTTCCACGACCGGATCATGCGGATGGACGAGGTGCGGCTGGGCGCGGGCGCCACCCTCGGTCCGCACGGGATCGTGCTGCCCGGCGCGCAACTCGGCGCCCGCACCACGGTCGGCCCGGCGTCGCTGGTGACCCGCGGCGAGACCGTGCCGGCGGACACCCGGTGGCTGGGCAACCCGATCACCGCCTGGCGCTGAGCGTGGCCGGTCAGCGCGGCTACCGGGTCACCCATTACGACCTGGACCTGGACTACCGGCCGAACACCGCGCGGTTGGCCGGGCGGGCGACGATCTCGGCAGTGGCCGGGGCGGTGCTGCCCGAACTCGTCCTGGACCTCGGGGCGTTCCGGATCGACCGGGTGAGCGTGGCCGGGCGCCCGGCGCGATACACCCACCGGGCCGGCCGGCTGCGGGTGCGCCCGGCCCGACCGGTCGCGGCCGGCGCGGAGTTCACCGTCGAGGTGCGCTATGTCGGCACACCGCAACCGGTCCGCAGCTACTGGGGCGAGATCGGCTGGGACCGGCTCACCGACGGCGCGCTGGTGGCCAGCCAGCCGTTCGGGGCGCCCAGCTGGTTTCCGTGCAACGACGACGTGGCGGACAAGGCCGGCTACCGGATCTCGGTGAGCACCGCGTCGCCGTACACGGTGCTGGCCAACGGGGTCCTGGTGGCGCGCAAGACCGGGGCCAGCACGACGACCTGGGTATACGAGCAGGCCGAGCCGATGTCCACCTACCTCGCGTCCGTCCACATCGGACGTTATGACCTGATGGAGTTGGTCGGCGGCGCGGTGCCCCAGATCGCGGCGGTGCCGGCCCGGCTGGTGGCGGACGCGAGCCACGACTTCGCCCGGCAGAACGAGATGATGGCCACCTTCGAGCAACTGTTCGGCGCGTACCCGTTCGCCCGGTACTCCGTGGTCGTGGTGGACGAGGACCTCGAGTTACCGGTGGAGGCGTTGGGGCTGTCCACGTTCGGCGCCAACCATGTGGATGGTCGGCGGGGGGCGGAGCACCTGGTGGCGCACGAGTTGGCGCACCAGTGGTTCGGCAACAGCCTGACCGTGGCCGACTGGCGGCACATCTGGCTCAACGAGGGCTTCGCGCAGTACGCGGAATGGCTCTGGTCCGAGGTTTCCGGCGCGGCATCGGCCCATTCGCTCGCGCAGCGCTCCTGGGCCGCGCTTTCCCGCCAACCGCACGATCTCGTCCTGGCCGACCCCGGTGTCCCGCAACTGTTCGACGACCGGGTGTACCAGCGCGGCGCCCTCACCCTGCACGCCCTGCGCACCACCATCGGCGACCGCGCCTTCTTCGCCCTGCTCCGCGACTGGGCCGGCAGCTACCGGCACGGCACCGTCCGCACCGAAGATTTCACCACCCTCGCCCAGCGCCACACCGCCACCCCGCTGGACTCACTGTTCGAGTCCTGGCTCCGCCAGGCCCCCCTCCCCCGCCTGCCCCGCGCGGTCGCTCGGTAGCCGCACCGTGAAAACCGTCCTTCCCGGTCGGCTTTCCAGGGTGACGGTGCCGCCGTGAGCGGTTACCAGGAGGTGGACCACGGCGAGGCCGAGGCCGCTGCCGCCGTTGGCGCGGGTGCGGGAGTCGTCTACGCGGTAGAAGCGGTCGAAGACGCGGGTCTGGTGCTCGGGTGGGATGCCGGGGCCGGTGTCGGTGATCGCGAGTTCCACCGCGCCGTCCGCGCGGCGGGCGGTCAGGGTCACCTGGGTGCCGGGCGGGGTGTGCGCGGCGGCGTTGGTCAGCAGGTTGTCGATCACCTGACGCAGCCGGACCGGATCGGCCCGCAGCGGCAGCGGCTCCTCGGCGATGTCCACGGTGAGCGGATGGGCCGGCTGAGCCACCCGGAACGCCTCGGCCGCCTGCCCGGCCAGTTCGGCGAGATCGGTGCCGGACAACCGAAGCGGCGTCTCCATGTCCGGCGAGTCCAGGCGCGCCAGCAACAGCAGGTCGTCGACCAGCACGCTCATCCGCGCGGTCTCGGCCCGGATCCGGGCCAGGTGCGCGTCCCGCTCGGCCGGCTCGTTGGCCGCGGCGTACCGGAACAACTCGGCGTAGCCGCGGATCGAGGTGAGCGGTGTGCGCAGTTCGTGCGAGGCGTCCGCGACGAACCGGCGCAGCCGCTCGTCGGCGGAGGTGCGGGCGGCCAGCGAGGCGTCGATGTGCTCGAGCATCCGGTTGAACGCGGTGCGCAACTCCTCCACCTCCACTCCCCCACCGCTGCCGGACACCCGCACCGGCAGGTCGGCCGAACGGGTCAGGTCGTGCCCGGTGATGTTCCGCGCGGTCGCCGCCATGTCGCTGAGCGGCCGCAGTCCCTTGCGCAGCACCAACCGGCCGACGAACACCAGGACCGCGAGGGCCAGCACGAACGCCGCGCCCAGTTCGAACACCAGCCGCCGCACGGTGCGGTCGAGGTCCCCCTGCGGCGCCGCGCTGACCAGCACCTCGCCCGGGCGCACCGGACAGGCCCGGACCCGGAAGTTGCCCTCGCCGTGGATGTAGACGGTGCGAAACACGTCGCCGCCGCCGGCATCCCGGGCCACCGCCGTCAGTGGGTCCACTGTAGACGGTAGTGAACCGCCCGGTTCCGGCTCGGCGGTTCCGTCGCGGACCTGGAAAACCGCCGAGTACCAGGCATACGGCGCGCGGGGCGGGCCGCGCCGGGCAAGCAGCCGCCCGATCTGGTCCTTCTGAGTCGAGGCGAGCTGCTCGTCCAGCCGCTGCGCCAGGTAGCTGTGCATGGTGGTGACCAGCACCGTGCCGACCACCGCGAACACCACCAGCGCCAGGGCCGCGAGGCCGAGGGCGAGCCGGGTGACCAGCCGCAGCCGAGAGTTCACCGGGTCGTCAGCCGGACCACGTAGCCCACCCCCCGCACGGTGTGGATCAGCGGATCCCGGCCGGCGTCGACCTTGCGGCGCAGGTGCGACACGGCCAGCTCCACCACGTTGGACCGGCCGCCGAAGTCGTACTGCCACACGTGATCGAGGATCTGCGCCTTGGCGAGCACGGTGGGCGAGCGGCGCATCAGGTAGCGCAGCAACTCGTACTCGGTGGGGGTGAGCGTCACCAGGTCGTCGCCCCGGCGCACCTCCCGGGTGTCCTCGTTCAGGGTGAGGTCACCGACCCGCAGTGCCGGTGTGCGCCGGGTCCGGCCGCTGCGCCGCAGCACCGCGCGCATCCGCGCCATCAACTCCTCCACCGCGAACGGCTTGACCAGGTAGTCGTCGCCGCCCCGGGTCAACCCGGCGATCCGGTCCGCGGTGCCGTCCCGGGCGGTGAGGAACACCACCGGCACCGTGTTTCCGTGCTCCCGCAAGCGGTCGAGCACCGCGAACCCGTCCATGTCGGGCAGCATCAGATCCAGCACGACGATGTCCGGCACGAACGTCGCCGCCCGGCCGATCGCCTCGGTCCCGGTTCCGGCCGTCAGGGCGTCCCAGCCCTCGTACCTGGCCACGGTCGCGACCAGATCGGCGATGTGCGGCTCATCGTCCACCACCAACAGCCGAACGCGGTTGTCCCTGCCCATGGCGACCATCCTCCGGCACGGATGTGATCCGGACAGCAAACCGACAGCTCGGCGACAGCTTACGCATATCTACATCGACTTGGCGATAATCAAACGTTTTGTAGCACAATAGGCCGGTGTCCGAGCCGCGCCCGAAACTACACCGTCGCCGGGAGATCGCCGGCGGCAGCGCCCGCTCGCTGCTGATGACCATTCTCGGCGAGTTCGTGCTGCCGCGTGACGAGCCGGCCTGGACCGCCGCGCTGGTCGACGCGCTGGGCATGTTCGACGTCGAGGAGAAGTCGGCCCGGCAGGCCCTGGCCCGCATCGCCGCCGAGGGCTGGCTGCGCTCCGACCGGTTCGGCCGGCGGGTTCGGTGGAGCCTGACCGGGCCCGGCCGGCGGCTGCTGGCCGAGGGCGCCGAGCGGATCTACGGGTTCGGCAGCGGTGAACGCAACTGGGACAACCGCTGGCTGATCGTCCTGGTGACGGTGCCGGAGGCGCACCGCGATCTGCGGCACAAGCTGCGCACCCGGCTGAGCTGGGCCGGTTTCGGCTCCCCCGCGCCCGGCGTGTGGATCACCTCCCGGACCGAGGCCGAAGCGGACGCCAAGGTCATTCTCGACGAGCTCGCGCTCTCCGGGCAGGCCATGTCGTTCGTGGCCGGTTACGGCGCGCTGGGCGAGGAGCCGGAGATGGTGGCCGCCGCCTGGGACCTGGGTGCGGTGGCCGAGCGCTACCGGCAGTTCATCGAGGAGTTCCGGGCCACCCGCCCGCGCAGCCGCGACGACGTGTTCCGGGCGCAGACCCGGCTGGTCCACGAATGGCGCCGGTTCCCCTTCCTCGACCCGCAACTGCCCGCCGAACTCCTTCCCCCGCAATGGATCGGCGCCACCGCCACCGACCTCTTCAACGACCGGCACACCCGCTGGCGCGAGATCGCCCAACAACGCTGGGCCGAGCTGGCGGGCTGACCAGCCGCACCGGCTCAGTCACCGGGCGCGACTTCGGGGTGACCGCGGAGCCATTCCTCGATCAGGCACGTCGCGAGCCAATGTCGGCTCACACGGGCCAGGTGCTCAGCGGAAACACCGGTGCCCCGGTCGGAACGGCGCCGCGGATCCGCCCCCCGGGCCAGCAGATAGGCGGTCACGTCGACATGAAGCGGCAACCCCGTCTGAACGTGACCGTCGATCTCCACGTCGATCGCGTGGTGGAGCAGCGTCAGTCCCCCGTGTTCCTCGTGAATGTCCACCCCGGCGTCCAGGAGGTCACGAAGGGCTTCCAGATCCGCCATCTCCACCGTCTGGTGGGCGGGGCTGAGTTCCTGCATGTGTTGACCTGCTCACTCGACCGCCGATCCTTCCAAATGGACAGTCTAGACAGCCAGGCCGGGAAACACCTTGGCCGCGTTGCCGGAGCGGACGGCCCGGAGCACATCGGCGGGAAGGCCGAGGTCGGCGAGGGCGGCGGCGTTGCGGGCCGGGCCGGGCACGCCGGGCCAGTCGGTGCCGAAGATCCATTTGGTGGCGAGCCGGGTGAGGTCGAACCGGGCGTAGTACTCGGGAAGCTTGCGCGGCGGCAGGCCGGCCAGGTCGATCCACACGTTGTCCCGGGACATGGCCAGGAAGGCCGCGCTGTCGTACCAGCCGCCCCGGCCGCCGTGCGCGAGCACCACGTCGACGTCCGGGAAGTCCTCCAGCACGTCCAGCATCAGGTCCGGATGGCCGAACCTGGCCCGGGCGCCGGGAAACGTGGAGGTGCCCGAGTGGATGATCACCGGCACGCCGCGCTCCCGGCACACCTGGTAGGCCGGATACAGCTCCCGGTCGTCCGGGCGGAACCCGGCGTGCACGGGGTGCAGCTTGAGCGCCACCGCGCCGAGGTCGAGCTGACGCTCCACCTCGGACGCGACCGGATGGTGCAGGTGCGGGTTGACGTTGGCCACCAACCGGAACCGCACCGGGTTGTACTCGACGATCGGCAGGTTGTCCTCGATGCGCTGGATCCCGGTGGCCCGCGGGCTGTACTCGCAGAACAGCAGCGCGCGGTCGACACCCTCGGCCTCGAACAGCGCGTCCAGCCGCTCCGGCACCGGGTCACCGGCCGCGTCGTAGGCGGACTGCCAGTCGTGCGCACCGGAGAACCGCTCGGCCCAGCCGGACCACGAGGGCTTCAGCGTGGTCAGCCGGGCCGCGTGCACGTGGGCGTCGACGAGCGGGTCGGCACCGGTCATCAGACCAGCTCCGCGGCCGGCTGGCCGGGTCCGATCGAGTCGTGCACCAGGTCCCGCAACACGTTGCGCCGGATCTTGCCCGTGGCCGTCTTGGGCAGCTCGTCGAACGCGACCACCGCGCGGGGCCGTTTGAACGCCGCCAACCCGTCCCGGCACCACTGGATCAGCGCGTCGGCGTCGACCTCCGTGCCGGCCACCGGCACCACGCAGGCCACCGGCTTGTCCAGCCCGACCTCGTCCGGCGCGGCGACCACGGCCGCCTCGGCGACCGCCGGGTGCTCCAGCAGGCGCTGCTCCACCTCGGCCGGCGACACCCAGATACCGCCCGCCTTCAGCATGTCGTTGTACCGGCCGAGACAGGTGTAGGTGCCGTCCTCGTTGCGCACGTAGCTGTCCCCGGTGCGCAGCCATTCGCCCAGGAACATCCGCTGGGTGGTCTCGGTGCGGCACCAGTACCCGGTGGCGATCGACGGGCCGCGCAGGTACAGCTCGCCCGGTTTGCCGGTGTCCTGGACCGCGGCGCCGTTCTCGTCGCGGATCTCCACGTCGTAGCCGGGCACCGGGGTGCCGGACGACCCGGGGCGCACCTGGCCGGGCCGGTTGGACAGGAAGATGTGCAACGCCTCGGTGGAGCCGAGCCCGTCGAGCAGTTCGACGCCGAACCGCTCGGCGAACCGGGAGCACACCACCGCCGGCAGCGGCTCGCCGGCCGAAACCCCTTGGCGCACCGAGCCGAACGTGTCGTCCGGGATGTCGCTGTTCAGCAGCGCGGCGTAGAACGTGGGCACCGCGAAGAACAGCGTCGGGGCGTCGGCGCGGACCCGCTCGGCCACTCCCTGCGGGGTGGGCCGGCCGCGCATCAGGATCGCCGCCGCGCCCGCCGCGAGCGGGAAGAAGCAGGAGTTTCCCAAGCCGTAGGCGAAGAACAGCTTCGGCACGGACAGGCAGCGGTCGTCCGGCGCGACCCCGAGCACGCCGGAGCCGTAGCAGCGCGCCACGTCGCGGATGCTCGCGTGCCGGTGCATCGCCCCCTTGGGCTTGCCGGTGGTGCCGGAGGTGTAGAGCCACAGGGCCGGCGAGTCGGGCCAGGTCGGGTAACCCTCGGCGCGCTGGCCGCCCGAGCGCAGCTCGGCCCAGGAGACCCCCGGGACACCCAGATCGGCCTCGCCGTCCAGCACCACGTGGACCACCTCCGGCGCCGCGGCCAGCGCCGTGGACGCGGCTGCGGCGAACTCCACGGAGGTGCACAACACCCGCGCTCGGGCGTCCACCACCATCGTCGCCAGTTCGTCGCCGGTGACCATGGTGGACACCGGAACCGGCACCGCGCCGAGATGCATCGCGGCCAGGATTCCGGACAGCAGTTCGACGCTGTCGGCCATGCAGAACACGACCCGCTCCTCCGGGCGCACCCCGAGCGCGGCGAACCCGGCGGCGACGCGGTGCACCTCCTCGGCGAGCTCGGCGTAGGTCAGCGTCCGGTGCGCGGTCAGCACCGCCGGGCGGTTGCCGTCGCCGGCCCGCACGTGCCGGTCGACCAGGAAGTCCGCCGCGTTGAAGATCTCCATGGCGCCCTCAGCTCAGGTAGACGTACTCGAAGTCGAACGGCTTTCCGTTGATTCCGTTGCGCGGTGGGGCGAGCCAGCTCGCGATCTTGCCGCGCTCGTACACCGGCCGCATCAACGAGCGCACGAAGGCCAGGTCGGTGCTCGTCGGCAGCCACCGGTCGCGACCGGCGGCCCAGGTCTGCTCGTCCACGATGGTGCCGTCCGGGGTGATGTGGAACCCGGAGCTTACGCCAACCCTGCGGTTGAACCCCGGATGCGGCAGCGCCAGCCGGAAGTCCACGCCATGGTCGGCGAGGATCCGGTTCCACCGCTTCACCCCGGTCTCGCAGTCGGCGATGTACTCGCCGCGCAGGTCGAGGTTGAGCGCGAGCAGCGCGGAAAGCTCCTCGCAGTCCCAGGTTCCGTCGCCGGCCGGCCGGTCGAGCCGCACGCTGTCCTCGGTGAGCCGGTGGTCGTCGCGGCGCCGGGTCTCCTGCCAGCGCCCTTTCAGCCCGGCGGTGTAGTAGTTGGCCGCGTTGGTCGACGTCTCACTGCCGAACAGGTCCAGCGACACGGTGTAGTGGAAGTTCAGGTACTTCTGCAGGATGTCCAGCGGGATGCCGCCGTGTGCGGCGATGTCCATGGTGTCGTGCTCGCGGACCAGCGCCGCGCTGCGCTCCACCACCCGGTCGACACCGGTGGTGCCGACGAACATGTGGTGCGCCTCCTCCTTGAGCATGAACTCGCAGGTCCGCGACAGCGGGTCGAAGGCGCTCTCCTTGAGCGTGCCGAGCTGGTACTTGCCGTCCCGGTCGGTGAAGTAGGTGAACATGAAGAACGCCAGCCAGTCCGCGGTCTCCTCGTTGAACGCGCCGAGGATGCGTGGCGAGTCCGGGCTGCCGGAGTTGCGCAGCAGCAGCGCCTCGGCCTCCTCTCGGCCCTCCCGGCCGAAGTAGGCGTGCAGCAGGTAGACCATCGCCCACAGGTGCCGGCCCTCCTCCACGTTGACCTGGAACAGGTTGCGCAGGTCGTAGAGGCTGGGCGCGGTCAGCCCGAGCAACCGCTGCTGCTCCACCGAGGCCGGCTCGGTGTCGCCCTGGATGACGATCAGGCGCTGCAGGTCGGCCCGGTACTCGCCGGGCACCTGCTGCCACACCGGTTCGCCCCGGTGCTCGCCGAAGGCGATCATCCGGTCCGGGTCGCGCTCGGCGAGGAAGATCCCCCAGCGGTAGTCCGGCACGTTGACGTGGTCGAAGTGGGCCCAGCCGTCCCGGCCGACGCTGACCGCGGTACGCAGGTAGACGCCGTGCGTGTCCAGCGTCGGACCCATCTCGCCCCACCAGTTCATGAACTTCGGCTGCCAGCCCTCCAGCGCGCGCTGCAGCTTGCGGTTCGACGCAAGGTCGACGTTGTTCGGGATCTTGTCGTCGTAGTTGATCGAAGTCGTCATA
>NZ_DASTBH010000209.1:0-6793 GCF_035712165.1 Actinophytocola sp. | reverse complement strand
CTCGAGCAGGGCCTCGTCGACCGCGACCTCGTCGCCGACGGACTTCAGCCAGCGGGTGACGGTGCCCTCGGTGACGGACTCGCCCAGTGCCGGGAGGGTGACTTCGGTGGCCATGGAGCTCCTTCGCTCTCGTGCTCTGCGGTTGGTCGGTGGTCGTGGTCAGGTGGTCAGGAGTGCGCGTGCAGCGCCTTGCCGGCCAGCGCGAGATGGGCCTCGCCGAGGGCCTCGTTCTGGGTCGGGTGCGCGTGGATCAGCGGGGTCACGTCCTCCGGGTAGGCCTCCCAGTTGTAGATCAGCTGCGCCTCACCGATCAGCTCGCCGACCCGCTCGCCGACCATCGTGACACCGACCACCGGCCCGTCCGGCGCCTTGACCAGCTTCACCCCGCCGGCCGTCTTGAGGATCTGGCTCTTGCCGTTGGCGCTCAACGCGAGCACGTAGCTCTCGGCGTTGCCGTACTTCTCCTTGGCCTGCGCCTCGGTCAGCCCGACGGAGGCCACCTCGGGCTTGCAGTAGGTGACCCGCGGGATGCCGGCCTCGTCGATCGGCGCCGGGCTCAGCCCGCTGATCTCCTCCGCCACGAAGATCCCCTGCTGGAAGCCGCGGTGGGCGAGTTGCAGGCCGGGCACCAGGTCACCGACCGCGAAGACGCCCGGCAGGTTGGTGCGCAACCGGTCGTCGGTGAGCACGAACCCGCGCTCCATCCGCACCCCGGCCTCCTCGTAACCGTGGCCGGCGCTGTTGGGCCCGCGGCCGACCGCGACCAGCAGCAGGTCGGCGTCGAGCGACTCGCCGGACTCCAGCGACACCGTCACCGCGCTGTCGGACTGGGTGGCGCCGGTGAACTTCACGCCGGTCTTGTACTTGATGCCGCGCTTGCGGAACGCCCGCTCGAGTTGCTTGGAGGCCCACTCGTCCTCCAGCGGCACCAGCCGGGGCAGCGCCTCGACGATCGTGACGTCGGCGCCGAACGAGCGCCAGACGCTGGCGAACTCCACGCCGATCACGCCGCCGCCGAGCACCACCACGCTCTCCGGCACGTAGTCCAGGTGCACCGCCTGGTCGCTGGTGATGATCCGGCCGCCGATGTCCAGGCCCGGCAGGGTCTTGGCGTAGGAACCGGTGGCCAGCACGACGTTCTTGCCGGTGTACCGGTCGCCGCCGACGGTCACCGCGTTCGGCGCCACGAACGTGCCGTCGCCCTCGACCACGGTCACCTTGTGCGACTTGGCCAATCCGGTCAGGCCCTTGAACATCTGGCCGATGATGCCGTCCTTGTAGGAGTTCACCCCGGCCATGTCGATGCCCTCCAGCGAGGACTTGACGCCGAACTGGTCGCCCTCCCGGGCCAGGTCCGCCACTTCGGCCGCGTGCAGCAGCGCCTTGGTGGGGATGCAGCCGCGGTGCAGGCAGGTGCCCCCCAGCTTGTCCCGTTCGATCAGGACGACGGACAGGCCGAGCTCGGCGGCACGGAACGCACAGGCGTAGCCACCAGACCCGCCGCCCAGGATCACAAGGTCAGCGGAGGTGTCAGTCACGGGGTTCTCCTCGGCAGCTTTTCATCGATCGATCTGTCGGTTTCACACGCCATCTTGTCACTACGTAGGGCAGGCTTGCGACATGGCCAGGGGCCGTTGCCATGATCGGGTTCGGAGGTGGTGACGTGGGTCTTTTCGACTCCCTGCGGAGGAAGGGTCGACCAGGCACGGTTCGCGGTGCGACCAGGCAGGACACGGCGCATCTGGAGGAGTGGGCGGCGCAGCGCCACGGCGTGGAGGCGTTCGTCGAGCCGCGCACGAACGTGACCGGCACGACCGTCCTGCTGGTCGCGCACGACGGCGAGTGGACCCGGCGCCGGGTCGACGGCCCGGACGCGGCCTTCGACTTCGCCAAGCGCCGGTCGATGCCGATCTACGAGGTGGAGCGGGTCGGCTACCCCAAACGGATGCGCGACTACCAGGCGCGGCAGAAGCGTTCCGCCTCTCCAGAATCTTGATGCGGTGGTGGCGCTGGCAGCGCATCTCGCGTGGGTCGGTGGATTGTGGCTGGGTGCCGTCACGGTGCCCCTGAGGTGCGGTTGGTTGGCCCAAGACCTCACCCGATGATCCGTCAAACAGGCCCCGGGTCAGCCGTTCTCGGCGAAGTCGGCGAGCAGCGCGGCGAGGGTCCGCACCGGTACCCCGGTGCCGCCCTTGCCCGTGTAGCCCCAGGGTGAGCCGTTGTTGTAGGCCGGGCCGGCGATGTCGATGTGCGCCCAGGGCAGGTCCTCCGGCACGAACTCCTTGAGGAAGATGCCGGCGGCGAGCATCGAGCCCCACCGGTGCCCGGTGACGTTGGCCAGGTCGGCGAGCTTGGAGTCCAGGTCGCCACGCAGTTCCTCGGGCAGCGGCATCGGCCAGCCGCCCTCGCCGGTCGCCTTGGCCACCGCGGCCACGCGGTCGCGCAGATCGTCGCTGCCCATGATCCCGGCGGTGCGCCGGCCCAGCGAGATGATCTGTGCGCCGGTCAGGGTGGAGGTCTCCACCAGGTAGTCCGGGTCGTCCTCGGTGGCCCGCACGATCGCGTCGGCCAGGATGAGCCGGCCCTCGGCGTCGGTGTTGAGCACCTCGACGGTCTTGCCGCCGTACATGGTCAGCACGTCGCCGGGCCGGTAGGCCGCGCCGCTGGGCATGTTCTCGGCCATCGGCACGGTCGCGACGACCTCCAGCGGGTACTTCAGCCGGGCGGCCAGCACGACGGTGGCCACCACCGCCGCCGCGCCGGACATGTCGGAGGTCATCTCCTCCATGTGGGTGGCCGGTTTGATCGAGATGCCGCCGGTGTCGAACGTGATTCCCTTACCCACCAGTGCGACCTTCGCGCGGGGCCGGGGGCCGCGATAGCGCATCCGGACCAGTCGCGGCGGCCGGCTGGAGCCGACGCCGACGCCGAGGATGCCGCCGTAGCCGGCCTTGCGCAGCGCCTTCTCGTCGAGCACCTCCACCTCGAGGCCCGCGGCCCGGCCCAGGCCGGCCGCGCGCTCGGCGAACGAGGCGGGGTAGAGGTCGTTGGGCGGGGTGTTGATCAGATCCCGGGCGGTGGCCACCGCCTCGGCGATCGCGGTGGCGGCCTTGAGCGTCGCCCGGTGCTGCTTGGTCGTGCCGTCCGCCGGGCTGGCCAGCTCGACCCGGGACACCGTGCCGTTCTTGCTTTCCGACTTGTAGCTGTCGAAGGTGTACGCGCCGAGCACCGTGCCCTCGACCGCGGCTTGAAGGTCCACAGTGGACAGCGTGGTGACCACGCGGCCCACCCCGGTCAGGCCGCGGGCCGCGGCGCCGGCCGCGCGGCGGACCTGCTCGGCGGAGACCGTGCCGTCCGCGCCCGGCTTGCCGAGTCCGGCCGCGACCACCATGCCGGCGGACAGCCGGCCCAGGGTCGGCACCTTGACGACTTCGTCCGGTTTACCGGTGGCGCCGAGGGTGCGCAGCACCGCGAGCAGTTCGCCGCCGAAGGCCGCGTCCACCGCCTCGGCGCCGGGAGCGAGACCGACGCTGTCACCGTCCTGGGTGATACCGATGACGACGGCCTCCGCCGCGACCTCGGTGACACCGGTGGAGGTCATGGCCAGCTTGGGCACGATCACGAAGGCTCCTCGATTGTTCGCCGTTGAGGCATGTTAACTACCCTGTCCCGGGTGACGCCGCACGTCCGGTCCGGTTTGGCCGCGATGCTGGGCGCGGGGATCCTCGCGGGTCTGGCGCCCGCGGTGGCCGCTGCCGGCCCGTGGGCGCTGGCCGCCCTGGTACTCGCGTCGATCATCGCCGTCGCGTGTGGACTGTCTACTCCAGACCGGCTGGGAATACTGGGAATTTTTGGTCGGGTCGCCGGTGCGGCCGCGGTGGCCGGCACGTTCGGCGCCTACCTGGCGCCCGCGCATCCGACGGTCGCCGCGATCGGGCTGATCGGGGTGGTCACCGGGTTCACCGCCGCCGGGCTGCGGCCGTCCGGGACGTTCCTGCGGGTGGCCGGCACGCTGGTGCTCGCCGTGCTCGTGCTGTTCGTCGTGGTGTGCCTGGCGGTGGCGCCGCCCGAGCCGGCGGTGCCGGCCGGCGACCGGGCCGGCGGTGCGGCCGGGCTGCCGATCGCCGCCCTGCTGCTGTTCTTCTGCTTCCTCGGGTTCGAGCACGCCTCGACCGGACGGCGACGGGCGCCGGTCCTGGTCGCGATCGGCCTGACCCTGCTGGTGTGCCTGGCGGTGGCCGGCGCCGCGCTGCGTCAGCTCGGCGCCGCGCGGCTGGCCGTGTCGCCGGCTCCGCTGCGTGACGCCCTGGCCGCGGCGGACGCGGCCGCCCTGGCCCCGGCCCTCACCGCGGCCGCCGGCGTGGCCACCCTGCTGGTCCTGCTCGGCATCTTCGCCGACCTGCGCACCGGCACCCGGTCCCGGGCGGTGCCGGTGGCCGGGATCGGCGCGGCGGCCGGCGCCGCCCTGCTCACCGTGCCGATCGCGATCACGCTGGCCGCCGGGCTGATGCTCGGCGAGTACCTGCTGGCCGGCCTAGGCCGCCGTGGCCAGCGCCAGAAAGACCACGCCGAAGGTGAGCACGGCGGTGATCACCAGCGGAGCGACCTGGATGTCGCGGGGGAAGAAGGCGGACTGCTTGCGGTACCACCACACGGCCCAGGCGACGGCCCCACCGATGCCGAGCAGGACGCCGAACCCGCCGAGCCAGAGATAACCGAGCAGTACCGTCGATCCCGCCAGCAGCGGCGCCATCGCCGCCACCGCCGCAACTTTGATATCTGAGCCCCAACCGGCGGACACGGAGTTCTCTGTCACGGTTAAGCATGGTAGGACGTCCGATCCTCGAGATCGCGATTTTCCGGGTGCCGAAACGAGGGATACCGTTGCTCCATGACGACACCGTTCACCCGGACCCCGAACCCGCACCCGGCGACCCCGGAGCGCGTTGCGGAGGTACTGGCCAAGCCGGGCTTCGGTCAGCACTTCACCGACCACATGGTGACGATTCGCTGGAACCGGACCCAGGGCTGGCACGACCCGGCCGTCGAGCCCTATCACCCGTTCGAGCTCGACCCGGCGGCGATGGTCCTGCACTACGGGCAGGCGATCTTCGAGGGCCTGAAGGCCTACCGGCAGCCGGACGGGACCGTCGCGTCCTTCCGCCCGGAGTCGAACGCGGAGCGGTTCCGCAGGTCGGCGCGCCGGCTGGCGATGCCCGAACTGCCGGACGACCTGTTCATGGCATCGCTTCGGGAGTTGGTCGCCGTCGACGGCCACTGGGTGCCGGAGGAGAACGAGTCGTCGTTGTACTTCCGGCCGTTCATGATCTCCACCGAGAAGGGCCTCGGGGTGCGTCCCGCCGCGGAGTACCTCTACGTGCTGATCGCCTCGCCGGCCGGCTCGTACTTCGCCAGCGGGATCAAGCCGGTGAGCGTGTGGCTGTCGCACGAGTACGTGCGCGCCGCGCCCGGCGGGACCGGGGCGGCCAAGTTCGCCGGCAACTACGCCGCGTCGCTGGTGGCCCAGGCCCAGGCCGCCGAGCAGGGCTGTGACCAGGTGGTCTGGCTGGACGCGGTGGAGCGCCGGTGGGTCGAGGAGATGGGCGGGATGAACCTGTTCTTCGTCTTCGGCTCCGGCTCGGACGTCCGGGTGGTCACCCCTGAGCTGTCCGGTTCGCTGCTGGCCGGCGTCACCCGCGACTCGCTGCTGACCCTGGCGGGGGAGCTCGGCTACGCGGTCGAGGAACGCCGGATCTCCACCGAGGAGTGGGAGAAGAAGAACGAGTCCGGTGAGCTGACCGAGGTCTTCGCCTGCGGCACCGCGGCCGTGATCACCCCCGTCGGAGCCGTCAAACACACCGACGGCTCGTTCGCCATCAACGGCGGCGCCACCGGCCCGGTCACCATGCGCCTGCGCGAAACCCTCACCGCCATCCAGCGCGGCATCACCCCCGACACCCACCACTGGCTCACCAAGCTCGCCTGACCCGGGGGTCAGGACAGGGTGGCGGCGGTGAGGACCACGGTGGTGGCGATCTCGCAGGCGGCGCCCAGGACGTCGCCGGTGATGCCGCCGAACCGGCGACGCGCGTGGCGGACCAGGAGCAGCACCGCGCCGGCGGCCAACGGGACGCCGAACAGGCCCAGCCACCAGTGCGGGAGGGTCGCGACGCCGCCGGCCACGGCAAGAACGGACCACCAGGCGGCGGCCACGCCGGCCGAGGCCGAGCCGGCCACCAGGGCGCCGAGGCCGTCGGGCCGGGCCGCCGGCACGCCGGGTAAGCAGCACAGGGCGAACGCGGCCCGGCCGGCGGTGACCGCGACGACGACCGCGGCCCAGCGCTCACCGCCGCCCAGGGCGCCGAAGGCACTCGCCTGCGCGCCGAGCACCACGATCAGCGTGACCACGCCGAACGGGCCTGCGGTGCCGTCCCGCATCACCGCGAGCGCCCGCTCGGGCGGCCCGTAGCAGCCGAACCCGTCGGCGGTGTCGGCCAGGCCGTCCAGGTGCATGCCCCGGGTGAGCAACGCCAGCAGGCCGACGGTGAGCAGCCCGGCGAGCAGTCCCGGCATCCCGACGACATCGGCCACCAGCAGTGCGAGCGCGGCGATGCCACCGAGCAGCAGCCCGACCAGCGGCGCGAACGTGATCGCCTGCCGGCCGGCGGCCGCGTCCACCCGGTCCGGGCGCGCCGGAAAGACGGTCAGCCAGGACAGGGCTAACTTCACGCCGGGCCCGCGACACCCGCGTCGGCGAACGTGGCCATCTCGGCCAGCACCCGCACCGCCATCG
>NZ_DASTBH010000208.1:0-38948 GCF_035712165.1 Actinophytocola sp. | reverse complement strand
GGTTCGCCTTCGTGCTGCCACAGCGGTGGCTGGACGGGCAGTGGCACACCCTGTACGCCTACGGGATCAGCCGGGCCAGCGGTCGGCCCGTCCTGCTGACCGGTTCACCGCTCGGGTTCATCGCCCACCGGCCGAAGGCCGACGCGGACTTCGACGGCGACCACACCACCGACGTGTCGGTCTGGCGGCCCGGCGACGGAAACTGGCACGTGCTGCCGAGCGGCGGGGCGCCGTCGTATGCCTTCGCCTGGGGTACCCGGGGCGACAGCCCGCTGTCGGGCGACTTCGACGGGGACGGCCGCACCGACTACACGGTGTTCCGCCCGTCCGAAGGCATCTGGTACATCATGGGCAGCCAGGCGGGTTGGCTGCAGTACGCCTTCGGACTGGCCGACGATATTCCGGTGCCTGCCGACTACACCGGTGACGGGTTGACCGACGTGGCGGTCTGGCGCCCCAGCGATGGTGTCTGGTACGTCCTGCCGTCCGAGGGCGGGCCGTTCTATGGCTTCGCGTTCGGGCAGGCCGGCGACCGGCCGGTGCCCGGCGACTACGACGGGGACGGCCGGGCCGATCCGGCTGTGTTCCGTCCGGCCGGTGGCCTCTGGTACGTCGCGGGTTCCAGCCGGGGAGTGACCGTCGAGCCGTGGGGCCTGCCCGACGATCGGCTCGTGCCGGCCGACTACGACCGGGACGGCAAGACCGATCTGGCGGTCCGACGCGACTCGGACAACACCTGGTACGTCAGGTTGAGCCTGACCGGCAGGACGCTCACGGTGCAGTGGGGTTCGCCAGGCGACGTCCCGGTGCCCGCCGACTACGACGGCACCGACTCGGCCGACCCGGCCAGCTACCGGCCCAGCACCGGCCAGTGGTGGGTCACCGACTCCGCCGGTCCACACGTGCACGCCACGTTCGGCGTCACCGGGGACATCCCCGTCCCCGGCGCCAATCTCACCTTCAGATAGTCCGGTCTGCCGCTCCGCTCGGTCCGCTACACCGACCGAGCGGAGCCGGCGGTCCGTCCACAACGGCCGCCGGGGCCAGGCAGCGGCGGGTGAGGGTGGTCAGGGCGGCGGCGGTGCCTTCCGGATCGACCAGCGCGTGGAAGTGGGTGTGGTCGAGGCGGGTCAACGGCCAGCCGAGGGTCTGGGCGCGGTCGGCTTCCGGGCCGTAGCGGGCGGAGAGTTGCAGGTATCCCTGGGTGATTGTGGGATGGACCGGCGCGTAGGGCAGCGGCTCGAGCAGGTAGGCCTCGTCGCGGGGGTTGACGGTGTCCAGCAGCAGTGCGCGCTGCGCCGGGTCGGTCACCCGTTCTACGCCGGCAAGGTACTCGTCGGTCCAGCTCGGGTAGCGCCAGCCGGTGGCTAGCAGGAGAAGGAGTTGCTCGCGCTGCGCGGGGTCGAGTCCGGTCAGGTCCAGCCGGTTGGCGCCCGGCCGCGGAAGGTTGGCGTCACAGTAGATGATGGCCGGCACGGTCACACCGGGACAGACGGCGGCGCGGACCGCCGGGAGCAGCGGACCGGCTCCACTGTGGCCGATCAGGACGACCGGGCGTCCGTGGTGGGCTTGTTCGAGCTGGGCGGCGGCGGCCGCGACGTAGCGCCGGGCGAAGGGTTCCCGGTCGTCGCCGGACACCTCGACCACCAGGGCGTCGAAACCGGCCGCACGGAACAGTTCCGGCGTGCCGCCCCAGGATGAACCGGTGAGCAGCGGGCTGTGCAGGAAGGCGCACAGTGCTCGCTTGCCGTGTGGTGCAGCCATGTCAGGAGGATGCCGGCAGTACCCAGGCGGAGTGGTGCCGGGTGAACCCGATGTGCGGGTAGTACTCGGTCGCGTCCGGCGCGGACAGCAGAACGATCTTGGCGAGCGGGGCCGCGTCCTGGGTGCGCCGGATGAGCTCGCGGCCGATGCCGCGCCGCTGGAACTCGACGTCGACGCAGAGATCGGACAGATAGGTCGTGTACGACCAGTCGGTCATGGACCGGGCGACACCGATGAGCCGGTCGCCGGCCCGTGCGGTGACGATGAGGTTCGCCTGCCGGATCATCTCGGTGAACCGGGGGCGGTCGTGGACGGGGCGGCGTTGCGCGAGGGTCGAAGCCCGGTAGACGGCGGCGGCCTCGTCGATGTCGAGCTTGCCGCCGCTCACGACGTCGTATGTCCACATCGGACGGCTCCTATCCGGTCAGCGTGTCGAGTCGTTTGCGGAGGTGCTCGCGGTTGGTGAGGAACCGCTCCGGCTGGAGTTGGTCGGCCGTGACCTCGACCCCTCTGTCCCGCAGGGTATCCGCCAGGCTCCGCCCCGTCTCGGCCGTCTCGCCGGCCGCGGCCTGCACCAGCCGGTAGGCGCCGTCCCGGTCCATCCCCGCGCGAAGCAGGTCGAGCAGCACGGTCGCGCTGTAGATGAGCCCGTTGGTGTGGGCCAGGTTCGCCGCCATCCGGCCGGGGAAGACCCGCAGCCCGCCCACCAGCTCGGCGGCCGTGGTGACCTGGTAGTGCACGGCGATCAGGCTGTCCGGCAACACGATCCGCTCGACCGACGAATGGGCGAGGTCACGCTCGTGCCAGAGCGCCACGTTCTCGCCGGCGGCCGAGGCGTTGGACCGCAGGATCCTGGCCAGGCCGCACAACCGCTCACTGGTCGTGGGATTGCGCTTGTGCGGCATCGCGCTGGAACCCTGGTACTCCGTGGTCCTCGGCTCCTCGACCTCCCGCACCTCGGTGCGCTGCAGCAGCCGGAACTCCAGCGCCAGGTTCTCGACCACCGCGCCGAGCACCGCGACCGCGTTGAGGAGTTCGGCGTGCCGGTCGCGGGCCACCACCTGGGTCGGCATCGGCTCGACCCCGAGTCCCAGCCGCTGGCACACGTACTGCTCCACATAGGGATCGATGAGCGCGTAGGTGCCGACCGGCCCGGAGATCGTCCCGACGGCCACCGAGTCGCGCGCGGCCCGCAGCCGGTCGGCGGATCGTCGCACCGCGAACGCGTGGCCGGCGAGCTTCTGGCCGAACGTGGTCGGTTCGGCATGGACCCCATGGGTCCGGGCGACACAGACGGTGTCCCAGTGTTCGGCCGCCCGCTCCGCCAGCCGATCGCACAACCGTTGTGCCGCGGCGAGGATCAGCTCGCAGGACCGGGCCAGCGTGTAGCCCAGCGCGGTGTCGACCAGGTCGTAGCTGGTCATCCCGAAGTGCACCCAGCGGGCCGCGGCACCGTCGATGGTCTCCGTGTAGGCGGCGAGGAATGCCAGGATCTCGTGGTCGCGGGTGCGCTCGAACTCGGCGACGCGGGTCGCGGCGGGCGGGCGGCCGGTGCGGATCGCCGCCAGGTCGGCGGCCGGGATGACGCCCAGTTCCGCCTGCGCCTCGCAGGCGAGCAGTTCGACGGTCGTCCACGTCCGGTAACGGTTGTCGTCGGTCCAGAGCTCCGCGAGCTCCGGAAGGCTGTAGCGAAGAATCATGTGAAGAGACCCTGACAAGTTATTTGAGACTAAACGGACACGAATCCCCTCCGCGGTGACACCGCAGTCTCCCTGATATTAATCGCGCCGTCAAGACACTTTTCCTCTGGCGATCTTAGCGTAAATCACGTACCTTATCGAACACCTGAGGGTGGGGGAGTTGATGTCCTTGACTTCGTTGAAGTCTGACGGATTCGCAAAGATGATGGTTTCGGTTGCGCGTACGGCGCGCCATCAACATGACGCAGCCGCTTGCATACGGACAGCGATTACCTTGGGCGGGCGGGTGCCGCAAGAGATCGGATTTCGTGCCCTCACCACGGCCGAACGCCTGATCGCGAACGCCGCTGAACAGCACCGAGTCCGGCTGGACCCGACCGGCGGGGGTGGTCTTCGCCTAACCGGCACCGGCCGTCTGCACATCTGGCCGGCCACAATTCCCGCCGACGATGATCACCATTTACTGGGCTCGCTGGGCTGGGTCAACGGACCTCCGGAGGATTTGGTAAACAACTGCCGTGCGGCCACCGCGCGTGATCTTGACCGGCGGATTGAGCTGCATGACTGGCTCGCTTCGCGGCCCCGCAGCGAGGCCCTCGAACGCATCGAGACAATTCGCTACGCCCTGGTGCACATGGCACCGGTACTGATCTATGTCGCGGACCGTTGCTACACAAATCTCGGCCGTTACGGCACGCTGCCCGGCAACTCCATTCGATTCGGCTCACCACGCTGCCAGCTGACCGCCCTGGCCGGTACCCCGGTCGCGGACTGGACCCCGGAAGACGCCTGTTTCGTGGTCTGCCTGTCGGTTCTGCTGCGTTCCGGACCGCCGGTGCGTGCGGAGGAGTTCAACGGCGTTCAGCTCGACCCGGTGACGCTCGAGGAGTTCCTGCTCGAGCGCATCAGCACCTACGGTGCGACGCCCCCGCCCAAACGGGCAGGCGAACCGACCGCGCCGTGGTTGGCGCGGCTCGCCGAGGTCTGCGCCGCGCGCCGCGCCGGCCTGGTTCGGCGCGGCGCCACGTTCTACCGGTCCATCAACGGGTTGAGCCTGCACAAACAGGAACATCTGATGTCGCCGCCGGTGCGCCTCGGTGACGTGCCGGCCGAAGTGCTCGCCCTGCTCGCCGAGCGAACCGGTGCGGAACTCACCGCCGGCAGCGACGTGCGGGACTTCGCGCGGGTCTGCGCCGCGTTCGGGTCGAGGGTTCTCGGCCAACCGGCGCCGAAGGGGTTCCGGTCCGCCTACGAGGCGTTCCTGCACGAGTTGCTGGTGGCCGTGGCCGAGGCGACCGGTTCGGACGTCGCGATGGGCCGCGGTCCGCGGTCCCTGGAGTCGCTGCGGGAGGACGCCGGGCGGGACACCGACCCGCTTCGGCTCGGCACCAGCGACTTCTACTGCTGTGTGGTGGCCGCCGGGAGGTTCGTCGAGCGGTTCCGGGACGACCCGGCCGGACTCAGCACGGCGCTGTCCGCCTACAGCGCCCGAATGCGCTTCAACACCTGGCACTACCTGCCGCACTCGCTGGACGTGCACGACCGGGAGCCGGGCCGCGACGACTGGTTCTTCGCACCGACCATGCCCGACATCACCGAATGGTCCGACCAGCACCACACCGGCCACGTGCGGTTCGGCGTCCGCTACGCCATCCGTATCCCGGTGGGCATCTTCTGGGACGGCGCATACCGTCCCGGGCTCTACGACCTTCGGCTGCTGCGGACCGCGGGCCCCCCGTTCACGATCGCCGACCTTCGGACCGCGATCGCACTCGGCAAGCTTCTCGGCGTGCTGCACGAGGCGATGGCCGGCCACGACCCGCACGTCGACGACTTCGACAACACCTGGTACCGGGAGTTCCACGCGCCCACGGTCGGAGTCCGCTAGGTGAGCGGCCTTGCCTACCTCGACGCAGCAGAGCTGCGGAGCCTGCTCATCGGTGGCGCGCTGTCGGTGCACGAACTGGTCGAGGCGACCCTGGACCGCGCGGTCGCGCTCAACCCCCGGCTCAACGCCTTCGTCACCATCGACCGGGCCGGCGCGCTCGCGGCCGCGACCGAGGCGGACGCGCTCATCGCCGCCGACGGCCACGCGGCGTTCGCCGCCCGCCCGCTGCTCGGCATCCCGGTGTCGATAAAGGACCTGACGCCCACCGAGGGACTGCGCACCACCCGCGGCTCAGTGCCGCTGCGCGAGCACGTGCCGGCCGAGGATGCGCCCGTGGTCGCCCGGTTGCGGACCGCGGGTGCGATCGTCACCGGCAAGACCAACACCTCCGAGGACGGCTGGAGCGGCGGGTGCGTCAACCGGCTGGTAGGCGCCACCGCGAACCCGTGGGACCCGTCCCGAACGCCGGGTGGGTCGAGCGGCGGGTCGGCCGCGGCGGTGGCCGCCGGCATCGGACCGTTGGCCACCGGGACCGACGGCGCCGGATCGATCCGCATCCCGGCCGCGTTCTGCGGGGTGGTCGGGTTCAAACCGTCCCTAGGCCGGGTGCCCTACGTGCCGGTCAGCGCGGAGTTGCTGTCCCACTGCGGGGTGCTGGCCCGCACGGTCGCCGATGCCGCGGCCGCCTTCGACGTGCTCGCCGGTCCGGATCCGCGGGACTCGTTCTGCCTCGACGGTCCGCCCGCACCGGCGACCCCCGGACCGCTGCGGATCGGCTGGATCGACGGGCTGGGCGCGCCGGCGCCGGAGCCGGAGATCGCCGGCCTGGCCCGGGCCGCCGTCGCCGCGCTCGGCGACTTCGGCCATGAGATCGAGGTGACCACGCCGCCGTTCGACGACCCGTACCAGACGCTGGCGACCATCCTCGCCTGTGCCGACGCGGCCGGGCATCTGGACCGGCCCGACCCGGTCGAGCCGGAACGCTGGTCGGCCATCCGCTTCGGCCGCACCCGCAGTGCCGTCGAACTGGCCGTCGCCGAGCAGGCCCGCACCGAGCTGTGCGACCGGGTCCGGCGCCGCATGGCCCGGTTCGACCTGCTGGCCACCCCGACGGTTCCGATCGCCCCGTTCCCGGTGGACCAGCACGGACCGGTCCCGCCGGTGGCCAAAGGGGACGCTTCCTGGCTCGCCTGGACGCCCAACACCTATCCGTTCAACCTGACCGGGCAACCGGCCATCTCGGTGCCGGCCGGCCTGACCGCCGGGGGCATTCCCGTTGGGGTGCAACTGATCGGGCGGTGGCGGGCCGACCTGACCGTCCTGCGAGCCGCTGCCGAGCTGGAATGCGCCCGGCCGTGGCGCCACCTCTACCGGCGGGTGCCGGTGGCCGAGGAGGAGACTCATGATCAGCCGTCAGTACGGTGAGCTGAGCACCGGCTCACTCGATTTCGTCGAGCGCAACGATGTCTGGAGTGAGGAGCAACGGGCGGCGGCGCAGGACGTGGCCGGCGCACTGGACGAGCTCACGTTCGTTCGCGTCGTGTTCGGCGATCCGCACGGCCTGGCCAGGTCGAAGCTGGTGAGTGCCGAAACCTTCCGTACCGTCCTGCGCAACGGCATGGACTACAGTCCCGGCCCCTACGTCTTCGACACCGGCCACGCGGTCGCCGTGGACTTCTTCGCCCCCGGCGGCGGGATCGGTGTCGCCGAGCTGACCGGGGCGGGTGACTTCATCGTGGTGCCCGACCCGCTGACGTTCCGGGTCCTGCCGCACACCGGCGGCCGGACCGGCTGGGTCATCGGTGACGAGTACCTGCGCGGTGGCCGGCCGCACCCGCTGTCCAGCCGGCGGGTGCTCCGCGAGGTGCTCGGCGAGGTGGGCGGTCACGGCCTCGACGCGGTGATCGGGCTGGAGGTCGAGTGGTACCTGACCCGTCTGGTGGACACCGGTTTCAGTGGTCGGGTCGGGGGTTTCGGCGTGCAGGGCGAGCCGCCGAGGGTGGCCCCGGTCGACGGCGGGTACCAGTTCAACCTCGATGCGTTGGGGGACGCGCTGATGCCGGTGCTCGAGCCGCTGTCGGAAGCGTTGCTGGCGCTCGACCTTCCGCTGCGGACCATCGAGCACGAGTCGGGTCCGGGGCAGCTGGAGTTCACGTTCAGCCCGTTGCCGGCCCTGGCCGCCGCCGACGCGATGCTGCTGTTCCGCGGTGTCACCAAGCAGATCTGCGCGCGGCTCGGCCACCACGCCTCGTTCATGGCGCTGCCCCGGTTGGACGGGTTCGACCCGAGCGGGTGGCATCTGCACCAGTCGCTGTTCGACCGCGTCACCGGGCACAACGCGTTCACCGCCGCCCGCGCGGAGCCGGGACCGCTGTCCCCGCTGGGCATGGCCTATCTCGGCGGGCTGGTCGAGCACGCCGCCGCGGCGACGATGTTGTGCGTGCCGACCGTCAACGGCTACCGGCGGCTGAGCGAGCGGTTCTCCCTGTCACCGGACCGGATCGCGTGGTCGCCGGAGAACCGGGGCGCGTTCCTCCGGATCCTGGGCGGTCCCGGCGAGCAGACCAGCCATGTGGAGAACCGGATCGGCGAGCCCAACGCCAACCCCTACCTCTACCTGGCCGCCCAGCTGGCCGCCGGCCTCGACGGCGTCGACCGGTCGCTGCATCCGGGCGCACCGGCCGCCGACCCGCACGCCTCGACCATGCGGGCGCTGCCGGCCGACCTCGGTCAGGCGCTCGCCGCCTTCCGGGACAGCGCGTTGTACCGCCGGGTGCTCGGCGACCCGCTGGCCGAGTGTCTGAGCCTGCTCAAGCGAAGCGAGCTCGGCCGGTACGAGGAATGGCTGGCCAAGGCCGATCCGGTCGACGACGGCATCGTCACCGAGTGGGAACACCGGGAGTACTTCGCGGACTACTGATCGGTCCACTGTGGACGACCGGGCGGCTCAGCTCGCCGCCCTGGCCCGGTCGGCGAGCAGCTTGGCGTGCACGCACTCGCGCAGCTGGCGGCGCGCCGCGGTCACCTGGTCGGTCCGCACGACCGTCCACCCGAACGTCTTCGCCCAGTCGAGCAGCACCGCGCGCACCGCGGCCTGGTGCTTGAGGAACCGCGCGGGCGAGCAGTCGGGATCGCGCCCGCACTCGTAGGGGGCGATGTCGTCCCCCTTGCGCCGCAAGGCTTCCTCGGGGGTCACGTCCAGGTACACGGTGAGGTCGACCGGGGTGATCGCCGCGGTGACGGCGTGCACGAGCTGCGGCGGGCATCCGGCGAGCAACTCGGCCGCGGCGTGCTTGGCCCAGTAGCCGTCCAAGATCACCAGGTCCTCCTCGGCCTCGCCGGCGCGGAAGGCGG
The DNA here is from genome assembly GCF_035712165.1 of Actinophytocola sp. Lineage (GTDB taxonomy): Bacteria > Actinomycetota > Actinomycetes > Mycobacteriales > Pseudonocardiaceae > DASYTH01. The sequence goes on along the minus strand of NZ_DASTBH010000208.1, from coordinate 30,242 downwards.
CGGTGGTGTTCATCCAGCCGAGGAACAGCATTCGCGCCGGGGACGGCATCTCCGCGATGCACACCCGCAGGTCCTGCTGGTCGGTGCCGCGCAGGAACCGTGCCTGCGGCACCATGCCCGGGCGGAAGATGTCCCATTTGCCGACGACCCGCGCGGTGAAACCCTCCGATCTGGCCCAGGCCATCAGATCCTGGACCATGGTGCTCTTCCCCGCGCCGTCCGGCCCTTCCAATGCGACGATCATGGTCACTCTCAATCCTCAGAGGGAAACCGGCCGACGACGGCGTGCCGGACCGGCTTGGCGGTGGCCGCGGCCGGAGGCCCGGACCGGTGGTACCAGGCCGACAGGGCCATGGTCACCGCGCGGCGGCGCTCAGCGGGTGGCTCCTCCGCAATGGCGTGCTCACGGGCGCAGATCCGGACCAACTCCCGGTGCCGGTACCGGTGGCCGTACCGCTCGTCCGGTTCGATCAGCAGCAGCTGCGCCGCGGTGAGCCGGGCCAGCAACCGGTCGGCGTCGGCCTCCGGCACGTTGAGCGCCGCGGCGGCCACCCTGGGTGGAAACGAGTCGGTCCGCAGCAGGCTCAACAGCCGCAACGCCCGCCGGGCCGTCGGGTCCAACCGTTGGTAGCCGAGGGTGAGGCTGGCCCGCACGTCGACACCCTCGACGGTGAGCACGTCGAGCCGGCCGGCCGGGTCGACGAGCCGATCGACCAACTGGCGCAGCAGCAGATACGGCCGCTCCAGCAGCCGGATCCCGGCGGCCCGGATGGCCAGCGGGAGGTGGTCGCAGAGCCGGACCAGCTCCGCGCCGGCATCCTCCTGGCCGTGCAGCCGGTCCGGCCCGATGATCTCCGTCAACGCGTCCAGCCCGGCCTGGGTGGTCAGCGGCTCGAGCCGCACCTGCCGGGCGCCGGCCAGCGACACCGGCGCGGGCCGGCTGGTGACCAGGACCGCGCTGCGGCCCGATCTCGGCAGCAGGGGCCGCACCTGGTCCGGGTGCACGGCGTCGTCGAGGACCACCAGCACCGGTCGCCGGGCCAGTTCCGAGTGGTAGCGCTCCAGCCGGGTGTCCGCACCGGCGGGCGCCACCTCCATACCCGCAAGCAGATCGGCGAGCACGTCCGGCTGCGCCCGGCCATGAGCTCCGTCGCTCATCCGGACTTCGACGAGTCCGGCGGGAAAGCGCGCGGCGGCCGATGCGGCGATCCGCTTGGCCAGCGCGGTCTTTCCGACACCCGCGGGCCCGCTGACCGCCACCACCACGGGCCGGTCGGTCGCGGCTGAGGTCAGCAGGTGCACCGCCGTGGCCAGCTCTGCGCGGTGCGCCTCGGGCGCGGCCGCCGGGGTCTCGTCGCTCGCGCGCAGCACGCGGCGGTGCGCGTCGCGCAGGTCCGTTCCCGGTTCCACACCAAGCTGGTCGACCAGCAGCCGGCGGGCGTCCTGATAGGCCGCGAGCGCCTCGGCCACGCGGCCGCAGGAGTACAGGGCCAACACCAGCCGGTACCAGAGGCTCTCCCGGAACGGATGCTCGGCGAGGGTTTCGCGCAGTACCGCGACCACGTTCGCGCTCCGTCCGAACGTGAGCTCGGTGTCGGCCAGCCGCTCCACGAGGTCCAGCCGCTGGTCGATGAGCGCGACCGCGTCGTGCTGGTGCAGGTACTCCGACGGGACGTCGGCCAGCGGCGTGCCGCGGAACAGGGCGAGCGCCTCGCGCAGCAGCGGCGCGGGGTCGCGTGCGGGACGGTCCCGCAGTTCGTCCAGGAGCCGCCGGAACCGGCCGCAGTCCACCTGCTCGGGCCGCACCCGCGCGCGGTAACCGGCGGGATGGCTGGCCACCAGACCGGGTGTCAGCGTGCGGCGCAGCCGCGCGATGTAGCCCTGCAACGTCTTGCGCGCCGTCGCGGGCGGGTTCTCGCCCCACAGCCGCAGGATCAGCTCGTCGGCCGACACCACCTCGCCCGGGCGCAGCAGCAGCGTGGCCAGCACCACCCGGTGCTTGGCCTGGGGCACCTCGATGACACCCGACCTCGGGTGCTCGATCACGAGCGGACCGAGCAGTCCGAACCGCAGGCCGGTGTGGTCGATCTCGGTCTGTCCCCCGGGAACCTTTCCCCCCAACACGTCACTCCTTCACGGTGACGACGTCGGCGACGACGAGCTGGGTGAAAAGCTCGGTCGCGTCCTGCGTCGCCGTCTGCGGGTCGACGTCGAACTCCGCCGCCACCACCTGCCCGATGTCGCGGACCGTGCGGGTGCCGTCGATCTGGCGGCACATGAACGTCGCCGACTCGCTCAGTTCGAACGCGTGCTCGTACCCCCCGAGGAGGATCTTGCCGCGGTAGTTGCGGATTCGCACGTTGAGCGGAAACACCAGCACCGAATCCGGTGTCACCGCGCGACTTCCGTCCGCGCCGTTCACAGTGTCACCGCCATCGAGATCCGCCGGCAGACTCCGAGCACGCGCTCGACCCAGGCCGGTGCCTCCTGCGGTGTGTAGTCGCGCAGGGTGGTCAGCGCCCAGAACTCCTCGTAGGAGAGCACATCGGTCCGCACCAGCCGCATGCGCCGGGCCCGCCACTTCGGCCAGAGGCTGCCGACCTGGCCGAGGCTCGCGGTCAGACCGTCCACCGCGTGCTGCAGTGCGAGCTGAGCGGAGAGCACCGCGCTGTCCAGGTCGCCCGCGGCGAGCTGCCCGGCGGCGTCCTCCGTGCACCCGTCGGCGTTGCGCAGCGACCGCGCCGCCAGCACGGACCGGTGCGCCGAGGAGTCCAGCCAGGTCTGGGTGCGGTGCAGCCACGCGCCGTCGTCCGCGGCCACCGCGTAGGGCAGCCGTTCGAGCAGCGCGATCTCGTGGAAGCTCAACGAACGCCAGCTGCCCTGCTCGTCGGCGAACTCCTCGGCCGAGACCTTGGCCAGGATCTGCGCCACCTGGCCCGCCGTCCAGTATTCGAGGTCCCAGCGCCTGCCGTCGACGAAGGTCTGTTCCGCCGGCAGGGTGTTCGGCTCAAGTGGCACGTGCTCGTATTCGTCGATCGAGCTTTTCCAATGGTCGTTCGACACGATCGCGACGTCGAGATCGCTGGTCTTGTTGCCCCACCCCCGGACAATCGATCCGCTCAGAAAGATCGATTCGGCGGAATCCGGAAGCAGTTCCCGATCCCGTAGTTCGGTCGCCACGTTGCTGAAGTCGATCAATTCCGGCCCCCTCCAGAAACACGGTGTAACCGACCGTGCGGAAACGGTTAAAATTCGCCGCCGGCCCATCTGAACCGGCCAGCGTAATGCCTACAAAATGGTACAGCGACGCGCCCGATGTCAACCGTCAGTTTGGTTCCGGTTCCCCGCCCGCGAGGCGCCGCCGACTCGCGGCCAGGAGCAGCAGCGGCGGTACGAGCACCGCGCCGCCAATGAGAAAAGCGGCCGTCGGCTCGATATGTTCGACCAGAAAACCGGCCCCGGCGGCACCCAATCCGGCACCGATGTTGATGGCGTTGTTGACCCAGCTCGTCGCCTCGGTCCGCTGCGTCGGCAGCGCGAGCCCCTCGGCCAGAACATAGGCCGTGACCAGCGCGGGAGCCAACGCCAGGCCGGTGGCGGCGAGCACGATCGCGAGCACGTACAGGTTCGGCGCCGCCGCTGCCGCCACGGAGCCGATCCCGAAGCCCAGCAGCAGGCCGAGCAGCCGTTGCCGAAGCGGACGCCGGTGCCGGATTCGTCCCCACAGCACGCCACCCGCCGCGCTGCCCAACGACAGCGCGGCGAGCAGATATCCGGCGATGCCGGGGGAGCCCTGCCGGTCGGCCGTGCCGGCCACGCCGACCTCGACCAGCCCGAGCGTGAGTCCGAGGCCGACGATGGCGCCGACCAGCGTCAGGAACCCCCGCTGCCGCAACGGTCCGAGGAACGAGCGGTGCGGCGGCGTGGTCAGTTCGGCGGCCAGCCGCCGGGCGGCCACCGAGGTCGCCATGCCGACGGTGCCGATCAGGGCGGCGACGGCGGTGCCGATCACGGCGAGCACCGGACCGCTGAGCGCGATCAGCGCGCCGGTCAGGACCGGGCCGGTGACCAGCAGCGTTTCCTCGACAGCGACATCCAAACCGTAGGCCTTGCCCCGGGAGTCCGGGTCGTCGGTGAGCGCGGCCCACTGTCGGCGCATCGCGGCGCCGAGTGGCGGCGCGGTCAGCCCGGCCGCCGCCCCCAGCGCGATGAACGCGGCCGGCGCGGTCACCCCGATCGCCGCGATCAGGGCGTACCCGAGCAGCACCGACGTGTACGGCAGGCCGAGCAGCGTCAGCGCGAAAGGCTGACCCCTGCGGTCGAGCATCCGTGCCTTGAACGGCGCGGACAGGTTGGCGATGGCGTAGGCGCCGAGCACGATCCCGGAGACGGTGAACGAGCCGGTGGCGTGCTGGCCGGCGAAGAGCAGGGACAACGACACCATGCCGAACGAGAGCCGGCCGAACGACGCGGACACGAGCGCCTGCAGGGCACCGGGTTTTGCCAACAATGAACGATAAGAGATCACATTCGGCGATTTGATCTCTGCCGGGACGTCGCGGACGTCGTCCATCTGCATCCCCCCTCATGCTCAGCGTAGCGGGAAGGATATACGAAGGGAACCCAGATTGATGCCATGACATCCGCGCCGGTTCGCACCACCGGCGCACCACCGGCCGCGGCCAGAATTGCCTTCGCCGATGTCCTTTCGGAGTAAAGGAGGGAGGTGCACAGAATGAAGGAGTACAAGAAGCCTCAGGCCAAGGTGATCGACCAGTCGACCATCATCGCCGTGGTCCGGTAAGACGGCCCTGCCACGCCTTCGCCACGGAGGCGTGGCACCCGTCTCGGGCAGGCGATGACAAATAGGAAAAGCTCGACGCTGGAGGGCGTGGATGTGCGGAATCGCGGGCTTTGCGCGCACCGACGGCGGCCACCTCGATGGTCCGGTCGATGACGTTTTGCGGAGTATGGCCGAGGCCCTCCGTCCCCGGGGTCCGGACGACATGCAGTTCGCGGCGCTCGGCCAGGCGTGCCTGTCGTTCACCCGCCTGGCGATCATCGACCCGGCGGGTGGGCGCCAGCCGTTCCACAGCGAGGACCGGACCGTCGTCCTGGCCGCGAACGGGGAGATCTACAACCATCGCGAGCTGCGGGCCCGGTTGCGGCACCCGGCCCGGTTCCGCAGTGCGTCCGACTGCGAGGTGTTGCTGCACCTCTACCTCCAGGAGGGTCTGGACTTCCTGCGCGACGTGCGCGGCATGTTCGGCATAGCCGTGATCGACCTGCGGGAGCAGCGCCTGGTACTGGCCCGGGACCGGCTGGGGATCAAGCCGCTGTTCCTCCACCGCACCGGGAACACCGTCCTGTTCGGCTCCGAGGTCAAGGCGCTGTTCGAACATCCGCTGTGCCCAAGGGAACTGGACTGGCAGCGCGCGCTGGCCGACCAGAGTCTCAGCTCCGCGCCGGTCATGGTCAGTGCCGAACCGATCACCTGGTACCGCGGCATCGAACACGTGCCGCCGGCCACGATCCTCGACATCAGCCTCCGGGACGGATCCACCCGCGCGCTGCGGTACTGGTCGCTGCCCGAACCCGGGGCCGCCGACCGCCACCCGGTGGACCACTACCCGCGGCGGCTCGCCGAGTTGCTCGCGGACTCGGTGCGGGAGTGCCTGGTCGCCGACACCGAGATCGGCCTGTTTCTCAGCGGTGGCATCGACTCCGCCGGTCTCGCCGCGCTGTCGGCGAGCACCGGACTGCACACCTTCTCCGCGCTGACCGGCAGCACCCTGATCAACGGGGACGCGAGCTACGCCCAGCGCACCGCCGAACTGCTCGGGCTACCCAACCATCTCGTCGCGTTCGGCGGCGACCGCGTGCCCGACGTCGCCGAGTGGAAACGCTTGCTGTGGCTCATGGAATCGCCGCTGTGCGGTCCGGAGCAGTTCTACAAGAGCGAGATGTACCGGTTCGCGCGCCTGCAGCGTCCCGAGCTCAAGACCATCCTGCTCGGTTCCGGCGCCGACGAGTTCAGCGGCGGCTACACCGTCGACCTGGCCGGCGGCGGGGACTGGGACGACTTCCTCGCCAACCTCGGTCAGCTGGCGCGCCGTGCGTCGCTCGGTCCACACCCGGCCATGTCCACCTGGTGGGACAGCGACCTGCCGCTGCTGCGCGACGACGCCATCGCACTGGTCTCGCCGGACGCCATCGATGACGTGTACCAGGCCTACCAGGCCTGGAAGTTCCGGGACATGCAGCACTACAACCTCTGGGTCGAGGATCGGACGGCATCCGGAAACGCCGTGGAGGCGCGCGTGCCGTACCTCGACCACCGGATCGTGGAGCTGCTCGCCGGCGTGCCGAAGGCCTACCGGCGACAGCTGTTCTGGAACAAGCAGATCGTCCGCGACGCGCTGGCCGGCGTCCTGCCCGACGAGGTGCGGTGCCGGCCGAAGATCGCGTTCTACGAGGGCGACGGGGTCCGGCAGACCCACCGGACCTTCGTGGCCATGCTCGCGCAGCAGCGGGAGGCGTTGCTTGACGAAGCGCTGTCCTCACCGAAGGCCGCCCAGTACCTCAACGGCGCACATCTGCGACGCACCCTGCGGGACCTGCGGGCCGGCCGTCCTGCCGCGCACGTCGAGATCCTGCTGCGGGTGGTCAACCTCGGCCTGCTCGACCTGATGACGATCTCCGCACCGGGCAGTCGCGGGACGATCGGGCCGCGGCCCTACGAGCTGGCGGTACGCGACTTCGACGAGCCGAGGGTGCGCGCCCTGTTGCACGGCACCAGGGTCGAGGACCGCCACGTGGTGCGGCTCGCGCCCGAGGTGCTGCTGCTGGACGACGCCGCGGCGCGGCAGAGCTTCGTCGCGGTCGACGGTTCGCTGCGCTACGTCATCGACCACGATGCCGACGCCGCGTGGTTGAGCCTGCTGCGCGGCATCGACGGCAGCGCGACGCTGGCCGAGGTCGCGGACCGGACCGGGTGCGACCTCGCGCCGCTGCGCTCGCTGCTCGAGCAGGCGCTCGACGAGGGTCTGCTCGAGTTGGCCGGATCCGACCCGGCGGCCAACGGTGCCGCGCCGGCGCTGCAGGAGGTGGCGCCGTGACCGCACATCTGTACTGGGACCGGATGTGGGGCACCGACGAGGGCCGCGGTGACTGGTCGAAGCCGCATCCGTGGGTGACGCAGACCGTCGAACCGCTGCGCCGGCAAGGGGTGCGGGACGTGCTCGACGTCGGCTGCGGCGTCGGCCGGCACGCGCTGTTCCTCGCCGAGCAGGGTTTCCGCGTCCGCGGCACCGACCGCAGCGAGACGGCGGCGGCGTTCGTGCGGGCCGAGGCCGCCCGGCGCGGTCTCGCGATCACGATGGACATCGCCGACTTCACCGCGCTGCCCTACCCCGCGGACAGTGTCGATTTCGTACTCGCCTTCAACGTCGTCTACCACGCCGACGAGCAGGGGCTCGGTCGCGCGCTCGCGGAGATCGGTCGCGTGCTGCGACCGGGTGGCTGCTACCAGTCCACCATGCTGTCCAAACGCAACGCACAGTACGGCCGCGGGATCGAGATCTCGCCGAACACGTTCGTGCAACCGGAAGCGGCCGATGACAAGGTGCACCCGCACCTCTATGCCGACGCGGGGGATCTGGTGCGGCTGCACCGGGGGTTCCAGTTGCTGAGCGCGTTCGACGGTGAGCAGACGGCGTCCGGATCCTTCCACTGGCACTGCCTCTTCCAGCTCGGTGCGACGGCGACGCCAGTTCCACTGCTTCGACCAGATCTGGGAGAGTGATCATGAGCAAGGCCGCGCGCTTTCGTGAGCTGTTGACGCGTTCGAGTACCGCACGGTTCGTCGGGGCGAGGGACGCGCTGACCGCACGGCTCGTCGAGGAGGCGGGTTTCGACGGGATCTGGGCCTCCAGCTTCGAGCTTTCGGCCACCCGTGGCTTACCCGACCTCGGCCTGCTGACCATGAGCGAGTGCCTCGACGCGGCGATCCACATCGGGGAGGGGACCTCGCTGCCGTTGCTCGCCGACTGTGACACCGGGTTCGGCGGGGCGATCAACATGGCCAGGGTGGTCCGGCAGTACGAGGCGGCGGGAGTCGGCGGCGTGTGTGTCGAGGACAAGGTGCTGCCGAAGCGCAACAGCTACCTCGACGGCGACCAGGAGCTCGAAGATGCCGACGTGTTCGCCCACCGGATCGAGGCCGCCATCCGCAACCGCTCGGACAAGGACTTCTGCGTCATCGCCAGGTGCGAGGCGCTGATCGCCGGCCGGGGCATGGACGAGGCGATGCGGCGGGCACACCGCTACGTCGACGCCGGCGCCGACGGGATCCTGATCCACTCCAAGCGGCGGGATCCCTCCGAAGTGATCGAGTTCCTCCGCCGGTGGCGGTCCCGGGCACCCGTGGTCGCCGTGCCGACCACCTACAACCGTTGGGGCATCACCGATGCCCAGGAACTGGGGGTCTCGATGGTGATCTACGCCAACCAGACGCTGCGGGCCTCGGTGCACGCCATCCGCAACGTGCTCAGCGAGATCCAGCTGCGCGGGGAGGCCAGCACCGCCGAGGACTCGATCGCCCCGGTCAAGGAGATCTTCGACCTCACCAGGACGGCCGAATGGGAGGAGCGGGGCGCGTGATCGACCCAGCGGCGTTCTGCCGGGAGCTCGAGGCACGCGGGTTCTCGTTCTTCAGTGGCGTGCCGTGCTCCTACCTGCAAGGGCCGTTCGCCCGGCTCGAGGAGCGGGGCGGCTACGTGCCGGCACCCAACGAGGGCGTCGCCATGGCGCTGGCCGCGGGAGCCCAACTCGCCGGGCAGCGGTCCGCCGTGCTGGTCCAGAACTCCGGGCTGGGGAACCTGCTCGACCCGTTGACCTCGTTGCTGATGTCCTACGAGATCCCGCTGCTGATCGTGATGAGCCTGCGCGGCTGGCCGCAGCCGGAGGACGACGAGCCGCACCACGCGGTGATGGGCCAGAGCACCGCGGCCGTGCTCGACGCGATCCACCTGCGGCACGGCGTGCTCGAGCCGTCGGAGGAAAGCCTGTGGGCGTTGCTCGACCGGGCCGACGCGGCGTACCGGGACGACAGCGGCTTCGTGATCCTGGTGCCGAAGGCGACGTTCGGGTCCTGCCCGCGCCCGTCCACCGGCAGCGCCCTGACCCTGGGCCGGGCGGACGCGCTCGCCGCCGTCGCCCCGCACCTGGCGGGCGCGCTGGTGTTCAGCACCACCGGCATGATCAGCCGGGAGCTGTTCGGGCTGCGCGACGACCCGGCGAACTTCTACATGCAGGGCAGCATGGGGCACGCCATCGGCCTCGGCCTGGGCACCGCGCTCGCCAGACCGGACCGGCCGGTCGTGGTGGTCGACGGGGACGGCTCGACGCTGATGCACCTCGGCGGGCTCGCCCTGGTCGGCGAGCGGCAGCCGGCCAACCTCACGCATCTGGTGCTGGACAACGGAACCTATGACTCCACCGGCGGGCAGCGCACCCGCGAGCGGCCGATGGGATGGGACCGGCTCGCGCTCGCGGTCGGCTACCGCACCGGCGCGGTGTGCGAGACCTCCGGCGAGATTCTCGAGGCCCTTGGCGCGATCGACGGCATCCCCGGCCCGCATCTGGTCGCCATCCGCATCGCGCCCGGCGGCGCCACCCCGCCCCGTGTCACCTCCGCCCACAGCAACCCCGAGATCCGGGCGCGGTTCCAGCGGGAGGCGGCCGGCCGCGCCCTCGCGCCCGCCGGACTCCCATGAGGACGGTTCTGGTCGCCGGGCGGTCGGTGGTCGCGAAGCGAACCATGGAGTCGTGCGCCGGGGTCGGGTTCACTCCGGTGGCCGTGGTCGCCCGGTCCGACCCGCAACGCGGCCATCTCGGCGCGGCCCGGCGTCACGTCGTGCTCGACTGTGACCGCGGAGAGGCGTGCCCCGGCTACGACTGCGTGGACTGCGTCGTGCGCGCCGCCGAACGTGCGGGAGTGGACGCCGTCCATCCCGGACTCGGTGCGATCGCCGAGGATCCGGCACTCGGCCGGCGACTGGCCGGTCTGGGCATCCGCGTGATCGGCCCGCCGCCCGAGGTGCTCGCCGTCACCGGGGACAAGGGCGCCTCGGTGACGCGCGCCGAGCGGATCGGAGTTCCCGTGCTGCCGCACGCCTCGGGTGCCCGGGGCATCCGGTCCCTGGTCGCCGGCCACGGCTTCCCGATCGTGCTCAAACCGGTGAACGGTAACCAGGGCAACGGGGTTGTCGTCGTCGGCGACGAGCACACGTTGTCTGCGGCGCTGGCCGGCGACGCCGGCTGGTACGCCGAGACCCATGTCGGCGCGGTCCGCGTGGTGGGCATGACGGTCGCCGTCGACGAGGCGGGAACGGTGGCCGTGTTGGGGGAGAAGGAAAGCCTGCTCCTGGCCGGGAGCCGCAAGCTGGTGGAGGCCGGGCCGGTGCTCGACGTGCCGGCGGATCTGGTGCGGGCCATGCGCGCGGACGCGGCCCGGCTCGCCGTCGAACTGGGCGTCCGCAACGTGTCGACCGTGGAGTTCCTGGCGTGCCGGGACGGGTACACGTTCCTCGAGATCAACGCGCGGTTGACCGGCTCCTACCGGATGTGTGAGGAGCAGACCGGCCTGGACCTGATCGCGCTGCAGCTGCGGCTCGCGAACGGGTATCGGCTCACCACCGTCCGGCCCGGGGCCGAGCGGGCGCCGCAGGTGGTTCTGGCGCACGTCTACCTGCGTGCCGCCGCGCCGAAACCCGGCTCGCTGACCCGGCTGCGGTTACCACGATCCCGGGCCGGCGTCCGGGTCGACTGCCTGCTCGCCGCCGGCCGGCCGCTGCCGTTCGACTCGCTCGCCGCCCAGGTCATGGCCAGCGCTGCGGACCGGGCCCGCGCCGTCGACGCCGCGATCGGCGCCGTCGCCGGGATCGAGCTCGCGGGAGTCGAGCACCACGCACCCGACATCACCAGCTGGTGGGCAGAGCGGAACCCCGGAGTCGCCCGCCCGGACGAGTTTCTTGGGAGCACGATGAGTATCGACGACACCCTCGTCAACGTCATCCACGAGGTGGACCCCGAGGTGGCGGTCGCGGTGGCCGGCGGCACCGCGCCGGACGCGCGGTTCGTGGCGATGCTGCGCGACTACGAGCGCCGGCACCTGCGCAACCGCCCCGGCTACTTCATCCTTTCCGGACTCGGTCAGCTCGACGAGGCGAACGCCCGGCGCTTCATCCTGGCCGTCTCCGATGCCCTTGGCGGTGTCGTTCCCCAGGGTTTCGACGGTGAGCTCATCCGTGCGGTGCGCTACCGGGGCGTGACCCTGGAAGGCACGGCGACGGCCCGATACTCCGACACGCGCCAGGGCGGCAACCCGCACACCGACGGGATGCACCGGCCCGGCCCGATTCCCGCCTACTTCGCCCTGCACTGCGTGCGCCAGGCCGCCGTCGGTGGTGCCCTGTTCCTGTTGCACATCGACGACCTCGTCCGGGAACTGCGCGACCGCCCGGAGGTGCTCGCCGCGCTGACCGAGACCGTCCACTTCGACACCAGGGACCGCGATCCCGCCCGCCCGGCAACGGTTCCGCGGCCCATCCTCGAGCTCGACGGCGACACCGCCCGCATCACCTACATTCGGGAGTACATCGAGACCGGGCACCTGCGCCCCGGCGTCCCGCCACTGCGGCCGGCCCAGCGCAGCGCGATGGACGCGCTCGACGAACTGCTGGCTCGGCCCGACCTGCAGACACATCTGCGCCTCGAACCCGGCCAGCTGATCGTGATCAACAACCGGACCCTCGTGCACGGCCGAACGCCGTTCGAGGTGAGTCCGGGCGACGGCATGGACCGCCTCCTGCTCCGCACCTGGATCGCCGGCACCCGTTGACCTGATGCGGTTCCCCGTCAGGTGCGGCCGCGCAGGGTCCGCGTGACGGCCACGGCGCCCAGGGCGAGGGTGGCGGCGAACAGGGCGGCCGCCTCGGTCCACTGGAACCGCCAGTAGCGGCTGGGTGGCTGGTAGAGGAACAGGATGCGGGAGTCGGCGCGGCGGGGGCAGGGTTGCTCCGCGGGACAGAAGTTGGGCACCGGTTGGCCGGCGGCGTCGACCGGGTACGAATCCTGGATCATCCAGTCCTCGGGGATGGACATCGGGCCCTCGACGGTGACGATCGCCTGCTCCGGGGTCGCGTAGTAGGCCCGGGCGTTGACGATGAACAGGCCGAGGATCGTCGGCACCACCATGGCCAGGGTGAGGGCGATGGCCGGGAGCATCTTGCGGAACACCGCGCCGGCGGCGACGCCGGTGGCGAACGCGAAGAGCCACCAGGCGGCGGGCAGGATGCCACTGATCACGAACTTGCCGATGCTGGCGAACCTGTCCGCGTACTGGGTGCCCGCGTACGAGCTCAGCCACAGGCTGATCATGGTGCCGAGGGCGAGCCCGGCCAGCGTCACCGCGCCGCCCAGGACGCTCAGCTTGATCACGAGCCAGCGGCGCAGGGACACCGACTGGGTCCAGGCGAGCTTGTGGGTGCCGCGCTCGAACTCCTTGGCCAGCACCGGCGCGCCCCAGAACAGCCCGATCGCGGCCGGTGCCAGGGCCAGCCAGTCGACCAGGTCGCCCATGGCCTTGAAATGCTGCTGCAGCGGCAGCAGACCGGCGTGGTCGACCAGGTTCCTTGCCCCGAGGCCGTTGATCAGCAGGAGGACGCCGAGCACGGCGAGCAGTCCGGCGGTGACCAGGGCCTGAGCCCGGTGCTGCCGCCAGGTGAGCCACAACATTCGGTCGTCTCCTTCAGATCCGGGTGAGGCTGGGACGGGGCAGGGTGGCGGCCTCGGGCCGGCGCAGGTAGGCCAGCACCAGTTCCTCCAGGCCCACCGGGCGGCTGTGCCACCTCGGGTCCAGCACCGTGCTCGGCTCGGCGCGGACCAGCAGGCTGGCCTGCCGTTCGGCGCGGTCGTCCTCGATCACCGACACCGGTTCCGGCAGCCGGTCGGCCAGTTCGGCCGGGCCGGACAGCACCTGGTGGCACCGCAGCAACTCCTCGAGATCGCCACTGACCTGGACCCGGCCGCGGTTGAGCACGACCAGCCAGTCGCAGGTGTTCTCCAGGTCGGCGACGATGTGTGAGGACAGCACCACGGTCAGGCCGGTCTCGGCCACCGCGGTCATCAGGGCGCGCATCAGGTCGTGCCGGGCCAGCGGGTCGAGGTTGGCCAGGGGTTCGTCGAGCAGCAGCAGGTCCGGCCGCTTGCCGAGGGCGAGGGTCAGCGCCACCTGCGCCTGCTGGCCGCCGGAGAGCTGGCCGACCTTGCGGTCCAACGGGATGTCCAGTGCGGCCAACCGCTTCTCGCCCAGGTCGGCGTCCCACCGGGGGTTGAGCCGCCGCCCGAAGCGGAGCATGTCGGCCACGGTGAACCCGTCGTAGAGCGGCCGTTCCTGAGCCATGAACGCGACCCGGGGGAGGGTCGTGTCCTTTCCGGGCGGTTCGCCGAGCACCCGCAGGCTGCCCTGGGTGGGCGTGCGCAGGCCGATGACCAGGTGCAGCAACGTGGTCTTGCCGGCGCCGTTCGGTCCGACCAGCGCCACCACCCGTCCGGCCGGGATGGCCAGCGAGCAGTCCCGCAGCGCCCAGGTGCGCCGGTACCGCTTGCCCAGCCCGGTGGCGGTGAGCACCGCCGGTTCATCGGTCATGCGATCCCCTCCCGAAACGAGTCGGTGACCACCGAGACGAACAGCGCCTCCAGGTCCTCCTGGTCCAGTCCGGCCGCGCGGGCCTCGCGCACCCAGTTGGTCAGCGACCGGCGCAGCCGGGTCTGGTCGGCCAGCGGCGCACCCAGCGACCGCCGCACGAACGTGCCGAGTCCGGGTTTGGCGCTGACCAGCCCCTCCCGCTCCAGCTCCCGGTAGGCCTTGAGCACGGTGTTCGGATTGATCGCGAGCTTGGCGACGACGTCCTTGGCGGTCGGCAGCCGGTCGCCGGGCAGCAGCGCGCCCAGCCGCAGCGCCTGCTTGACCTGGTGCACGAGCTGCACGTAGGTCGCCACCCCGGAGCCGCGGTCGAGACGGAACTCGATCACGTCAACACCCTTTCACTAATGAAGTAGTGAAATACTGCTATGCGGCGGCCGGGGTGTCAAGCGATCGGATCTGGTGCGGGCCGGGGCCGGCGTGGTGTCCTACAACCGCGTGCGGTCGGGGCGTCCGGGACGGCGGTGGGTCGATGGGTCAGGAGGTGCCGGCGTCGGCCGGGGTGGTCATCGTCGGCGGCGGCATCATCGGCACCAGCATCGCCTACCACCTGGGTCGCGCCGGGGTGTCCGATGTGGTGCTGGTGGAACGGGACACGCTGGCCGCCGGGTCGACCTCGCGGGCGGCGGGCGGGGTCCGGGCGCAGTTCTCCGACGAGCTCAACATCCAACTCGGCGCCCGCAGCCTGGCGGCGTTCGCCCGGTTCGGCGAGGAGCCCGGGTTCGACATCGGGTTGCACCGGGTGGGCTACCTGTTCCTGCTGTCCACTGTGGAGCAGGTGGCGGCGTTCGAGGCGAACGTGGCCCTGCAGAACGGTTTCGGCGTGCCCAGCCGGATGATCGACCCGGACGAGGCCCGGCGGCTGTCCCCGGTGCTCAGTGTCGACGGGCTGCGGGCGGCGGCGTTCTCGCCGGAGGACGGGCACTGCACGCCGGAGGCGGTCGTGCAGGGCTACGCGGCCGGAGCGCGCCGGTGCGGCGTGCGGATCCTGCGCCAGTGCGAGGTGACCGGCATCGAGGTGCGTGGCGAGACGATCGAGGCCGTGGTCACCTCGGCCGGCCGGATCGCCAGCCCGGCCGTGATCTGCGCGGCGGGCGCGTGGTCGCCGCGGATCGGCGAGCTGGTGGGCGTCGACCTGCCGGTGGTGCCGCTGCGCCGGCAGATCGTGGTCACCGAACCGGTGACCGGGTTGCCGCCCGACCTGCCGATGACGATCGACTTCGACACCAGCTTCTACTTTCACCGGGAGGGCCGGGGGCTGCTGGTCGGCATGTCCGATCCGGACGTCGCGCCGGGCTACGACATCACGATGACCGACGACTGGATCCCCCGGCTGCACGACGCCATGGCGCACCGGGCGCCCGCGCTGCTCGACGTCGGCATCACCGGCGGCTGGGCCGGGCTCTACGAGATCACCCCGGACCACAACGCGATCATCGGCGAAGCCACGTCGCCGTCCCGGTTCCTCTACGCCACCGGCTTCTCCGGCCACGGGTTCCTGCAGGGCCCCGCCGTCGGCGAGGTGGTCAGGGACCTCTACCTCGGCCGCGAACCGTTCGTGGACATCGGCCCCCTGCACGCCGGACGGTTCACCGACAACACCGCCCGGCCAGAGGCCAACGTGGTGTGACCACCCAGAACCGGCCGGAGGCCGGCGCTCACGGCGCCGGTCTCCGGCCGGTTCGGGTCTGGGCGGCTGGGTCACCTACCGATTGCGCAGGCTCCGCGTCAGGGCGGGGACCATCACCGCCGCGGCGATGAGGTGCAGCCCGAGCAGGGCGGCGGTGGTGGCGGTGTCCGCCCCGGAGAGGAACGGCGGGACCAGCGAGATCGCGGTCAGTGACCCGGCCGTCCACCGGAACCGCTCGGCGGGGCGAGCGCTCCAGCGAAGCAGCGCGAGGGCGATGACGATGCCCACGACCGAGCAGAAGCCGGTCACCACGGCGAACCCGGGCAACGGGATCGCCTCGCCCCCATCGGGAATCTCGAAGTCGACGCCGACGGCCGTGGCGAGCCCGGCGGCGAGGGTGGTGGCCGCCATCGCCGCGAGCGCGGCGAGGATGCCGGTGCGGGCGAGCCCGCGGAGCCGGCGCGGGGTGCCGGTCTGGACCGCTGCCGGGTCTGCGATGACCCCGGTGTCGTTCGTGCCGGGCATGTCAGCCCTCCACGCCGTCGGCCGGCAGGCGCTCGGGCAGGCCGAGCCGCGGGAACTGGGTGTCGTGGAAGGTGACGATCTCGGCGATCGCCCCGCCGGTGACACGCAGAACGTCGATCGTCAGCGGCAGGTACGCGCCTTCCTGCTCGCGCCAGTGGTAGAAGGCGACGGCGGGTTGCCGGTTCACCCGGGTGGGCACCGCGCGCAGGCCGGTCATGCCGGCGAAACCGCTGTCGACCCAGTCCTTGACCACCGTGTCCCGGCCGACGGAAAGGCCCGGTGTGGGCGGCATCGAGCAGCGGACGTCGTCCCGCAGCATCGCGGCGAGCCGGTCGATGTCGGTGGCCACGCTGGCGTCGGTGTAGCGGCGCACCAGGTCGCGGGTGCCGGCGTCCTCCTCGCCGCCGGTCCAGTCCTGCCGCTCGGTGGGCAGGTGCTCCCGCATGCCGGCGCGGGCCCGCTGCAGCGCGCTGTTCACGGAGTTGACAGAGTCCCCGAGCAGCTTCGCGACCTCCTTGGCCGGCCAGCCGAGCACGTCGCGCAGGATCAGCACGGCCCGCGGGCGCGGCGCGAGGTGCTGGACCGCGACCAGGTACGCCAGCTCGATCGTCTCCCGCGCGAGGGCGACGGCCTCCGGTTCGTCCGCGCCGCCCGCGGGCAGCTCGTCGAGCAGCCGGTCCGGGTAGGGCGAAAGCCACGGCACCTCGCCGCCCGTCGCCGGCTCCGGGCGACACCTGGCCAGCAGGTCCAGGCAGGCGTTGGTGGCGATCCGGTACAGCCAGGCCCGAAACGTCGAACGCCCGGCGAAGGTCTCCCGCCGCCGCCAGGCCCGCAGGAACGTCTCCTGCACGGTGTCCTCGGCGTCCTCGAAGGACCCGAGCATCCGGTAGCAGTGCACGTGCAGTTCGCGGCGATGCCGCTGCGCGAGCCCCGAGAACGCCGGCTCGTCGACCTCGCCCAGCCCGCTCACGCTCAGCTCCTCCAGCCGTGTGTCCACACTCATCACGTCATCCTTACGCCTCGTCATGTCCCGTCGTAGGTATGACGGGTACGGCGGCGAGAACTCATCAGTCGAATATCGTGGTGTGTCGTGCCGCGCCGTAACCGAGCCATCCGTGCCGAGCCCAGGCCGACGGCCGGGGGGATGAGCTCGCGCCGGCTGGAGTCCGCCGCCGACGGCGAGTGGATCGTGCAGCGGGTAGCGGGGCAGTGGGCGAGCAAGGTGTACCGCTGCCCGGGCTGTGACCACGAGATCCGGCCCGGGGTCGCACACCTGGTGGCATGGCCGGCCACCGAGACCGGAACCGTCGCCGACCGGCGGCACTGGCACCAGGGCTGCTGGTCCGCCCGGGACCGCCGCCACCCGACCTCGCGGCGGTAGTTCAGGTGATCCGGAACACCGGGCCCCTGGCGGTGAACGGCAGGCTCGCACCCCCGGGAATGAGATAGGCGTGTTCGCGGCGCACCCGCAGCGGGTCGCAGGCGCCGTCGGTGATGATCAGGACCGGTCCGTCGGCCGGAAAGTCCTTGGCGCGGGCAAGGAGATCGATGGCGGGTTGCAGCACGGTGCCGCCACGGCCCTTGATCCGGACCCGGCCGGCGATGTCGTCCGGGGAGAGGTAGCCGGCGTCGTACGGGGCGGCGTCGCAGAACACGACCCGGGCGGCGGGCACGTCGCGCGCGGCGGCGTAGGAGGCGATCGCGCCGAGTGCCTTGCCGACCAGTTCCGTGGGCATCGACCAGGAGGTGTCCAGCACCACACCGAAAGTGCGGCGGATCACCGGTTCCTCGGGCAGCCGGTGCCCCGGCCGGGGGATGTCGGGGGTGGCGGCCGACCGCCGGGACAGCCGGCTGTAGCTGCGGATGCGGTCCAGGGCGGGGAAGTGCTCGTCGAACCAGCGGGCCAGCGCGATGTCCCACGCGATCGGCGGGTGGGCCAGCGCCCGGATCTCCTGCACGAGCGCGGCGGGCAGGGTGCCGCGACCGGCGGCGATGTGCAGGTCCAACCCGGCGAGCAGGCCGCGGCGCAGCAGTCCGTCCAGGTCGACCCCGGCCACCGGGTCGACTCGGCGGGGTAGCCCTTCGGCCAGCAGGTCGCCGCCGGATCGGCCGCGCAGCGTGGCGAGCTTGCGGTACCGGCGGGCCTCGCGGGCGATGAGGTCGTAGGCCTCCTCGGCCGACTGGCCGGTGAAGCGCGGGTCGTGCAGCCCGCCGTCCGGGAGCGAGCCGACCCCCATCTCCACCAGCCAACCGTTGATCACGAAGTCGCACGCGATGTTGAACAGCACGGGGTCCCGGCCGCCGACCCGGGCGTGGTGGGCGAGTGCGGCGTGCAGCGCCTCATGCGCGATGACGAACCGCCACTCGTCCGCGCTGAGCTGGGCGTGCGGGTTGACGTACAGCTCACCCGCGGTGGCCGAGACGGCGGCGATCGCGATGTCCCACCCCCGCGCCAGCTCGGCGTCCGCGACCACCGTCAGTGTGCTGACCACCGCGGCCAGCAGCGGATAGGAGGCGATGAACCAGGACCTGGCCAGCATCCAGGGCGGCTGGCGCACGGCGGCACTGGTCATGGTCTCCCGCGCGCCCCCGGCCACGTCGACCGCGGCCGTGACCGCCGCGGTCAGCCCGGCGGCGAACCGTTCGGCGAAGTCGATCGGAGTGCCCCAGGCGGGCCGGTCCGCACGGGTCACGCACGGCCCGGAACCCGCCACGCCGCACCCGATCCACCCGGGCGGCACGCCCGTCTCCCGCCAGCGCCCGGCCAGCGTGATCTCGTCCCCGGCCGGAAACCCCGCCGGGTGCGGGATCGGGCAGCTGCCGAACCGCAGCGTGGCCAGGAACCGGTGCACCACCGCGTCGCAGGCGCTCTGCCGGGCCAGGTCGGCAGGGCCCTTGTGATGCTCCATGCCCAGGTGCAGCAGCAGATGCGCGAAGACCCAGGCCCATTCGCCCGGCTGGCCGCGCCGCCCGGGCGAGACGCGCACCACTCCGTTGCTGTCCACGACGGCCCAGCCGTCGTGCGGCACGATCCCGTCGTCCTCCCGGACCGGCGCCGGCTCGACGGCCAGCGGCGCGAACAGCGGATGCCCGCGCACCAGCTCCCACCCGTCCAGCACCGCCTTGGCGGCCGGATCCTCCTTGCGCCGGCCGGCCATCAGGCGCTGCGCGCGGCGACCAGGCGCGGCAGGTCGCGCACCACCTCGGTGAGGAACCAGGTCGGCAGCAGCGCGTTGCCCTCGTCGTCACCGGCCACCACCAGCTGCGCGTACTCCAGCGACAGCTCGGCCAGCGAGGTGATCAGGTCCTTGCCCCGGTGCGCCAGCCGCACCGCCGACGCCGGAGCGCCGCGGCGCTCCGCCGGCAGCTCCTTGATCAACCGGGCCCGCAGGCTCATCGCCAGGAAGTACAGGATGTCCCGGTCGCCGGCGGCGGTCGGCCAGCCCGCGTCGCCCTTGAGGATCGGCTCCAGGTCGTAGGCATGCAGCCGGGTCCGCACGAACGCCGCGAACGACGCCGCGTGGGCCGGGCTCACACAGCCGTGGGCCAGCATCCGCACCTGGTCCTCGGACACGTCCGGACCCCAGGAGTGCAGCGCGTCGGACAGCGCGTGCCAGGAACGCGGCGTGGAGAACGGCTCCTCGGTCTTCGGTGGCGCCACCCACAGCTGGTCCGGCCGGTTGCCGAGATAGTCGTACACCCACGGGTGGATGCCGGCCGGCCCGGCCCAGGCCAGCCAGTCGCGGGCGTTCGCGGCCAGGTGGAGGTGCACGAACCGGTTGGCAAGTGCCGAGCTCATCGGCCGCACCACCGCCTGGTCGGTCGCCCGGTTCCCGGCCGCGATCACGATGGTCGACCTGGGCAGCTCGTAAGCGCCGATCCGCCGGTCCAACACGATCTGGTAGAACGCCTTCTGCACCTCGGCCGAGCTCCCGTTCAGCTCGTCCAGGAACAGCACGAACGGATCGGTGCGGGCGATCATCTCGGGGGGAGCGAACCGGGACCGGGCCACGCCGTCCGCGCCCAGCACGATCTGCGGCACGCCGGAGATGTCCTCCGGCGCCAGCTGGGTGCCGAGCAGCGACACGCAGTCCAAGCCGACCTCGGCCGCGAAGTCACCGACCAGAGTGGACTTCCCGATCCCCGGCGGCCCCCAGATGTGCACCGGACGCACCACGGCGACCCGGAGCAACACCTCCGGCAGCTGCGCCGGGGTCACCGTCACCACACCCTGCACTACCGCGACTCACCTTCCGCCTCGACCTGGCCCGAGCACTCGATAATGCCAGGTGGCGGACGTCGGCACCGCCGAATATCGCCGGTGACGTTCGTCCCATCCGTCATCGGCGCCGATACTCTGACCAGCGTGACCGACGACGTCGCCGGCTTCCTCGCCGAGCTGGACGGGTTCATCGCCGCGGAGATCGTTCCGCTGCAGGACGAGGACGACAACGCCCGGTTCTTCGACCATCGGCGGGAGTGGGCCAGAACCGACTTCGAGGCCGGCGGGGTGCCGAGGGCGGAGTGGCGGGCGCTGCTCGCGCGGGCCCGGGACATGGCCGACCGAGCCGGCTTCCTGCGGTACGCGTTGCCCGCGGAACTGGGCGGACGCGGCGGTTCGAACCTGGCCATGACGATCATCCGGGAACACCTCGCCGCCAAGGGACTCGGCCTGCACAACGACCTGCAGGACGAGTCGTCGGTCGTCGGCAACTTCCCGGTCGTCGCGCTGCTGCACCGGTTCGGCACGCCGGAGCAGCGCGCCGAACACATCGAGGACGCGATCACCGGGCGCCGGCCCATCGCGTTCGCGCTCAGCGAGCCCGACCACGGCAGCGACGCCACCTGGATGCAGACAGGCGCGACCCGTTCCGGGGCGGACTGGGTGATCAATGGCGCCAAACGCTGGAACACCGGACTTCCTGGCGCCACTCATGATCTCGTGTTCGCCCGAACCTCCGGCTCACCCGGCGACGCCGTGGGTATCACGGCGTTCCTGGTGCCGACCGATGCTCCCGGTTTCGAGGTGCCGTTCGTGTGGTGGACGTTCAACATGCCGTCCGATCACGCGGAGGTCCGGCTGGCCGACGTGCGGGTACCGGGCTCGGCCGTCGTGGGCGAGGTGGACCGCGGTCTCGAGCTCGCCCAGCACTTCGTGCACGAGAACCGCATCCGCCAGGCCGCCGCCAGCCTCGGCGCCGGCGCGTACTGCGTGGCCGAGGCGGTGCGCTACGCCCGCGAGCGCGTCACGTTCGGCCAGCCGCTGGCCACCCGTCAGGCCATCCAGTGGCCACTCGCCGAGCTGCACACCGAGGCCGCCATGCTGCGTGCGCTGATCCGTGACACGGCCGCCCATCTCGACGAGGAGCCGGACGGCCTCAGCGGGACCACGCGGCTCTCGGCCGAAGTCTCCATGTGCAACTACCGCGCCAACCGGTTCGTCTGCGAGGCCGCCGACCGCGCGATGCAGGTGCACGGCGGACTCGGCTACAGCCGGCACAAACCGTTCGAGCACATCTACCGCCACCACCGCCGCTACCGGATCACCGAAGGCAGCGAGGAAATCCAGCTCCGCCGCGTCGCGCAGCACCTGTTCGGGTTCACCCGTGAATCGAAGGACGCTTCGGGCCGGAACGCCCCCCGCTGACCGAACGGTTGCGGGCCGGCAGGAGAGTAGTCGGGTCAGCGGTGGTGATCAGCCGGGTTGGAGGTTGAGCCGGCAGCGGCCGGTTCGGCAGTCGCGGAGGATGTCCTGGGCGTGGCGGCGGACGCGGCGCAGGTCGGCGATCTTGGTGTCGATGCGGTCGATCACGGCCTCCAGGCGCCAGCGTTCGCTGTCGCAGGTGGCGCCGCCGGTGTCGTGGGCGTGCAGGGCGTCGATGACCTCGTCGAGGGTGAAACCCATGTCCTGAAGGGCTTTCGCGGTGCGGATGCGGTCCACTGTGGACTCATCGAACACCCGGTACCCGGAGGGTCTGCGGCCGGCGGCGGGGAGCACGCCGCGCCGTTCGTAGAAGCGGACGGTGTCGACGCTGACCCCGGCCTGCTGGGCGACCTGTCCGATCTTCATCCACGTCACCTCTTGACTCTGGACCCTGGTCCAGACTCTAGAGTCGGGTCGAACGGCACGCAAGACCACGTGACAAGGAGCCCGACCATGCAGATCCCGGACGCGTCCACGCCGATCGTGTGCGACCTGACCACCGCCCCGGACACCGAGGCCGAGCGGTTGGCCGAGTACCGGCGGCTGTTCACCCACCACGCGTTTCTCGGCCGGGACCGCACCGCGGCGGGGATCCGGTTCCGGTTCCGCGCCGAGCCCGGCATCGAGGCGTGGCTGCGGGACCTGGCCGCGCGGGAGAAGGCCTGCTGCGCGTTCTTCGCCTTCGACATCACCACCGACGGCGAGGAGGTGCGCTACGACGCCGCCGTGAGTGACAACGCGGCGGCCCGGGCCATCCTGGAGGAGTACTACGCCCTGCCCGACACCCTGGTCTCGTCCCTCGACGACCTGTCCGACCGCCTGGCCGAGCGCGGGGTGGTCTTCGCCACCGACGCCGCCGGCACCGTGCACCGGGTCCAGCCCACCGGCGATCGGGTTGGGGGTTGACCTTCGAGTCGGGTCGGAGGTTTAGCGTCGGCGCCATGAGCACCTGTCGGATCTCGGAGCTGGCCCGGCGCACCGGTGTCCCGGCCTCGACGTTGCGGTTCTACGAGCAGGCCGGGCTGTTGGAACAGGGCGTGTGCGCCGAGCTGACCGCGTTCACCGCGCACCTGACCCGCGTGCACGAGGAGTTGGGTACACCAGCCCTGGTGGCGGTGTGCGGGCCGGGCTGCGGATGTGTCGCCGCCACACCGCCCGGGCCGGTGTCGGTGCCGCTGACCCGCCCGATGTCCGGGGCCCTCCGATGACCCGGGCGGACCGGTGGTGGAAGCGGACCGGGATCGCGGCGGCGCTGGCCTGCGGGGTGTGTTGCGCGGTGCCGCTGATCGCCCTGCTCGGCGGAGTCGGGGTGGCGGGGTCGCTGGCCGCCGTGGTCGGCGTGGTCGAGGTGGTCTCGATCGCCCTCGCCGCCCTCGCCTTCGCCGGGGCCGGCGGGTTGTGGCTGCGGCGCCGGCGCCGGCGGGCCTGCCGGGTCCCGGACCGGATCGTCGAGCTGGGCATGCCCGAGCCGACCCGGCCAGCACCACGGTGACCCACCCGGCAGCCCGGGCTGGGACGACCAACGCGGTACGGTCCCGATCATGACCGTGGTCCGGTCCGTGCTGCTGTTCATCCTGGCCGCGCTGGCCGAGATCTGCGGCGCCTGGCTGATCTGGCAGGGCTGGCGGGAGGACCGCGGCCTGCTCTGGATCGCCGCGGGCATGCTCGCGCTGGGCGCCTACGGGTTCGTCGCCACCTTCCAACCCGACCCGCACTTCGGCCGGATCCTGGCCGCCTACGGCGGGATCTTCGTCGCCGGCTCCCTGGCCTGGGGCGTACTGGTGGACAAGTTCCGGCCCGACCGGTGGGACTACCTCGGCGCCGGCCTGTGCCTGCTCGGCGTCGCGGTCATCATGTACGCACCACGCCGGTGAACCCTCGGTCTACAGACGAATGACCGGGTCGCCGCGCGGTGTCGCGTACCACGTTCGGGTCTGGGGGGCAGCTGCAGCCGGCGGACAGGCGTCCGTCCTGTCCCGGATCAGGTCGTGCGGGGTTTGCGGGCGACGAGCCGTTCCACCAGGCCGAGTTTGAACCGCTGGCGCTGCTCGATTTCTAGGCCGCGGGTGTGGATGTGGTGCAGCGGGCGGCGCAGGAAGTGCTCGCCGGCCAGCGGTGCGGTGACCAGTTCCAGCAGCCGCTGCACGCCGCGGATCGCGCGGCTGGAGCTGGCGATGTGGTCGACCAGGATCAGCCGCCCGCCGGGCCGCAGCACCCGCACCATCTCATCGATGGCGGCGTCGATGTCGGGGATGGCGCACAGCCCGAAGGTGCACACCACGGTGTCAAAGCAGGCATCGGCGAACACCAGCGCGTGCGCGTCGCCGTGCTGCAAGCTGACCTCGCGGCCGAGGTCGGCGGCGCGGGCCCGGGCGAGGTCGAGCATCCGGTCGCTGAGATCAACACCGGTCAGTGTGACGTCGTCGGGGTAGAACGGCAGGTTCAGCCCGGTCCCGACGGCGACCTCGAGCACCTCGCCGGCCGCCTGCCCGCACGCCCAGGGGCGGGCGTCGCCGAACAGCCGGCGGTCCCAGAACCGCATCTCCTTGTCGTAGCTGCGTGACTTGCGATCCCAGTACCGCTGCCACCGGGCAGTCCGTTGCGATGTCTGCGCCATGCCACTCACCCCGCCTGTTCGCCTCGCTGCCCAGCCAACACCGGCCTGCCCGCGCGCCGCATCGGGGCGAACCCGGATCCCACCCCGATCCTCATAGTTCAGCCTTCCCTGAGTTCAGCATCGGATGTACTGTCGTGGATGTGTTGAGAGTTGCGACCCATGCCGAGGTGCTGGCCCGGTTCGGCCACGCCCTATCCGATCCGACCCGCGCCCGGATCCTGCTCGCGCTGCGCGATGGCCCGGCGTACCCGGCCGTGCTGGCCGACACCCTCGCTGTGACGCGCACCAACCTGTCCAACCATCTGGCCTGCCTGCGCGGCTGCGGGCTGGTCGTCGCGGTCCCCGAGGGTCGCCGGACCCGCTACGAGTTGGCCGAGCCGAAGCTGGCCCATGCGCTGGGCGACCTGCTCGGCCTCGTCTTGACCGTCGACCCCCAGGCGTGCCCCACGGCACAGACCGAGGGGTGCTGCTGATGGCCGCCGCCCCGATCCAGGTGACCGCGTCGCCGGCGCGGCGGTCGGTACTGGCCCGGCGAGTGCGGTGGCTGGTCGCCGCGACCATCACCTACAACGTCATCGAAGCCATCGTGGCGATCACCGCCGGCACCATCGCCTCCTCCACCGCATTGATCGGGTTCGGCCTGGACTCGGTGATCGAGGTGTCCTCGGCCGCCGCAGTCGCCTGGCAGTTCTCCGCCCGTGAGCACGCCGTTCGGCAGGCGCGGGAGAAGCCCACACTGCGGATCATCGCGGTGTCGTTCTTCGTCCTGGCCGCCTACATCACCATCGAATCGATCCGCACCCTGCTCGGTGCGGCCGAGGCCGAGCACTCCACCGTCGGGTTGATCCTGGCCGCGGTCAGCCTCATGGTGATGCCCGTGCTGTCCGCCGCGCAGCGGCGCGCCGGCCGCGAACTGGGCTCGGCCTCGGCAGTGGCCGACTCCAAGCAAACCCTGCTGTGCACCTACCTGTCCGCGGTGCTGCTGATCGGGCTCGGCCTGAACAGCCTGTTCGGCTGGTCCTGGGCCGACCCGCTGGCCGCCCTGGTCATCGCCGCGATCGCGCTCAAGGAAGGCCGCGACGCCTGGCGCGGCGAGGCCTGCTGCGCGATGCCGGTCCTGCCCAACGCGCCCGACCCGGCCTCCGAGGGGTGCGGGTGCGGGCCGGGCTGCACCTGCTGCCCGGCACCGACAAGCCAACTCGACCACCATCACGACCAGCGAGGCAGGTCGTGATGGCCTGGGTGGCGTTCGCGCTCTACCTGCTCGGGATCGCGACGGTGGGCGGGCTGCGTACCTACCTGCACTACCGCGAAACCGGCGACACCGGACACCGGCTGCGCCCCACGTTCGGCACCGTCGAATGGTGGGCGTGGCTGCTCATGGCCGCTGCGTTGCTGCTCGGCGCCCTCGCACCGCTCCTCGCCGCCACCCACGTGACCCGGCCGATCGCGCTGTTTGATCACCCGGCCATCGCCGTGGCGGGGCTGGTGCTGGCTCTGGCCGGGTTTGCCGGTGTGCTCACCGCGCAGCAGGCCATGGGCGCCTCCTGGCGCGTCGGCGTCGACCCCACCGAGCGGACCGAGTTGGTCACCGACGGGCCGTTCGCCCGCGTCCGCAACCCGATCTTCAGCGCCATGATCACCGCAACGGTGGGCCTGACCGCCATGGTGCCCAGCTGGCCGCAACTCCTCGGCCTGGCCTGCCTCATCGCCGGCATCCAGATCCAGGTCCGCGCCGTGGAAGAGCCCTACCTCACCCGAACCCAAGGCAGCGCCTACACCGCCTACACCCACCGAGCCGGCCGTTTCCTGCCGCGCATCGGCCGCCGCCATCCACACGCGACAACACAGGCGCACACCACCTGACCGCACGGCAACCGCAGCAGCGACACAGGATCTGCACCGTCACCACGACTCCCCCCGCGGCTTGAGATGCGGCGGATGGCACGGGAACCACGCCTGAGGTCGTCGTGGTGTCGCAAGGTCACAGCACGCGCGGCACGGATCGGGCGGTGCAGGCAATCCGGGCCAGGCTGGCCGGAATCGCCAGGGCCATCGGCCACACCAGGGTGGGTGCGGCCAGCAGCACGGCGGCCAGCATCGCCGCGTCGAGCACGATGAGTCCGATCCCGCCGGCTGCGGCGAGCCGGGTCCGGCCGTAGTCGTGCCGGCTGGTCGCCGCGAGGGCCAGGATCGCGACGATGCCGAGCAACGCGAGTCCGAACGCGACCTCGGTGGCGATCGGGATCGGCCACCTCCAGGCTTGGCTCATGATCAGTGACGGGCCCCAGCAGGCGGCGAAGACCGGTCCGGTGGCCAGCAGGGCGAGGGCGGTGCGGCGTCCGGGTGCCTGGCGGGTGAACGCGGTCAGGATCTGGTTGGTGTCACCGAACTCGGCGACCGCCGTCGCGGCTGCCGAGTTCGGGTCCAGGCCGCGGGCCAGGTGGTGTTGGTAGGTCTCGGTCAGGCCCTCGGCCAGTTCGTCGACCGCGCCGGCGGGCAGGCGGCCGGCGAGCGTGGCGAGGTGGGCCTCGATCAGGGCGTGGCCGGCCATGGCCTGCGCTCCAGCACGGCGGTGACGGCGGTGGCGAATTCCCGCCAGTTGCCGCGGTCGGCGGCCAGCTTGCGTTCGCCTTTGGCGGTGAGCCGGTAGCTTCGGCGCCGCCGGCCGTCCACGGTGGACCAGGAGCCGGTGATCAGGCCGGCCGCAGCGAGCCGGTGCAGTGCCGGGTAGACGGTGCCGGTGGGCAGGTCGAACCGGCCACCGCTGCCGTCCCGCAGCGCTTCCTTGATGGCGTAGCCGTGCCGGGGTCCGTCCTGCAGCGTGGCCAGCAGCAGGACGTCCAGGTGCCCCTTCAATGCTTGCGCCTCGGCCTTCATAGGTAGGTATGCTACCCCTCGTGGATAGGTAGTAAACCTAGCTATGGGGAGTCCGGGATGGGTGAGCGGGCGGCGATCGTGGCCGAAGGCCTGGTGAAACGGTTCGGCGCGGTCGAGGCGCTGGCCGGGGTGGATCTGGAGGTGCCGGCCGGGTCGGTGCTGGGGTTGCTGGGACCGAACGGGGCGGGCAAGACCACCGCGGTGCGGATTCTGGCCACACTGCTGGCGCCGGATGCCGGGCGGGCCTGGGTGGCCGGGCTGGATGTGGTGGGTCAGGCGGCGGCGGTGCGCCGGGTCATCGGACTGTCCGGCCAGTACGCGGCGGTGGACGGCTATCTGACCGGTCGGGAGAACCTGCGGATGATCGGTCGGCTGGCCGGCTTAGCTGGGTCCGCGGCCCGGCGCCGCGCCGCGGAACTGCTGGAGCTGTTCGCGTTGACCGGCGCAGCCGACCGCACGACCCGCACCTATTCGGGTGGGATGCGCCGCCGCCTGGATGTGGCCGCCAGCCTGGTCGCCAACCCACGGGTGCTGTTTCTGGACGAGCCGACCACCGGGCTGGATCCGCGCGGCCGGCGCGGGTTGTGGCAGCTATTGGGGGAGTTGACCGCGCGGGGCACCACGCTGCTGTTGACCACGCAGTATCTGGAGGAGGCCGACTGGCTGGCCGACCAGATCGTGGTGCTGGACGCCGGCCGGGTGATCGCCGCCGGCACCGCCGAGGAGCTCAAGACCCGCGTGGGTGGGGACCGCCTGGAACTGGAGGTGATCCCGGGGGCGGATCCGGCGCCGCTGGCCGCCGCGATGGACGGCCTGGGCTCGAGCCGACCCATGGTCGACGCCGACGCCGGTCGGGTGGTGGTGCCGGTCGCCGACGGACCGGCGATCCTGCCGCAGGTGGCCGCCCGGCTGGCCGCCCACGACCTGCGCGTGGCCGACCTGGCGCTGCGCCGCCCGACCCTGGACGACGTCTTCCTCACCCTGACCGGCCAAGGCACCACACCGTCCACATCAGACTCCGAGCTGGTCGGCAGGACGGCATGACCACCGCCGCAGTCCAATGCACTACCGGACCTGGGTGGCTGGTGGCCAACATCGCCACGATCACCGGGCGCAACCTGCACCGGCTGGTGCGGGTACCCACTCTGATCGCCTTCGCCACCGTGCAGCCGATCCTGTTCGTGCTGCTGTTCACCTACACCTGGGGCGGCGCGGTGCATCCACCCGGGGTCGAGCACTACATCGACTACGTGCTGCCCGGCATCTTCGTGCTGTCCATTGCCTTCGGCGCCTCGCAGACCGGCGTGGCGATCGCCGACGACCTCGCGTCGGGGATGATCGACCGGTTCCGGGCGTTGCCGATGGCCCGCTCCGCGGTGCTGGCCGGCCGCACCGTGTCCGACGCGGTGCGCAACCTGTTCGTCATCGTCCTCATGATCGGGGTCGGGTCGCTGATCGGGTTCCGGTTCCACGCCGGGCTCGGTGCCGCGCTCGGCGCGGTCGGCTTGGCTCTGGCGATCGGGGTGGCCTTCTCGTGGATCTTCGCCCTGCTCGGTCTGGTCGTGCGGGATCCGGAGTCCGCCGGCATCGGTGGGTTGCTGGCGGTCATCCCGCTGATCTTCGTCAGCTCCACCTTCGTGCCGGTGGCCACCATGCCCGGCTGGTTGCAGGCGTTCGCCAACCGGAACCCGATCACCATCACCGTCGACGCGCTGCGTGCACTGTGCTTGGGTGGCCCGACCGCCACCCACGTCTGGCAGGCGCTGGCCTGGATCGTCGGCCTGCTGATCGTCACCATCCCGACCGCGGTGCTGCGCTACCGGCGCACCACCGCCACCTGAACCGAGGACCGAGCCCGACCGAGTCGACGTGCTGGTGGTGGGTGCCGGCCCGACCGGCCTGGCACTGGCCACCGAGTTGGCCGCGTTCGGTGTCGGGTTTCCGGATCGTCGACCGGCAACGCGATCGGGTGCGCGAGTCCCGGGCGCTAGCCATCCAACCGCGCACCCTGGAAGTCCTCGCCCGGCACGGCCTTGGTTCCCCACTCGTGGCGGCGGGGAACCCGGCGGTGCACCTACAGCTGCACACCCCGAACCGGACGGTGGCCCTGCGGCTGTTCGACATCGGGATCGCCGACACCGCCTACCCGTTCCTGCTGTTCCTGTCCCAGGCCGAAACCGAACGAATACTCGGCGAGCACCTGTCCCAACAGGACGTCGCGGTGCAACGCGGCGTGGAACTGGTCGACCTCGACCCGGGCGGCGAGGCGGTGACCTGCCGGCTGCGCCACCACGACGACGGCCGGGAGGAGACCGTGCTCGCCCGGTACGTGGTGGGCTGCGACGGCGCCTGCAGCACCGTGCGCACCCAGGCCGGGATCGGATTCACCGGCTACCCCTACCCGCAGACCTTCCTGCTAGCCGATCTGGACCCCGACCTCGATCCGGACGCGGTGCACACCTGGCTGTCCGAATCGGGGATGCTGTTCTTCTTTCCCCTGCGCACGCCCGCACCGTTTCGGATGCTGGCCATGCGCCCACCCGCCGACCCGGACACCCCAGTCACCCTCGAGTACCTGCAGGCGATCGCCGACCGGGCGACCGGCGGCCAGGTGCGCTTGCGGGATCCGGTGTGGTTGACCGACTTCCGGCTGCACAACCGCGGCGCCACCCACTACCAGACTGGGAGGATCTTCCTGGCCGGGGACGCCGCGCACATCCACAGCCCGGCCGGCGCCCAAGGCATGAACACCGGCATCCAGGACGCGGTCAACCTCGGCTGGAAACTCGCCCTGTCCAGCCGAGGCGCCAACTCCGCACTGCTGGACAGCTACGAACTGGAGCGCGCCCCGGTCGGCCGCGCGGTACGGCGGATGAGCGACCGCGCCTTCACCATCGCCACCACCCGCAACCCCTTCATCCGACTCGCCCGCACCCACCTCGTCCCCCGCATCGCACCGCTGGCCCTGCGCTTCGCCCGGTTGCGCGGCATCGGGTTTCGCACCATCGCCCAACTCGCCATCGGCTACCGACACAGCCCGCTCAGCACCGACGGGCCCACCCCACCCCGCCACGGACCACGACCCGGTGACCGGCTCCCCGACGCCGCGATCACCGTC
>NZ_DASTBH010000207.1:0-6353 GCF_035712165.1 Actinophytocola sp. | reverse complement strand
GTGACGAAGTAGAACCCGATCGGGAAGCCGCTGAACACCGCGTCGGCCACCTGGGCCACCAGGGTCTTCTGGTGGTAGTCCGGCGGCGCCCCGCCGAGCTGGGCCGCCGGGTCCTCGGCGATCTTCACCCCGCTCAGCTGGGCCAGCACGATCAGGCCCATCAGCATGGTCACCGAGATCATGCCCATCATCAGCAGGGTGGTGGCCGCGTTGCGGGACTTGGGTTTGCGGAACGCCGGCACGCCGTTGCTGATCGCCTCGACCCCGGTCAGCGCCGCGCTGCCGGAGGAGAACGCCCGCAGCACCAGGAACATCATGGCCAGGCCGGCGAACTGGTCCCCGGTGGCGTGCAGCTCGAAACCGGCGCTCTCGGCCGTCAGCTCCTCGCCGAGCACCCCCACCCGGAACAGGCCGATCGCCACCATCCCGAGCACCCCGGCCATGAACGCGTAGGTCGGGATCGCGAACATGGTCCCGGACTCCCGGATGCCGCGCAGGTTCATCGCGGCCAGCACCACGATGGCGGCCACCGCGAAGGCCGCCTTGTGGGCGGCCACGAACGGCACCGCGGAGCCGATGTTGGACGCGGCGGAGGCGATCGACACGGCGACGGTGAGCACGTAGTCCACCATCAGGGCGCTGGCCACCACCAGGCCGGCGGACCGGCCCAGGTTGACGGTGGCCACCTCGTAGTCACCGCCGCCGGACGGGTAGGCCCGCACGTTCTGCCGGTAGCTCGCGACGACGGTGAGCATCACCACGACGACGGCGACGCCCACCCACGGCGCGACCGCGTAGGCGGACAGGCCGGCGACCGACAGCACCAGGAAGATCTCCTCGGGCGCGTAGGCCACCGAGGACATCGCGTCCGAGGCGAACACGGGTAGCGCGATCCGCTTCGGCAGCAGCGTGTGGGCCAGCCGGTCACTGCGGAAGGGCCGGCCGACGAGCAGACGCTTGGCCACTGATGCGAGCTTGGGCACGGGTGCACAGCGTAGGCGGTCCGATCACCTCATCGGAGCAGCGGAGGCGGTAGGTTCGACAGAACAGGCTCAGCGTTGTCCGGGGTGCCCTCACGAGGAGGCGGGTTCTTGCATGTCGTGATCATGGGCTGCGGTCGGGTCGGCAGCTCGGTGGCGGCGGCACTCGAGCGCCTGGGGCACTCCGTCGCCGTGGTGGACAAGGATCAGCACGCGTTCCGCCGGCTCGGCAGTGACTTCCACGGCCAGCAGGTGGTCGGCAACGGGTTCGACCGCAACGTGCTGATCGAGGCGGGGATCGAGCGGGCCGCCGCGTTCGCCGCGGTGTCCAGCGGGGACAACTCGAACATCATCTCGGCCCGGGTGGCCCGGGAGACGTTCAGCGTCGAGCACGTGGTGGCGCGGATCTACGACCCGAAGCGGGCCGAGGTCTACGAGCGGCTCGGCATCCCGACCGTGGCCACCGTGCCGTGGACGACCGACCGGCTGATGCGCACCCTGCTCCCGGACGGGGTGGCGGCCGCCTGGCGGGACCCGACCGGCAAGGTGGCGGTGCTGCAGGTGCCGGTGCACGAGGACTGGGTCGGCCGCACCGTGCACGAGCTGGAGGAGACCACCGGCGCGCGGGTGGCGTTCATCATGCGGTTCGGCAGCGGGGTGCTGCCCGAACGCAAGACCGTGATCCAGGCCGACGACCAGGTCTATGTCGCCGCCCTGTCCGGCACGGTCTCGGACGTGACGGCGGCGGCCGGCCAGCCGCCCGAGGAGGGCCACTGATGCGCGTCTCGATCGCCGGGGCGGGTGCCGTCGGCCGGTCCATCGCCGCCGAGCTCATCGCCGCCGACCACCAGGTGATGCTGATCGAACGGGACGCGCGGCAGTTCGAGCCGCACACCGTCGAGCAGGCCGAGTGGGTGCTCGCCGACGCCTGCGAGCTCGCCTCGCTGGAGGAGGCCGGGCTGCACACCTGCGACGTGGTGATCGCGGCGAGCGGCGACGACAAGGTCAACCTCGTGGTGTCGCTGCTGGCCAAGACCGTCTTCGCGGTGCGCCGGGTGGTGGCCCGGGTGAACGACCCGAGCAACGAGTGGCTGTTCAACGAGGCCTGGGGCGTGGACGTGGCGGTGTCCACGCCGCGCATGCTGGCCGCGATGGTCGAGGAGGCGGTCAGCGTCGGCGACCTGGTCCAGCTGCTCACGCTGCGTCAGGGTCAGGCCAACCTGGTCGAGATGACGCTGCCGGACAACACGCCGCTGGCCGGCCGCGCGGTGCGGGACCTGGAGCTACCCCGGGACGCCGCGCTGGTGACCATCCTGCGTGGCCGGCGGGTCATCGTGCCGCAGCCGGAGGACCCGCTGGAGGGCGGCGACGAGCTGCTGTTCGTGGCCTCGGCCGACGTCGAGGACCAGATCCGTGCCGCCCTGGGCCACACGAGGAAACCGGACTAGCGAGGATCAAGACTCCGTGGCGGGCTCGCCGTACTTGGCGCGCAGCCGGGCCTCGGCGGCCTTGTCCTCGGCGTCCTGTGCGCTCTCCCGCTGCCGGACGAGGTGGCCGGCGCGGCGGGCCGCCCAGATCGTGACCAGCAGGGCCAGCGCGGTCAGCGGGTAGCCCATGGCGATCCGGGCGAAGGCGAGCCAGCCGGTGAGGTCCTCTTCGTAGAGCCAGCGCTGCACCACGAACCGGGCGGCGAAGACCAGCGCCCAGGACACCGTTGCGAGGTCGTAGGCGATCATGGCCCGGCGGTTCTGGCGCCACTTCTGGCCGTGCCCGTTGAGCAGCCCCCAGATCACCCCGATGAGCGGCCAGCGGACCAGGACCGAGAGGGTGAACAGGGCCCCGTAGACCAGGCTGGCCCAGATGCCGAACAGGAAGAAGCCCTTGGCGGAGCCGGTCCGGTAGGCGATGAACGCGGCGATGGCCACACCGAAGAACCCGGAGATCGCCGGCTGCAGCGGCTGCTTGCGCACGACCCGGACCACGGTGATGAGCAGCGCGCTGCCCACCGCGGCCCAGATCGCCGGTTGCAGCGAGAAGATCGAGTTGACCAGGACGAACACCAGGACCGGCACCGAGGAGTAGATCAGGCCGCTGATCCCACCCATCTCCTGGAGCAGGGTGGTCCGCTTGTCCGCCTCGGCGGGCTCCGCTTGAGTCATGTGGTCGTCTGCAGTTCGTAGTAGGGGTTGTAGAGCACCTTGCGGCCGTCCCGCACGGCCATCCGGCCGTGCGCCTTGATGGTGCGGCCGGGTTCGATGCCGGGAATCCGGCGCCGACCGAGCCAGACTAGTGTCACGCCCTCGGTTCCGTCGAACAGTTCGGCCTCCAGCGTGGCGACCGCGTCCCGGGGCCGGAGCTCGACCGAGCGCAGCCTGCCGAGCACGGTCACCTCTTCGCCGGACTTGCAGTCACAGGCCCGCTGCGCCCCCTGCGCCTCGGCCTTCTCCGACAGGTCGTCGGCGTCGAGCACGTCCACATCGGTCGTCAGCTTCTTGACCAACCGGCGCCAATAACCATCCCCCTTGGTGCTCATCTCCCGCTCCTGGTGTGTGAGGCCAGCCCCGACTCCGGCCGTGCACAATCAAGCGTAACCGCGCAAGGCCCGACCGAGTGATGGAACGGAAGGCGAGTGTGACCCAGCCCGCGTTGCCGTTTGCCAGGGTCGAAACCGCCCGTTCAGCAGTGTTGTTACCGGGCACCGGCTCGGATGAGGTGTTTGTCCGGTCTGTCTTCAAGATCCCGCTGGCCGCCGTGGGAATACACGCTGTGACGCCAGCGCCTCGGCCAGGCCCCGAACTGGGTGACGCCTTCCTCACCGCTCTCGACGAAGCGGCTACCGAGGGTCCCGTCATCGCCGGAGGTATCTCCTTCGGCGCGCATCTGGCCGCCGAATGGGCGCTGCGCAACCCGGACCGGTGCGCCGGCCTGCTGCTCGCGCTGCCGGGCTGGCTCGGCGCGCCGGGCGAGTCTCCCGGGGCCGTGTCCGCCCGGCTCGGCGCGGACCGGGTGCGGGCTGCCGGGGTGCACGCCGCGCTGGCCGAGCTGACCGGCTCGGTGGACGCCTGGCTGGCTGACGAACTGCACCGGGCCTGGCTCGGCTACGGCGCGGGCCTCGCCGACGCGCTGGACGCCGCCGCCGGCCGCCCCGCCCCGGCCCGGTCCGACCTGGGCGGCCTGACCATGCCGGTCGGCGTCGCCGGCTGCGTGGACGACCCGATCCACCCGTTGCCGGTGGCCCGGGAGTGGGCCGCGGCCGTCGCCCGCGGGGCGCTGTGCACCACCAGCCTGGACATCATCGGAGCCGACCCGGAGGCCCTCGGCCGGGCCGCCGTGCTCGCCTGGCTGCACGCCGGCGGCCACCCCCCGGCTTAGCGCTCGGCCAACGCCAGCGCGCCGCCGAGGCCGATCATGGTCAGGCCGCTGGCCACCCGCTGCCGGGTGCGCCAGCGCCGGCCGGTCAGCCGGGCGCCGAGACCTCCCGCGAACACCGCGACCACCAGGTCCGCCGCGAGGGCCAGCAGCACCGCGATCGTGCCCAGCAGGGCGAACACCAGCGGCGCCGGCACCGGTCCGGGATGCACGAAGTGCGGCAGGAAGGCCAGGAAGAACAGCGCCGTCTTCGGGTTGAGCAGCTCGCTGAGGACGCCCTGGCCGACCGCCGAACGGTTGGCCCGCGCGACGTCCGGCGGCGCGGCGGCGGAGTCGCGGTCCAGCAGGGCCCGCACGCCCAGGTAGATCAGGTAACCGGCGCCCAGCAGCTTGAGCACCGTGAAGGCCGTCGCGGACGCGGCCAGCAGCGCCGAGAGGCCGACGGCGGCCGCCGCGACGTGCCCGAGCGCGCCGATCCCGTTGCCGAGCACCGACCGGACCCCGTCGGCCCGTCCGCCCCGCAGGCTGCGGGCCAGGACGTAGAGCATCCCCGGGCCCGGCAGCACCGCGAACAGCACGGCCGCGCCGAGGAAGACCAGCCATTCCGCGGAGGTGGGCATGCGGCCAGGCTAGCCCGGCTCCCCTTCGCCCTGGACCTGGGCGATGTGCTCGGCGATCGCGTCGGGCAGCTCCAGCGGCAGTGGCGTGCGCACCGGCATCGGCGCCTCGCCGCGCACCACCACCGTGTTGCGCAGCATCTCGCGCAGGGCGGCGGCGCTGTACCTGGCCGCGTCCGGGGTGCCGGCGACCACGCCGCGCAGCATCCACCTGGGCCCGTCGATGCCCACGAACCGCAGGGACACCGTCCCGAGCGAGGCCGCCAGCTCCTGGCCCCAGTCACCGGACTCGCTGTGCACCGCGGCGCCGTCCCCGCGCAGCTGCGCCGCCAACTCGCCGCAGACCTCCTCCCACAGCCCGCCCGACCGGGGCGCGGCGTAGGCGTTGACGGTGAACTGACCGTGCGGCGTCACCACGTGCACGGCCCGCACCGGGCCGGTTGGGTCCATCTCCACCTGCAGCTGTGCGCCGTCCGGCACCGGCACCCGCACCGAGCCGAGGTCCAGCCGGGACACCCCGTCGTCCGGCGCCTCGGCCTCGTCGTAAGGCCCGGCATCCTCCTCGTCGTACCCGTGCTCCGGATACTCGAGATCCTCGAACTCCTCGGCGCCCCGATCACGGCGATCCCGCCGGCCGAAAAGTCCCACTCAGCGCTCCTCCGTCCGCACCGAACCGCCCAACAGCGAGTGTCCACCGGTCGAGCCGTATCCGCCGGTGCTGCGCTCCGACTCGGCCAGCTCGGCCACCTCGCGGAACACCGCGTGCTCGACCCGCTGGATGACCAGTTGGGCGACCCGGTCGCCACGGCGCAGCTCGACCGGCTCGCGGGGATCGAGGTTGATCAGGCAGATCCTGATCTCGCCCCGGTAGCCGGAGTCGATGGTGCCCGGCGTGTTCACCACCGACAGCCCCACCCGCGCGGCGAGCCCGGATCTCGGATGCACGAAACCGGCGTAGCCGTCCGGGATGGCGACCGCGATGCCGGTGCCGACCACCGCGCGCTCCCCCGGCGCCAGCACGACGTCCGACGTGGTGACCAGATCGGCTCCGGCGTCGCCGGGCCGCGCGTAGGCGGGCAGCGGCACGTCCGGGTCGAACCGGGTCAGCGGGACCTCAACGCTGGGCATGACGGGCGAGACTACCCTGGAGCCGTGCGCGACCCAGGAAGTGGCACGGACTCGCCCGCGGCCGGCGCGCGGCGCGGCGAGTCCTACTCGGAACGGCTCTACGTCACCTGGTACTGGTGGCCGCTGCCGTTGCTGGCGGCCACGATTCTGGCCGCCGAGGTGCACCTGGGTTACGGCGGCGTGCGGGCCTGGCTGCCTTACGTGGTACTGATCCCACTGACCGTCGCGCTGATCATCCAGATGGGCCGCGCGCGGGTCA
>NZ_DASTBH010000206.1:0-3882 GCF_035712165.1 Actinophytocola sp. | reverse complement strand
CCTGACCACGACGTTCTTCACGCCGCTGCCGTGCACCCAGGGCTACGAGGGCACCACCTACCGCAACGGCCGGGACACCTCGCCCGCGCCGCTCAACACGGCGGCCCGCTGTACCCGTTGAGCCCGCGGGCGCGCAGCGCCACCTCGATGTCGAACCGGGCCTGCGGGTCGCCGAGCCGCTCGCCGAACAGCTGCTCCAGCCGGCGCAGCCGGTACCGCACGGTCTGCGGGTGCACGCCGAGGACCTCGGCGATCTCCGGGACGCCGCGCCGGCTCTGCAGCCAGATCAGCAGGGTCTCGCTGAGCTTGCGTCGTGCCCGCCCGGTCAGCCCGGCCAGCGGCGCCAGCGCCCGGTCGGAGAGCTCGCCCACCAGGAACGGATCGTGCAGCAGCCACAGCGCCGACAGGTGCTCGTCGAACCGGGTGAGCGGCGCGTCGGGCAGCACCCCGGCCTCGACCAGCCGCAGCATCTCCGCCGCCCAGCGCAGCGAGTCCCGGGCGTGCCGCAGCGGCACCGCCGGTCCGGCCGCCGCCCGGGCCACCGGCAGCCGCAGCGCAAGCTCGTCGAGCAGGTGCGCCTCGCTCGGGTCGAGCAGCAGGCAGGGCGGGTCCCGGTCGAGGTCGGCGAGGATCCGCTGGTCCGGCACCCGGGCCTCGAGCGGGTAGTCGCTCACCCGCACGGCGACCGCGACCACCCGCTCCGGCAGCGGCCAGCCGGCCGCCTCGGCGAGCGGGTCGGGCCGCTCGGCGACGCCGGACAGGATGGTCTCCAGCAGCGCGCGGCGCCGGCGTTCGCGTGCGCCCGCGGCCCGGACCTGCGCGGCGGCCAGACCCTCGATGGACCGCGCGGCCAGTTCGTCGATGTAGGCGAAGATCGCCTCGGCGAGCAGGCACAGCGTCGGGGTCGGCACCCCCGCGTCCTCGCCGATCCGGGCCATGTGCCGCCAGGCCACCCGGGCGCCGGTCCGGTACGCCAGCCGCAGCGTCTCCAGCACGGCGTCGTCCGGCGGCTCCGGCAGGCCGAGCGAGCCGAGCAGGTCGGCCTGGTCCTCGACGGCGGCCGTGGGGTCCTCCAGCCGGTCGATGAAGCGCAGCACGGCCCGCTGGATCGCCGCCACGATCCGGGTCGCCGACGCGCGGTGGTCCAGCGCCGGGACACAGTGCGGCAGCTCACGCATGATCTCGTCGGCCAGGCGCACCGCGCCGGGTCGCAGCAGCGCGCCGAGCTCGGGCGGCAGCTCCGACCACAGGCCGGTGGAATCACGGGACAGCAGGGAATCGAAGGCAATTCGGTCCGCCACCGGCCGGCTCCGTTCCGCGTCAGGCGACTCCGCTGGCGAATCTACCGCCGGGCCGGTCCGGTGTGGAACGTCTCGGTCGGGTGCCGTCGATACCGGCGCGGACAGCCGCGCCCGGGAGCGAAAATCGGCCCGCCCAACTGTTGGGCGGTGATAGTTGTGCTCCCGTGCAACCCCGCCCGGGCCCGCGAGCGTGACTAGCTTGTACCGAAGCTCGGAGGGGATGGATGAGCGATCGTGACACCGAGTTCGTGGCGTACTTCGCGAGCCGGTCGGGTGCCATGCGGGGCACGGCGTACCTGCTGTGTGGCGACTGGCACCGGGCGGAGGACCTGACCCAGGCCACGTTCGTCAAGCTCTACCGGGCCTGGCGGGGGATCTCCGGCCGCGACAGGCTCGACGCCTACACCCGGCAGACGCTGGTCCGCACGTTCATCTCGGACGGCAGGCGGGGCTGGTTCCGGCGCGAGCAGGTGGTCGCCGCGATGCCCGAACCGGCGCCGGCCGGCCCGGCCGCCGCCGAGGACCGGCACGTGCTGCTCGGGGCGCTGGCCCAGGTGCCACCCCGGCAGCGCGCCGTGCTGGTGCTGCGGTATTGGGAGGACCTGTCGGTCGAGGAGACGGCCAGGTTGCTGAAGTGTTCGACCGGGACGGTGAAAAGCCAGGCCGCGCGGGGGCTGCAGACGCTGCGCGGCCTGCTCACCGACCCACAACCCACCGGTCACAACGGAAAGAGCTGGAACCCATGAACGAGCACGAGTTCCGCGACACGCTGCGCGGCGCGATGGTGGCCGGCAGCCCGCCACCCTCGATGGACGGCCGGGCTGTCCTCGAGGCGGCCAGGACGGCCCAGCGGCGCCGCCGGGCGGCGTTGGCCAGCGCCGGCTCCGCCCTGGCGATCGTGGTGGTGGCGGTCGGGGCGCTGCTGGTCACCGGCCCGAACGGCTGGCCGGGTGGCCTGGGCGATCCGGTGATTCCGGCCGCCCCGCCCACCTCCCGGACCGCCTGGCCGACCGGGCCGGACGGCAAACCGCAGCAGGACCGCACCGCCACCGCCGGCCCGCACGCCGAGACGGGTGCGAAGCTGGAGACGGATCTGGCCGCGTTGGTGCCGGCCGGCTTCATCGTGGGTCCGGACCAGCCGGCGCCCGGGTCGCAGTTCTACGGATCCATGCGGATGCACCAGTCGCAGTTCGTCGACGACGTGGACGAGGCGGAGGTCTGGGAGCACTACGCGCGAGTGCCGGTCACCAAGGGCGGCCAGACCGGCCTGCTGTTCGCCCTGGTACTGACCGCCGGCAACGAACTGCCCGAGGATCCGTGCGCCGCGGCCAAGACCCTGTGGGCGATGCACGGGCCCGACGGCCCGATCGACCTGGGCTGGCAGTGCCAGGAAACCCCGGTCGGGTCCGACAAGGTCGCCGTGATCAGCGGGCACAACGGCGGCGCGTCGTTCGACCAGTGGTCCTACTACCGGCATCCGGACGGCACGAGCGTGTTCGTCGCCCAGTCGGCCGCGATCGAGGGCTCCGGTCTGCCGGGCCTGGCCGCGCAGCCGCTCACCCTCGACGCGCTCGCGGCGCTCGCGGTGGATCCGAGGTTCCACCTGCGGTGAGGACGGCAACCGGGTTGTGGGTCTGGTGGACCCACAAACCCGGTTGTCTGTTCAGCCCGTGGTACAGGCGGTTCCGTTGAGGGAGAACGCCGTCGGGGAGGCGTTGGTTCCCGAGTAGGTGCCCTGGAATCCGAAGGTCTGGTTGCCTCCTGGGGAGATGACGGCGTTGTGGCCGACGTTGCGGGCGGTGATGTTGGGGCCGTTCTGGGTGGTCTCGGCGTTCCAGCGGTTGGTGATCTGCTGGTTGCCGGGGAAGGCGAAGGTCAGGGTCCACCCGTTGACCGTCGTGGTGCTGGTGTTGGTGATGGTGATGTTGGCGGTGAAGCCGCCCGGCCAGGTGTTGGGCACGTAGCCGACCTGGCAGTTGCCCGGCGGTGGCGGCGGTGGTGGTGGCGGCGGCGGAGGCGGTGGCTCGGAGCCGAGCGTGAGCCGCACGATCCGGTCGTCACCGGTGCGCGGTGTGCCGCGGCCGTCGGTGTTGTTGGTCATCAGCCACAGTGAGCCGTCCGGCGCGTTGGTGATCATCCGGAGCCGGCCGAGCGTGCCGTTGAGGAACGCCACCGGGTTGCCGTCCAGCGCCCCGTTCGCCACCGGGACACCCCACAACCGCGTCCCGCGCAGGGCCGCCAGCCACACCGTGTTGGCGGCGAAGGCGATCCCGGACGGGGAGGCCTCGGCCGTCGTCCACTGCACGACCGGGTCGACGAAGTTCGGGTTGTTGCCCCGGCCCTCCACCGTCGGCCAGCCGTAGTTGCGGCCCGCCTGGATCAGGTTGAGCTCGTCCCACGTGTTCTGGCCGAACTCGCTCGCCCACAGGCGGCCCGCGTCGTCGAAGGCGAGGCCCTGCACGTTGCGGTGCCCGAGCGTCCACACCGGCGAGTCCGCGACCGGGTTGTCGGGCGCCGGGTCGCCGTCGGCGGTGACGTGCAGGATCTTCCCGGCCAACGAGCCGGGATCCTGCGCGAGCTG
>NZ_DASTBH010000205.1:0-5638 GCF_035712165.1 Actinophytocola sp. | reverse complement strand
CACCCCGGCCAGAAGCTCCAGCAGGGTGGTCTTGCCCGCCCCGCTCGGCCCGATGATCGCGACCAGCCGTCCGGCGCCGAACTCGACGGTGACCGGGGCCAGCACGAACCCGCCGGTCCGGGCCGTCCAGGACACCTTCTCCGCCCATACCCGGGACTCGACCGCCGTCCCGGTCCCGCCACCGTCCATGCCGCCTCCCCCGCGCACGTCGCGGCGCCAGCATAGCCGCGGCGCGCCGGGGAGTCAGCCGAACATCCACAATGGACGGTCAGAACACCAGTCGCAGGATGCGGTCGTCGCCGGTGCGCGGGGTGCCCCGGCCGTCGGTGTTGTTGGTGATCAGCCACAGCGACCCGTCCGGCGCCGTGGCCACCGTGCGGAACCGGCCGAACTGCGCGTTGAGGAAGCCGACCGGGTTGCCGTCCGGTCCCCCGTTCAGCACCGGCACGCCCCACAGCCGCTGGCCGCGCAGCGCGGCCAACCACACCGTGTTGCGGGTGAACGCGATCCCGGACGGCGAGGCCTGCGCCGGCGTCCACTGTGCGACCGGGTTGACGAACCGGGTGTCGGTGGTGCGACCCTCGACGATCGGCCAGCCGTAGTTGCCGCCGGCCCGGATCTGGTTGAGCTCGTCCCAGGTGTTCTGTCCGAACTCGCCGGCCCACAGCCGGCCGGCGTTGTCGAACGCCAGGCCCTGGACGTTGCGGTGCCCTCGGCTGTACACCCGGTTGCCGGCCACCGGGTTGCCCGGGGCGGCCGCGCCGGTCGGGGTGACCCGCAGGATCTTGCCGCCCAGCGAGGTCATGGACTGCGCGTTGTTGCTGATGTTCGCGTCACCCGTGGCGATGTAGAGCATCCCGTCCGGACCGAACGTCATCCGGCCGCCGTCGTGGATGTTCGCCCGCGGGATTCCGGAGACGATCACCTGCGGCGTCCCCAGGGTGGTGTTGAACGGCATGCGCACGACGCGGTTGTCGGTGGCGGCGGTGAAGTAGGCGTAGACCAGCCGGTCGGAGGCGAACGTGGGGGCGACCGCGATACCGAGCAGGCCGCCCTCGCCGGCCGGGCGAACCCCGGGCACCGTGCCGATGGTCGTCACGGTGCCGCCGGCGATCCGCTTGATCTGCCCGCTGTTGCGTTCGGATACCAGCGCCGAGCCGTCCGGAAGAAACGCCAGACCCCACGGCACCGCGAGGTTCGTCGCGATTGTGCTGGCCACCCGGGGTGTCGGCGGGACGGCCTGGATGCCCGGATCCACGGTGCCCGACGCCGGTGCCGCCAGCGCCAGGGTGGTGAGCAAAACAGTGGCGAGTGCGATGGGTGTGCTGCGCACGTCGATCCCTCTCTGGATGTTTCCCAGGCTGGGCTTGCCCACCCATAGTCACGAGATCGGCACGCTGTGCGCAACGGACCTAGGTAGAACTGGTCACGGCTAGCCGCAGGCCGGGTTCGCGGCGGCCAACCAGGTGCTGATCCGGCGGGCCGCCGCCATGCTCGCCCACGCGGCCAGCTCGACCAGTTCGCCGTCACCGGGACCGGTGGCGCGGTAGGCGTCGATCAGGCTCTCGTCTACCTGGTAGGAGGCCAGTGCGATGGCCAGCGCCAGCCGGCCGGCCGCCGCGTCGGCCTCCGGGAGCCCGGCGACCGCCTCGTGCAGCCAGGACCGGCTGATCCCGGGCGCCTGGCCATCCCACAGAGCCAGCCGGTCGTGGACGAGGCC
Source organism: Actinophytocola sp. (assembly GCF_035712165.1). Classification (GTDB taxonomy): domain Bacteria; phylum Actinomycetota; class Actinomycetes; order Mycobacteriales; family Pseudonocardiaceae; genus DASYTH01. The sequence continues at coordinate 3,918 of NZ_DASTBH010000205.1, read as the reverse complement.
GCGCACGCTGTCCGGAACCGAGCGGGTGCCGGCGATGTCGATCGCCGTGTAGGCGCGGGCGAACGCCTCGGAGATCACCGCGTTCGGGTGCGTCCAGCACAGGCCGTCCGCGGGCGCTCCGGCCGGCAGCAGGTCGACCGAGTCGCCCGCCGCCGGTCCGCGCTCGGACGGCCGCAGCACGCCGCCGAGCACCTTGCGGGCCTTCGGCTTGGCCGACTCCGGCACGTGCGACGGGAACGGCGACTCCCGCAGGAACACGTTGACCATGCGGTTGTAGTAATGGAACGCCACGGCCGTGCCGACCAGCTCGGCCGCCTGCTCCGGTGGGAACGGCGGCACGCCCGCCCCGGCGGCGGTCGCGGACTCGCGGGCCCACTTGGCGAGCAGGTCCCGGTCGGACCCGGCCGGGTCGGGGATCGCGGCCATCGTCATGCCGTGCACGTCCGCGCAGTACGGGCAGCTGTTGGCCTCGGACACCCCGGTGGCCACCGCCTCCTTGCTCGCCCGGTCGGCGACTCCCTGCACCAGCAGGGTTTCCCGCAGGATCATCCAGCTCGCGGCCATCGTGTCCGGGGCCGCGGAGTGCAGTGCCACCGGCGGCGCGAGCATCTTGAAGTCGCGCTCGACCTGCCGGTACACCTCGGCCACCAGCCCGCTGGCATGCCGCCGTTTCACGACCCGGATGTGACGGGTGTCGTTCAGCGATCTCCGGACGGCGAAGCGGACCAACGGGGCGACCATCTCAGCTCCTCTTCGCTACCACGGCGCCGACCACGAAGTCGGGGTACTTCTCGGCGATCTCGTCCACGTCGGGCAGCACCGTCACGTCGGCAAGGCCGGCCGCCTGGAACGTGGCCCGCCAGGCGGCGGGCGTCAGGAAGCCGTGCGTGGGCCGCTTCACCGGGTCGGTCGCGACGTCGGTGAAGCTGTCCAGGTGGTCGAAGATGATCTCGGCGTGGATCGGCCGGGCCAGCTTCGTGGGGCGGATGCACTCCGAGACGATGACCGCGCCGCCCGGTTTGAGCGCCTTGGCCGCCTCGTTGATGACGAAGTCGAGGTCCGGCGCCACGTGGAAGCAGTTGACCGAGTAGACCGCGTCGAAGGTGCCGGGCTCGACCCCTTGCGCCGCCCAGGACTGGTTCATGTCCAGCCGCGCCGACTCGACCACGGTCGACGGCGCGGCCGCGGACCGCGCGGCCTTCTCGCCGTGCCGGGCGAAGGTCTCGGCCACCTCGGTGAACCGGTAGCGGGTGATGCCGGCGCCGAGCCGGCGCAGGTTCTGCTCGGCCCCGCTGCCGCAGCCGCCGCCGATCTCCAAGACCTCGAACGGGCCGCCGTCCGGCGGCACGAGCCGGGCCAGCGCCTCGGCGCCGACCAGGTTGTTGATCGAGTACAGCAGGTTGTCGTTGGAGAAGTACTTCAGCCACAGCGGAAGCTGCTGCGGCGCGAACAGGATCTCATCGCCGGTCGCCTCGCCGGCGAAGAAGATCTTCGCGTTGTCCACCAACGTCTTCAGGATGTCGTTGGCCACGGCGGCGCCCGGCTCCCGCTCGGCCAGTTCCGCCGCGATGGTGTCCCAGTCACCCGGCCGGGCGTCGCCGAGGTAGTAGCGACCGTCCTCGCGCTCGAGAATTCCGCTGTCCGACAGCTTCTCGTAGAGGAACTTCAGCGTCACCGTGCGGCGCCACGGAATCGACAGGTCCTTCTTGGCCTGGTGCACGGTGATGCCGTTGGCCGGTGGAACGGCGCCGATCGCGTCGATGATGTTGTAGGCGGTCGCGTCGACGAGCCGGCCGAACGTCTCGTTCACGGCCAGGAACCGGAACGGGAAGAGCTCCCGGACCGCCTCGTCGGCGATGGCGGCGCGGAGCTTGACGAACTCCGCCACCTTGGGGTGCTGTTCGGGGTCGTACTGGTTCGCCATGGTGATCGACCGACTTTCGAAACAGGGCCTAGCGGAAATGGTTGGCTGACGTCGCGCGGGTGCCGCGGGGCCGCCCGGCGGGGCGGCCCCGGTGGCACCGGCGGTCCGGTTATGCGGCCGCCGGACGGGCCGTCGGCTCGCCGCCGTCGGCGACCGGCGGCGCGGCCGCGGCAGCCTCGGCCTTGGCGCGTTGCTCCGCTTCGAACTGCTTGCGCGACTTGTCGACGAAGTGCAGACCCCACAGGAAGGATCCGCGGATCAGGCACACGATCGCGGTGGCGAAGAACAGGCCGTACGCGATGTGCGCCACCATGAAGATCCCGTAGACCACCGCGACCCCGGCGCCGAACGCGAACTGGGCGCCCGGCTTGGACGGTGTGGTGCCCGGGTCGGTCACCATGTAGTTGGTGTACAGCACGAACGCCACACCGGTCATGACCGCCAGCGCGCCCGGAATCGCCGTGTCGAACAGGATGCCGCGCACGACGGCCTGCAGCACGAAGAAGCTCAGCCAGCCGGCGATCAGCCACATCCGGTTGGTCAGCTTGGCGTTGAGCATCGTGCCGGACACGATGATGATCCCGACCAGGATCCAGCCGCCGACGTTGTTGAGGCCCTCGGTGAAGTGGTACGGCGGCGCGATGCTGCCCCACGGGAACAGCACCAGCACCATCAGGATCCCGAAGTTGGACGGGTTCATGTAGTGCCGCAGGTTGCCGCGCACCGGTGCGCGCAGGATCCACTTCGTGGACACCGCGAGGGTGACCGCGAACATCATCACCCAGATCCGGTCGTTGACGTAGATCAGCATGTTCAGCGCGAGGCTGGTGATGTGCGCCGGGAACAGGAACGTCATCAGGCCCTTGAACCCGCCGCCGCGGAACCGGGGGGCGCGGTGCTCCACCCGGGCGCCGATCACCTCCAGCACCAGCTCGACGGTGTAGCCGGTGGCCAGTGCGACGAGCGGCCAGGTCCACGGCTGCTCGAAGCCCAGGAACACGTAACCGGCGATGTTGAAGATCGTGATCGAGATGGCGAACCTGCGCAGCGCGATGACGACCTTCGGATCGTGGCGCCGCGGAGCGCCGCCGGCGGGCGGATTCCCGCCGGTCTTCACTTCCTTCAGAGCCATTTCCTACTCACCTCTCGTTGGCCGTCGCGCCGAGCACGAGCGCGTGCCGGCCCTGGCTGAGCACAAGATCCTGCTGCTGGACGTCGCCGTGGCGGTCCCGCCACTGCAGGTGCACCTGCACCGGGCCGGCGGCGTCGCCGAGGCCGATGTGCACCTCACTGCTGCGCTTGCCGCCGTGGCCGCTGCCGCCGTCCACCCGGCCGACGTACTTCTTGCCGTCGGCGGTGGTCACGGTGACCTGGGCGCCGGTGGCCGGCGAACCCGGCGCGGGCACGGAGCCCGCGGCCGCCGCCTGCTCGTGGGTCAGCGACAGGTTCAGGTAACCGCCCGGGTCGGGCGCCTCGTTGTGGTAGTAGATCGGGTCGCCGTACTGCCGGGCCACCGCGAAGTCGAGCCGGCCGTCGCCGTCGGTGTCGCCGGTGGCGATGCCGCGGGTCGGAACCGGAGCGGCCAGGCCGAGCTCGGCGGCCACGTCGGTGTAGCGGCCGTCCGGGCCCTTGACGAAGAACCGCAGCGTCTCGTTGCCGGCGATGTCGTCGCCCGCGGTCGCGTTGGGCCAGTTGAACGGGTTGGCCACCAGCGCGTCGTTGGCCATCGCCAGCTCCTGCAGCTGCGGCCAGCGGTTGGTCCCGCCCCGGACGAACCCGTTCGTCACGGTGATGTTCTGCTCACCCGAGTTGGCGAAGTCGGCGATCTTGTTGTCCCAGCTCCAACCCGTCCATGCGGTGCCGGTCTCGCCACTGACGTCGCGGAACGGCGCCTCGCCGCTGCGCAACTGGTCGCGCAGGTCGGTCAGGTCCTTGGCGGTGTTGATGTACTGGAAGTTGCTCTCCACGATGCCCCACCCGACGGTGAGGTTGGA